>JAAYCO010000169.1 GCA_012729725.1 Planctomycetota bacterium
ACCAGCTCAGCAGCGGGATGTTGTCGTACCATCGAATTCCCCTGCCGCATGAAGGGCAGTGGCTGGGCGGCACGACAATGCTCTCGCCGCGAGGAAGGCGGTAAATGACAACGTTCAAAAAGCTGCCGATGCACGCGCCGAATATGAACAGAAAGATGATCCAGACGACATTCATGCCGCCACAATAAGAACGCGCCGAAGATTAGGCAAGAGGCAAGTGGTTCGCCTCGTCGCCAGGCATGGCGCTCGCGCTGGTCGGGGATGCCGCATCGCGGGCCGCGATTGCGGCGGCCTTGGCGGCTGCGGTGCGTTGGAGGGCTCGCAGGCGCTCGTCCCCGTCGTCGCCGCGGGCGGCCAGGAAATCAAGCCCCCATTTGCCGCCAAGCTCGCCCGCGAGCCAAATCGCCCGGGCAGCGGCGCGCTGGCTGGTCGAGCCCTCATGATGCCGCCGCACGCGCTCCATGATCGCCTTGGGATGAAAAACGCGAAGATCGTCAAGAAGCTCGCGCGCGCCATCCGCTTCAAGCAGGAAGAAACTCTCCAGCAACGAATCGAGCATTCTGCATGCCTGGCCCGGCTGGGGCGTCTGGGCGGCACTGGCCGCCGGCGGATCGCCGCAGGGTTGCTCTTTAGTTTTGCTCTGTGGCGGCGGGGCGGCCAGTTCAACGCGAGCGGCGCCGTCCCGAAGTTCCTCCCTTCCCTGCGCGGTCAGTTGCAGCACGGGGTATTCGTCGCCCTCGGTGCAGAGCAATCCGCCAGAGATCATGCCGGCGATGATCTTTCTCATTTTCTGCTGGGGCATGTCGACCGCGCCGTACACGTCCATGCTCGACGCGCCGCACTGGTTGATCCACTTGGATTTGGACCCGCAGAGAATCTCGGCGACTTTGCCCAGCCCCACGGGCCTGTCCAATGAGGCCACACACTTGAGCACTGCGTTAGCAATCATCTGGGTGTCCATCGCCGGTCGGGCGGTTTCTATCTTCACATTCTTCGTGGCCTGGCTTGTTGCAGCCGGGGCGGGCGGCGAAGAGCTGCGGGCGATTTCGCCCGTCTTTGTCACCGACAGCGTTGGTCTGCCCTCCTGTCCGCCGATTTGCAGGCATCTGGCCTCGATGAGCCCCTCGATGGCTCTGCGAACGGTGGCGGGGGTCGCCTCGATCGCGCCGTAATGCCTCAGCCGATCCAGACGCCATTCCTTGAGCTTCTTGTCGCGCGAACCGGTCAGCAGTTTGGTCAGCATGCCCGCCCCAAGCGGAAACGGCAAAGCCTTCACGCAGTCCAGTATTGTCGTCGCCAGTTGCGGGGCGTCTTCAAGAATGCTGCCTGACCCGCCGGGCGACGTGCAGCAATCGCACACGCCGCACTTGAACACATCCTTCTGTCCGAAATACGACACGATGGACCATCGCCGGCAGCGGCTGCCCCTGACGTACTGCTCGATGGCGGCGAGCTTTTCGTATTCCAGGCTGCGCAGCATTTCCTGCCGCGGCCAGTCGATCGGCACATCCTCAAACGCTGGCGGGGGATCCACCAGCTTCTCGATGCCCCTTCCTCTGAAGGGTGGCTGGTATATGATCTGCCCCTCCGCCTCAAGCGAGGTCAGCACGCGTCGAACCTGCGATTCGGTCATGTCGGCGTTTCGGCAGACTCTTGCAAGGTTGATGGGACACGGGCCTTTTGCTTCGAGGTCCATTTCTTCCGAAATGGCGGCAAGCACCTTTGCGCCCGCGCCCTTAAGTCGCGTCAGAAGCGCCGAGGCGGACGCGAGGAATTCGACGGTTGCGGTTGGTTCTGCGCCGAGGCTGCGGGTAAGACCGGCGTGATCCAGCAACCTAACTGCCGAGCCCGCGTGGCCTTCCTTGACGTCGCGCGGGCACATTTCCGCCAGTTGCTTGTATGTCATCTGGATGGTCGAGCCGGGTATCGACCAGATGGCCTCGTAAACCGACCGCACCTGCTCGGCGGTTGGGTTGCTCATGTCGATGAAGAATTCCCGAAGGTATCTGTCACCCGGCGAATACAGCAGCACGCACTTGCTTGGGTTTCCGTCGCGTCCGGCCCTGCCGATCTCCTGGTAATACTGTTCGAGGGAGGCAGGGTAGTGATAATGAACGACGAATCGCACATCGCTCTTGTCTATGCCCATGCCGAACGCCAGCGTGGCGACGACTACCCTGGCCTTGCCTTTGAGAAACGCCTCCTGGGCGGCGCTTCTGGCCTCGGCGTCCAGCCCGGCGTGATAGACGATGGTCGAAGGCTCGACCCGCTTGAGATTCTTGGTGACCTGCTCGGCAGCCTTGCGCGTGCCCACATAAACAATGCCGCAGCCCGTCTCATTGGCGACCAGGGAGGCAAGCGCTGCGTCCTTCCTTTCCTCGTCGCCGGCCTGCACGACCGACAGGGCCAGGTTCGGGCGGTCGAACCCGTGAACGTGAACATCCACCTCGCCGGCGCTGAGGCCCAGACAGTCGATAATGTCCTGCTGCACCCGCGGCGTAGCCGTTGCCGTCAGGGCCGTGACGGGCGGATTGCCCAGGAGCTTGCGGTACTCCTTGAGCCGGCGGTAATCAGGGCGAAAATCATGACCCCATTGAGATATGCAATGAGCTTCATCAATAGCCATGCGCTTGACGTTCAATTGCCTCACGGCCGCGACAAAAGACGCCGCCGCGAATCGCTCGGGGGCCACGTACAGCAGGTGCACCGCGCCTTCGATGCAGGCCTCCAGGCGGCGCTGCTGCTCGTCCATGCCGAGGCTCGAATTGATGAACGTCGCCGGAATTCGCTTTCGCGCCAGCTCGTCCACCTGGTCTTTCATCAACGCTATCAGCGGCGATACGACCAGCGTCAGCCCGTCCTGCACCAGGGCGGGAAGCTGATACAGCAGGCTTTTGCCGCTTCCGGTGGGCATGACGGCAAGGAGGCTTCGTCCAGAAAGAATCGATTGAATCGCCTCTGCCTGGCCGGGTCGAAGATCGGCGTGGCCGAAGCGGCTCTGCAGCAGCTCACGCGCCAGCTTCATCAGGTCTTCGGTCTGGGCATTGATATTCGAACCCGCCATGAGGGCAATGTATCCACGGCGGACGAATTGGGCAATAGTTACGGCAGGGCTGTAAGGCCCAGCAACTCGGCGGCGAGGGCGGGATCGACCCGGTATCGGCTGCCCCTGCCTTCGTAAAAGCCGTGATGCTCAATCATGTGCCCGCTGGAGGGCGTGACCAGCAGCCTGAGCCCCTTGCTTTCGTCGAGTATTTCGATTTCGCCCTTTGGGAACCGGCCATCGGCCCATGGGCAGGGCATGCGCCCCATGGCCTCTGAGTACGTCGCCTTGATGTTTCCAACATGCAGCGGCCTGCCAAGCATCGCGACTGTCTTGTCGATAAGCTCGCTCAAACGCCTGCCGATCAACTGGTTGCTAAGCCCCATTTGTTCGACGTCGCGACGATCGGCATCGAGAATTTCCTCAAGCGGGCGATGGTCCGCGCCCAGAAAACCATCCAGGCTCAGCACCCGCGGCGCCATGCGCTCCTCGACGCGCTGAATGTCAGGATCTCGCTTCATGCGTGCTCCGCTAGTTGAATTTGTCGTAGAAGATGCGGTCAGTGCTCACACCGTTGGCGGTGAGCATTTTCACGGCTGCGTCTATCATGCCGGCGCTGCCGCAGAGATACGCCTCGACATCCGGCGGGTTTTCAAGACTCCGCGCGACAACATCGGTTATCAGCCCGCGCTGGCCTGTCCAGTCGTCGGGAACGTTCTCGCCCGAGAGGGCGGGGATGAACGTGAAGTTCGGCATCTCGGCGCTGATGGCCTGCAACTCGTCCACAAGGAACAGATCCCGCCGCGCCACCGCGCCGAAGAAATACGTGCACTTTCTCTTCGAGCCGGTTTCCTTCATGTGCCGGATCATCGACCAGAACGGCGCCATGCCCGAGCCGCCGGCGATCCACACCATAGACCGGTCGCTGTCGGTCATCTTGAACTCGCCGTAGGGGCCGTTAAGCATCACCGTGTCGCCGTCGCGCAGCACGTCGAAAACCCATGTGGTGCAGATTCCATCCGGCACGCGGCGGATGATCATCTCTATGTAATGGCTGTCGCTGGGAGGGCTGGATATGCTGTACGCGCGGTAGATCGGTTCGGGATTCCTGCCGTAGGCGGGGGCCTCCAGTTGCACATACTGGCCCGGTTCGAACTTGATGCTGTCGGGCGACATCAGCCGGATGCGAAGCTCCTTGGTGTCGTATGTCAGGTCGCGGATGTTCTCGACGGCGCCCTTGTACTGGCGTATGTCGAACATATCGGATGGAATCTCTATCGCGATGTCATTGCGGATTTTCACCTGGCAACTGATCCGCACATTGGAGGCGATTTCCTCGCCGGTCAGCAGCGGTTCCTCAGTGGGGGCCACGGGTCCGCCGCCGCTGAGGACCTTCACCTTGCAGTATGCGCACGTGCCCCTTCCGCCGCACGCGGAGGGAATGAAAATGCCCTCGTTCTTGAGCGATCCAAGCAGGCTCTGCCCTCCTTCGACGGTAAGGCTTTTCCTGCCCGAGTTGATGTCTATGCGGCATGGGCCGTAGTTGATGAGAAACCGCTCCGCTGCCAGCAGCAGAATTGCCAGCACCACAGCCGAGACGCACACAACCAACGCCGCTACCAGGATTGTCATCATGTCATTGAACCTGGATCATTCCGCTGTAGCCCATGAACGCCAGGGCCATTATTCCCGCTATGATCAACGTAATGCCCGCGCCGTCGAGGGCCGGGGGGATTCTCGCGTTCCGGAGCCTGGTGCGAATGCCGGCCATCAGCATTATCGCCAGCCACCAGCCCAGGCCGTTGCCCAAGCCGAAAATCAGCGAGCCAAGCAGGTCCAACTGCCGCGTCACCATGAACAGCGACGATCCGAGGATCGCGCAGTTCACCGTGATAAGCGGCAGGAATATCCCCAGTGAGAAATATAACCCAAGGCTGACGCGCTCTATGAACATCTCCATGAGCTGCACGAACGCGGCGATGACAACGATGAACAGAATCAGGATCATCGTATCCGCCGGCACGCCGTACGCCTTCTCAAGAGGAATGAGCACCTGGCGGTAAAGCACCGAATTAATGGCCGTGGTGGCAGTCGTCACGAACACCACCGCAAGGCCCAGCCCAAGCGCTGACTTCATCTGCCTGCTGACCGAAAGGAACGAGCACATGCCCAGAAACCGCGTAAGCAGGATGTTGTCGGTTATCGCCGCCGCGAAGAGGATGGCGATGAGAGACGCCGCGACCGGCTGCTGTGTGACCTGCGCTATCATTTCTTCACCTGCGATTCCACGGCGCCGGCGGCAGCCTGCTCGCGCGAGAGCGTGTACGACCTGCCCGCCCAGACGATCAGGCCCAGCACGAAGAACGCCCCCGGCGGCACCACCATTATCGTCCATTGCCGCCACCAAAGGTCCAACGCGGGCAACGGGTAGCCAAACAGCGAGCCGAAGCCAAGCGCCTCGCGGAACAGCGCCACCGCCACAAGCACGCCGGCGTATCCCAGACCGTTGCCGAGTCCGTCCATGAACGAAAAACTCGGCCGGTTCTTCATCGCAAACGCCTCCAGCCGGCCCATGATGATGCAGTTGGTGATGATCAGGCCGACGTATGCGGCTATCTGCACATGCACTGTCGGGGCCCATACCCGCATCGCGATGTCAACCATGATCACGAAGGCGGCAATTGTCAGCACCTGCACCATCATGCGCACGCGGAGGGGAATCCATCGGCGCATCACGCTTATTGTTATGCTGGACATGACCACCGCCCATATCAGGCCCATGCACATCAGCACGGTGTTGAAAAGAAGATTAGTCACCGCCAGGGCCGAGCATATGCCAAGTATCTGGCGAAATATGGGGTTTTCGCCCATGATCTGCGAGTTCATCGCGGTAAGCGGCGTTAATCTGGCGGGTGTTGCCGTCATTTGGTTTCTTCCTCTGTTGCCGGTCTGATCATTCCTTGGGCGGCTTCCATGAAGGCCGCCAGGCTGTTGTTCACGATGCGCTCAACGGCATTGCTGGTTGCCGTCGCGCCGGTGATTGCGTCCACGCGGCGTTGCGCTCTGGGATTCTCTCTTCCCTCGGCGCTCGGGCCGCCGACGTAAACATATTTGCCTTCCGGAGGCGGCATGGTCCCGCGAAGCCCCTGGAACTGGTTTCGGAAGTAGGGCCTCATTATCTCGCCGCCAAGTCCGGGCGTCTCTGACTGCTGTGTGAAGACTATGCCGCCTATGGTGGTGAAATCGGGGCTCAGCGATATGTAACCGCGGATCGGACCCCAGAACGCCTGCCCTCCGATGGGCACGGCGTAGCGAAGCACGCCGTCGTCGATGGGCGGCTGGCCTTTCGGCGCATCCTGCTTGTACGCCACGAAGATTCGCATTTCATGTTCCGTGCCGGCTGCGATGGTTACTTCCCGGACGCGCGTTTCGAAAAGCTGCGTGATCTGCCAATCATCCAGTTGCCCGCCGGGCTTGCCCCACGGCGTATCGCCCGGCTCGACGAACAGGATTTCAACGATCGCGCCCTGTCTCATGGCCTGCTCGTTCAGCGTGATTCTGCTTTGTGCGGCTGCGTGCAGAGCCATAATCAGCCCCGTCAGCACAAGCGCCGACACGGCCGCGAACGCCACGACGTACACCGGATGACGCGTGTCGATCTTCAAGACGCCGCCCCCTGTGAAGCGCCCTCCTTGGCCTTGCCCCTGGCGGCCATCGCCTCCGAGCCCATGTCCAGCAGCGGGCCCGCCAGGTTCACCGTGAGAATGGCGAAAGATGTGCCGTCGACAAACGGGCTGCGCCACCTCAGCAGCACCACCAGCACGCCGGCGAGAACGGCGTATATCCATTGTGCGGGGCGTTTTTTCGGCGCGGAAACCGGATCGGTTATCATGAAGACCGCAACGTATGCGGTGGCGCCATTAAGCAGATGAAACAGCGGCCCGCCAATGGTCCCCCCGGCGATGTGGTTGAACGCAAAGCCGCCCGCGACAACGCCCGCCAGCATTCCGACGGTAAGCCGCCAGTTCGCCGTGCCGGTGTATATAAGGTATGCCCCCGCCGCAAGCAAAACGGGCACGCTGCCCTCGCCGACGCTCGATCCGGCGAGGATGCGCGTCTGCTCCTCGGCGTGGAACAGGCCGCCGATGTTTCCCAGGAAGCTGTTCCACAGGTCGTACCCGACGCCGAGGTTCTTCTGCAGCCACATCGGCGTGGCCTGGCTCATGGCATCCGCCATCGAGAGGCCCTGGGCGGACAGTCGCCCAGGCAGCTCCGCCAGATCCATAAACGACCAATGAACAAACCCCGCCGGAAAGCCTTCAAACGCCGGCACGAACGTTGTTGTCATGTCCGGGGGAAAGCACACGTAAATGAACGCCCTGCCCAGGATCGCCGGGTTGGCGAAGTTTCGGCCGAAGCCCCCGAAAACTTCCTTGCCGAAGAGTATGCCCACTGCCGCGCCGATGGCGGCGATCCAGTAGGGAGTCATCGGCGGCAGCGAAAGCGCCAGCAGCGCCCCGGTGACAAACGCTGCCGTCGATACCGGCGAACCGCGCCTGCGCGACGTGATGAATTCGGTTATGCCCGCCGCCATGCAAGCCACAGCCGTCATCGCCAGCACGCGCCACCCATAAAAGTAGATCGCAACCAATAGCACCGGCGTAAGCGCGTAAAGCACCCGGTTCATGTTGGCCTGCTTCATCAGTCGGGGTTTGCGCTTCGGGGCCGCTTTGCCCGCTGAGGCTTGTTGAGCCACTGAACTCTCCTTTTTGGCGACGACCCTTGCGTATATCTTTCACGACATGATATTCCGGTCGAGCAGAACCGGCGAAGCGTTATGATGATATTCGCCGGTCCTGTTTGGATGCAACGGCGTATTATCCTTTTAGACGGATGAAGCAATTTTCCCGAACGTTTGCGTTGTGCCTTTTGGTCGCCGTGTCGGCGGGGGCCGGCGCTGCGCGTGCGCAGGACTTGTTTGCACCGCCCGCCGCGCCGCCAAATCCGCTTGCGGGTATTGTCACTGCGGCAGCGACGCCTTCGCATACGGCGGTCGTTGCGGGGCAGACCTTCCATCTGGCCGTCGAGGTGAAGCTGGCCGAGGGCTGGCATTACTACAGCGTCAATCCGGGCGAGAACGTCATGCCCGCCAGCATGGGCATCAGCAGCGGGCCTTTGGCCGCAGGAGATGTGCTCTGGCCGGCGGATCACGAATTTGTCCTCGACACCGCGGGCCTTCGACTGGTGAACAGAGTCTATTCCGGCACGGCGGTAATTTTCGTCCCGCTGACCGCGCCGGCGGATGGACAACCCGGCAGGCACGAAATCACCCTGACGCCCACGGGACAGATATGCAAGGACGTTTGCATTCCGCTGGGCGACGATCTTGCCGTATCGACGGTTGTCGAGATCGGTCTTGAATCAGTCCCAAACCCGAACTGGGGCTACGACGACCAACTGGCTGCCGCGGCGGCGGCGCGAGACGAGGTTTCGCCACCACGCGCGCCGACTCCATCAGGCGGCTCGGACGCTTCGCTGACCGCCCTTGGCGGACTGGGCCTGGCCCTGCTGGCCGGTCTGCTGCTCAACGTGATGCCATGCGTCCTTCCGGTGGTCCCGATGCGGATACTGAGCCTTGCCCAACTGGGCGGGCAGTCCAGGCGGCGGTTCGTCACGCTTGGCTTGTCGTTCGCGGGCGGAATTCTGGCGTTTTTCGTGATACTGGCGTCGGCCAACATTGTCATACGCATCGTGCTTGGCAGAAGCTTTTCCTGGAGCGAGCATTACCAGATACCGGCAGTGCGGGTGGCGCTGGCGCTGGTGGTGGGGGCGCTGGCGGCGAACCTTTTCGGACTTTACACGGTGACCGTTCCTAAGAGACTGGCGGCAAAAAGCTCGTCGAGCCCCGAGGGCGGCGGGCACGTCACCGCGGGCGGATGGGGCTTCATGATGGCGCTGCTTGCGACGCCGTGCAGCTTCGCCATACTCACCGGCGCGATGACATGGGCCCAGATTCAGCCGCTTTGGCTGGGCACTGCTGCGATGCTTGCGCTTGGCGTTGGGATGGCTGCTCCGCATGCGATGCTGTGTGCGTTTCCCCGGCTGCTCGATCGCCTGCCGCGTCCGGGCAGGTGGATGGAACTGATGCGGCATAGCATGGGCTTTCTGCTGCTTCTGCTGATGGTCTACCTGATATCGACGCTCAATGCCGGCTCGACATACGCATTCTGGGTGGCGGGCTTCGCGGTGGTGCTGGTGTTCGGCCTGTGGGCGTGGGGCAGTTGGGTTCGTTACGACTCGCCGCTGAAGCACAAGCTGCTTGTTCGCGGTTGCGCCGCTCTACTGACGGTTGGGGCGGGCATATTCATGCTTTCGCCGCCCAGGCAGTCGGTGGTGGAATTCCAGCCGTTCACCGCCGCAGCCGTGGCGGAGGCCCGCCGGACGGGCAGGCCGGTGCTCATCCAGTTCACCGCTTCGTGGTGCGTCAGTTGCCACGTGCTGGACTACACCGTGTACAACAAGCCCGAGGTGGCGAAGGCGCTTGACGATGAATCGGTGCTGACCCTGCGGGCGGATGTAACTGACCGAAACAGCGAGGCGGCGAGGTATCTCAAATCGCAATACGGACTGCCTGTTCCACTGACCGTGGTTCATTTTCCCGACGGCCGGGGCGAGATACGCCTTGAGGGCGAGTTTTCTGTTGACGAACTGCTCGGGGTGTTGCAGGATTAGCCTCCAATTCTCTTGAGTTTCACGCGCCATTACAAAAGGAACAGCAATGATTACTGCGTCGCGCGCCCAGGGGCATCCGATGAAGATTCGCATAGGCACGCTGGTTCGGCCGGACGAGAAGTACATTCAGCAGGTCGACAAGCTGGGCTTTGAAAGCTATAGCATCACATGGGGCGGGAGTTCCACCATCGGCATGGACCCTGTTTCGCTTGCACCGAAGGTCAAGGCGGTCCTGGCCGACAGCAAGGCGGTTATCAGTTCGCTGGGCGTATACGGAAACCCGCTTGATCCGTCGCACGAAACGTATGAGGCCGTCCGCGCTGGCTGGCGCCAGTGCATCGAGAACGCGCACGCGTACGGCTGCGATATCGTGGCGGGGTTCACGGGCAGGATTATCGGCAAGCCTATCGAAGAATCGATGCCGGCGTTCAAGGCGTTCTTCGGCCCGCTGGTGAAGATGGCCGGCGATCACGGCGTGCGCATCGTGTTCGAGAATTGCGCTATGGGCGGGTCCTGGGCCACGGGCGACTGGAACTGCGCCCACAACCCTTCTGCGTGGGAACTGATGTTCAACGAAGTGTCCGACGACAACATCGGTCTTCAGTGGGAGCCGTGCCACCAGATGGTGCAGTTGATCGACCCGATACCGCAGCTTCGCAAGTGGGCCAAGAAGATATTCCACATCCACGGCAAGGACGCGACCATTGCCTGGGACGTCATACGCGAGCAGGGCATAGGCTCGCCGTCGAAGTACGTCTGGCATCGCACGCCGGGCTTCGGCGACACGAACTGGACGGACGTTATCAGCATCCTCCGGCAGAACGGTTTCGTTGGAAGTATAGACATAGAAGGATGGCACGACCCCGTCTATCGCGGCGAACTCGAAATGACCGGCCAGGTCCGGGCGCTGAACTACCTGCTTGCCTGTCGCGGCGGCGAATTCGTGGAAAACCCGGTCTGATCAGCATGCGATGGAATAACCAGGGACAGTCCGCCCGTTGGCTGTCCCTGTCCATCTACCTCACAAATGCTGCGGTTGCATTCATGCAGCACCTCTAAGCCATCTGGCGGCGAGCGAACTGAAGATCCGCCGCCGTCTGATAGCAGTTGTTGCACGTGACGTCAGGCCATGTTGCTGATTCAGACCTTCCCGTTAGTGCTGCAATTCTTGTGCGGGGTCATCCTTAAGGCTGTCTAGATGAATTTCGCTTTCATCTTCAGGTTCTGCGTTTGGATCATAAAACTTGCACTGTCAGGTAGTTACGGCAGTTCTCTCAGTGGCGACGAAAGATTTTTTTCATGGCCGGGTGGAATTAGTGTCACTTTGCTGACAAATTTCGGATCACATCATCTATGGGGGAGACACACATGACACGGAGAGCCGTGGGTATTAGTCTGAGTCCATAGCATGCCTGCCATCGCGGGCGGGTTTGCAGGTTGGGATTGCATGGTATTCGCAAGACGTGCTGGAATTTGGAGCCTGACTCCGTAAAATCGCAGTTTATGGGCAGCGACTTTCAACAACTGGTCCAGGTAGCTCGGCAGGTCATAGATACCGACGTTCTGCTTGGCGTCGAGCATTTCGCTCGCGGGCTTGATGCATTGCCTCCGGTAAAGGTTCGCAAGCCTGCCGGCAAGCCTCCCGTGGGCGGCGCGAACAAACGCAGGGAATATGGGCCGGTGACCGACAAGGCAAAGGCGCTTGATGAGCTCAGGAACAAAGAGCTTCGCGAGTGTGCCTGCTGCGGCCTCAACCAGACCAGAAAGAATCTTGTCTTCGGCGAAGGCGACGCCAACGCCCAGTTGATGATCATCGGCGAAGCGCCGGGTGAGGACGAAGACCTCACGGGCAGGCCGTTTGTCGGCAGGGCCGGAAAGTTGCTGGATCAGATGATCTCGGCAATGGGCCTGAGCCGCTCGCAGGTGTATATAGCCAACGTGCTGAAGTGCCGCCCGCCCGACAACCGCCCGCCCAGGCCCGAAGAGGTTGCAGTCTGTGCGCCGTTTTTGTTCAGGCAGATCCAGATAATCCAGCCGAAGGTGATTCTGGCGCTTGGCAATCCGGCGGTGCACACTTTGCTGGGCAAGTCGGGCATAACCCGGCTGAGGGGGCAATGGCATGAACTGCCCGAGCATGCCGAGGGCATCGGCGGCATTCCCGTCATGCCGACGTATCACCCGTCATACGTCCTTCGCAATTACACCACCAAGACGCGCGGCGAGGTCTGGCAGGATCTGCAAGCGGTAATGGCCCGCCTTGGCATTAAAAAGCCCGGCTAGGCGCTGTGCAGTTCCGCCCGCCGGCGCCTCAGCGCGACTTCTCGACTGTTCTGTTATCTAGACCGCGCGTTCTTTTCCCGGCCAGTCCAGCACGCCGCCGGTATCAGCGCTGCTTGCCTGCGATGCATATCTGCCGAGCGCTCCATGGCGGATCTGCGGGGCGCGAGGCTGATAGACTTTCTTTCGCCTGGCGAATTCAGCTTCGCTGATCTTGGCATTGAGCTTTCCGCCGAGGATGTCGATCTCGATGATGTCGCCGTCTTTCAGCAGGCCGATCTCGCCGCCGGAGGCAGCTTCCGGGCTGATGTGTCCGATGCATGCTCCGGCAGTGCCGCCGCTGAATCGGCCGTCGGTAATCAAAGCGCAGCTTTCGCCAAGGCCCATGCCCTTGATGTAGCTCGTGGGGGCAAGCATTTCCTGCATGCCCGGACCGCCTCGGGGGCCTTCATTGCGAATGACCACCACGTCGCCGGCCTTGACCCTTCCGCCGAGAATGCCTTCGCAGGCGTCCTCCTGGCTTTCGAAGATAACGGCGGGTCCGCTGTGACGATACATTTTGGGGCTGACGCCGGCGATCTTGACAACCGCGCCACTGCGTGCGACGTTGCCTCTCATAATGACCAGCCCGCCCTTGTCCGTGAATGCGTTTGCAACGGGGCGGATAACGTCGGCGGCGTCTATCGGAGCTGCCTTGACGCTGCCGGTTGTGGATGCCTTGCCGGTGCGGAACATCTTGCGAACCTGCTCGGGCTTCGCGCCCGTCGGGATGGAGCCGCGTTGGTACATGGCCTTCGCCGCCTTGCCAACGCCGGGGCTTCGCAGCGAATACTTCTCGATGTTCTGCTTGAGCGACTCGCCTGTGACGGTCATGCAGTCAAGGTTCAGCAGAGCGGGCTTGTCGTCAGCAAGTTGGCCGAGGATGGTGTGAATTCCGCCCGCGCGGTGCACGTCCTGCACGTGATAAATCCTGCCTTCCGGCGTTGGCGAGGGCGCGACGCGGCAGATATTGGGTGTTTTTCGGCTGGCGGCGTCGATGTTGTCCAGCGTGAAATTCACGCCCGCCTCGTTTGCCATGGCCAGCAGGTGCAGCACGGTGTTGCTTGAGCCGCCCATAGCCATGTCGAGCATCATTGCGTTCTGGAACGCCTTGCGGGTCATGATGTTCCGCGGCAGGAGCGGGTAATTGGTCTTGCAGCCGGCGGCAGACCATTCCTTGGCCATTTGCACGATCCGCTTTGCGGCCGTCTTGAATAGGTCCAGCCTCACGGGCGAGGTGGCCAGGCAGGTGCCGTTTCCGGGAAGCGCCATGCCGATTGCTTCGCACAGGCAGTTCATGCTGTTGGCTGTGAACATGCCGCTGCACGAGCCGCAGCCGGGGCAGGTGTTGTTCTCGTATTTTCTGACCTGCGCATCCGACATCTTGCCGATCTTGTGCTGCGCGACGGCGTAAAACTGGTCGATCAGGTCAACGTGCCTGCCGTCAACAACGCCGGCCTCCATCGGCCCGCCGGAGGCGAAGATGGTCGGTATGTTCAATCGCAGCGAAGCCATCAGCATGCCGGGAGTGATCTTGTCGCAGTTGGGCAGGCAGATCATGGCGTCGAACATGTGAGCCTGGCACATTGACTCGACGCTGTCGGCTATCAGCTCGCGGGAAGCGAGGCTGTATTTCATGCCGGTGTGCCCCATGGCGATGCCGTCGCAGATGGCGATGGTGTTGAACACGAATGCGGTTCCGCCGGCCTGCTCGACGTGCTTCTTGACGAACTCGGCGACGGCGTCCAGATGAACATGACCGGGAACTACGTCTGTATAGCTGTTGACTATCGCTATGAACGGTCGGCGGATGTCGGCATCCGTCAGGCCAGTGGCCTTCATCAGGCTTCGATGGGGACCGCGTTCAGGACCAACCTTAACTGCATCGCTTCTCATTTATTATCTCCAGCGGCGTCGGGGGCTTGACCTTTTTCAAGCCAGACAACAGCGTCGTTCATGGTATCAAAAGCTTCTACGGCAGTCAGCACGTAGTTTTTCGTTGAATTGTCGCGCAGCGGCATGATCTGGCGGAATTCCTCGTCATGCGACAGGTCTCGCAAGTCGTCGAGGCTGCGGTAGCCGATCAGCCCGCAGAACTGCTGTGTGCAGTCGCCGCGGTATATCATCTTCGTAAGACCGTAAAGCAGCACGCTGGCGTTGTATCTGTCGAGGATCGGCCCAACTCGCTTGAGATACTCGGCATACTGTGCTTCGTGGCCGGGGATGATGTCGAATAGGTTGAGAACTACAATCACGTTGTGCTCCATGGCAGTCCGGGTATTGCTCCGCGCAGGTTGTTAGACTAAGCAGCGACAGACGTTTTGACAATAGGCTAATCACGAACCTCAGTCGATTGGGAATCGTCTATATTGAGACGGCGCGTCGGACGGCCTGTGGAAAAAGTCTTGACAATTGCAGCGGTGTCGGCAAGTCTAGGTGGCGCCTCCGGTTGAGGCCAGAAGTGCGCGCGACCGACTAAACACATTGGCAGGGAGGCCTCAGATGAACGCCAGATTGTTGATGGCGCCGTTGCTGTGTTGCGTATTTGTCGGCGGATGCGGTCGAGTGGCAAGAGATGATGCGGGCTTCATAATGCCGCAGGCGTCTCCGCCGATCCAGGATGTGCCCATCCCGGTGGGTTTTCGCTATGTGGACGGCGAAAGCTATGACGCCTCATCGAGAGGCGTCCGCACAATCTCGCATACGTATAGCGGAAGGGCCGACAAGTTTGAAACGAAGCAGTTTTTCAGGAATCAGATGCCCCAAAGCGGCTGGGGCGTAACGTCCGACATCAGCTTCAAAGGCGTGCTTACGCTGATGTTCGCAAAGGGCAGCGAAACCTGCCGCGTCATGATCCAGGACAGCGGGCTCTTTGGCGGATGCGAGGTGGAGATCCAGATTCACCCGAATGTCCCGACCAAAGGCCCATAGCATGGAAAGCATTGAATGAAAGCTCAACGACGTCACGATCTTCAGCAGAATTCGCTCGGCATGGAAATAAGCAAGGTGGTCGCTTTTGTTCGCGCACGGGCGACCATCATTCTTTGGTGTGTTCTTGGCGCGGCGGCAGTTGCGCTCGCGGTGACCTGGGTGGTCAAGAACAAGAAGGCCTCGGCGCACCTTATCCAGTCGCAGTTTGTGCGGCTGACACAGACGCCGGCAGGCGCCGAAGGAAGGATCGACGAGCTCCAGTCTCTGGTTGATAAAAACGTTCAGCCATACTCGGCGCTGGCGGCGGTGGAAATCGGAGTCGATTATTCCACCACGCTTGCGGGCCAGTGGGCGAAGCTGACGCAGAGCGAAAGGCTGGAATACCGGCAGAAGGCAGCGCAGTGGTACGAGAAGGTTATCACCGACTTCGCATCACAGGATATTGCCGTCGCCAAGGCTCAGGTCGCCCTGGCTCGCCTTGCCGAGAGTTTTGGCGAGTTCGATCTTGCCAAGAATCACTATGAACAGGCTTTGAAGCTTAATTCGCTGGCTGGTCACAGCGTTCTGCTGGTTGCGCGTCAGGGTCTTGAGATGCTTCCGAGCCTTTGGGCAAAACCCGTAAGCATCTGGCCGGACGCGCCCGCCGCCGACCCGACCGAAACCACGACCGCCCCGGCAACACAGGACGCGCCGACTCAAACCGGCGTAGAATGATCTGCCTGGCCCAGACGGCGGTCTGACGAAGCAAACCGAGAAGGGAACCACATGGCTGATTTGCAGCTACTGGCTGATTCGCTCATCAAGGGCGACAGGAATAAGGTTGTAGAGCTTACGAAGCAGGCCATTGAAGATGGCCTTTCACCCAAAGACATTCTCGAAAGCGGCCTCATTGCCGGAATGAACGTCATCGGCAAAAGGTTCAAGGCCAACGAGATTTATGTTCCCGAGGTTCTTATCGCCGCTCGCGCCATGAAGGGCGGCATGGAAGTGCTTCAGCCGGCGCTTGCCAAGGCCGGCGTCAAGCCGATAGCGACCGTCGTTCTTGGAACGGTCAAAGGCGATCTGCACGACATAGGCAAGAACCTCGTCGGCATGATGCTTACCGGCGGCGGCCTGCGCGTTGTTGATATCGGAACCGACGCGCCTGCCGAAAAGTTCGTCGATGCGGTGCGGCGGGAAAATGCCGATATCTGCGCCATGAGCGCCCTGCTGACCACCACCATGCCGCAGATGAAGACGGTTGTCGACGCCATTCGCACCGCCGGCGTCAGAGCCAAGACGATTATCGGCGGGGCGCCGGTGACGCAGAGCTTCGCTGACGAAATCGGCGCGGACGGATACGCATCCGATGCGGCCAGCGCCGTCGATGTTGTGCGATCCATGATCGGTGCAGCCTGAGCGGTCGTCATTCGCATCGAAGTGTTCACGCCCGCCGCGGCCTCGCCGCCAGGGCTGAGCATCCGGCGCGCATCCCACTTCGCCGCCCAACACCCGCATGAGCAATCAAGAAGACATTACGGAATCCCCAGAGCCGGACATACAGACCGCCGACGGTCTTGAGGTGCGCGAAACCGCGCTCGAGCCGGACGAGGACGGCTTTGAACGCCTGCGGATAGACATCTGGCGGGCCCGGCCTGACCGGCGGCTCGACAAGTATCTTGCCGGCAGGGTTGGCAAGAGCGTCTCTCGCACCGCGATGCAGGGCTACATCCGCGAGGGCAACGTCACCGTCAACGGAAAGATCGTCAAGCCAAGCTACGTCATTCGCGCCAATGACGTCATCGAAATGCTTCTGCCGGCCGCGAAACCTCGCGAAATTCCACCCGAGCCGATCCCGCTGAATATAGTATATGAAGATGACGACATACTTGCAGTCAATAAGCAGGCGGGCCTGATTGTTCATCCCGCCCGCGGAAACTGGACCGGCACGCTGGTGAATGCGCTTGCCTATTACTTCAAGATGAACTGGCGGGACATCAGCGAGCTGCCCACCAGTGGCGAGGTGTTCCGCCCGGGGATCGTTCACCGCCTTGATCGCGACACCACCGGCATCATGCTTGTCGCAAAGACCGAACTGGCGCTGTGGCGACTGGGCATGCAGTTCGAGCACCGGGGCATTCACAAGACATACAGCGCCATAGTCAGCGGCCTGCTGGCGGTGGACGAAGACATTATCGACATGCCCATCGGCAAGCACCCCAAGATACGCGAGAAGTACGCCGTGCATCGCAAGACCGGCGCCCCGTATCCCGCGGCCACCAAAGAGGCGATCACGCGATACAAGGCGATATCCAGGTTGACGGATGTTGGCCGAAGCAAGGCGAAGTTCACGTTGGTCGAGCTTTACCCCCAGACCGGCAGAACCCACCAGCTTCGCGTTCACATGAGCGCCATCGGCCACCCGATGATCGGCGACAGGATGTACGGCGGGGGGCCTCTGTACCGCAGCCAGTTGCTGGGCAACGCGGAGGTCGCCGAAGGTCCGCTGATCACCAGGCAGGCACTTCACGCTCACACAATTGAGTTTCGCCATCCGCGAAGTAACGAGATAATGACGCTCGAAGCCCCCTGGCCCCAAGACTTTGTTCAGACTCTCGACGAGCTTAACCGCCTGGGCACGAAGTTGAAGTAAAGGAGAAGTACGTGGCCGCCAGCAGTATGGTAGTATCGCAGTTTCAAGGCGTTACAGTTGTCAGCTTTCGAGGCGCGTCCATCGTCGATGCCATGGTTGTGCAGGCGATAGGCGAGCAGCTATCTGACATCATCGACCAGCAGGCCGCCAAGAGGCTCATCCTTGACTTCGACGTGGTCCGGATGATGTCGTCGCAGATGCTTGGCGTGCTGATCAGCCTTCAGAAAAAGGCGAAAGAAATCAAGGGCCGCGTTGTTCTTTGCGCCGTCCGGCCCGAGGTTATGAAGATCTTCGACATAATGAAACTGACCAAGATGTTCGAGTTTGCCCCCTCCGAGGCGGAGGGCTTCAGGAAACTGGGCTTTTGAACTTTCGCGGCATGCGGAGAACCCCATGAAACAGCAGATCAAGATATTCCTATCAGGCGCATTGGTGGTTGTTCCCCTGGCTGTGACGCTGTATGTGCTGTTCGCAGTGGCTGCCTGGCTGGACGCAATGGCGGAGAGCTTCGTCAGGATGTTCCATGGCGACTTTCGCCTGCCGTTCCACGGCCTGGGCGTAGTGCTGCTGCTTGCCATGGTTTATCTCATCGGGTTGCTGACGCACATGTGGCTGTTTCGCGGGCTCTTTTCGAGAATTGAAAAAGCGGTGCTCCGCATCCCCGGCGCGAAGATCATTTACGAATCCGTCCGCGACCTGATGAAGCTCTTCGGCGGGCAGGCGGGAAAGATGGGGCGGGTGGTGGAGTATCGGCCCGAGGGTTCCGATATCACAATGCTGGGGATTATGACGAACGAGAACCCCAGCGAAGTAACGGGCGGCGAAAAGAAGGTCGCAGTCTACCTTCCGCTTTCACTCATGATCGGCGGCCCGACCGTATATACCTCGCGGGACAACCTAAAGGAACTGGACATGCCGGTGGACAAGGCCCTCAAGATCGCCGGAACCGCTCACATCGGCACGGAAGAGCAGGCCGCTGCCCCAGCCACGCCAAAGGCATAGCATCAGGATTTGTTAAGGAACAACAAGTTGAGTGACAATACCTCAGGTGCAGTGCTTAACGTTACTGTTGCGACCAAAAACGGCGCGAACGCCGTGTTCACGCTTGCCCCAAATCAGGCGGCGAAACTTGAATCGCACGGCATTCGCTTGGAGGTTCTTCCGGGCGAGTCATCAGAGGTGACTGTGCATCCTCCGGCCGGGGACAGGCTTGACCGCGTTGCCTACAGCATCAGTCAGGGCCTGAGGAATTACTGGCAGGTCGTTGTGCCCGACAGCGGCAGGGACTACGTTGATTCATTGCAGTTGATATATTTCTGGGGCAGGCATCGCCAGAGCCGGGCCTCGACCATTCGCATGCCTGTGTTCATATTCACGCTTCCAGACGACCAGGCCGGGCTGGTCTTCGGCGTTTTTGGGTCAAACATCGAGATGCAGTTCAGTTGCCGCCAGCCGGCCATCAATAGGGCGCTTGTTGCATGGTCAAAAAGGCTTGAGGTTGAAGCACTTGTCGGCGGCGAGGCCGGGGTCATCACCGAGTCGGCTCTTAACCCCGACGGCTCGTTGACGCAGTTCGTATATTTCCGCGACGAGAACTCGCTCAAGGAAACCAACTGGCATGGCGCGCTGGCTGGTTTTTCCGACGAGATGTCGCGCCGGCTGGGCGTGCAGCCGGCCAGCAATCCGCCAAGCCTGCTGCCTTTCTGGTGCTCGTGGACGGACTGGTTCTCGGGCGATGTGACCCACAAGGTCATTATGGACAACGTTCGAGAAGGCGTACGCCTGGGCATAAAGAACTACATCATCGACGACGGGTGGTTCGGCCCGGGGCTTGACAGCGATTTTGACGTGAAACTTAACATCGGGGACTGGAGCGAGGAAAAATCGCGCATTCCGGACTTGAGGAAACTGGTCGATGAGATCCATTCCGCGGGAGCCAACGCCATCATCTGGTGCGCTCCGCACGCGGTATCGCCGGATTCCAACGCCTTCGCCAGCCATCACTGGCTGCTGATACGCGGCGAAGACGGCTATATGACGACCAGCAACCTGTTTCACAGCCTGTGTTTTCGCTCTCCGCGGGCGCGCGAAGTCATGGCTGACATCTGCGTTGACCTGATAAACAAGTATGGCGTCGACGGCGCCAAGTACGACCTGTTCAACTGTGTGGTCAAAGACGACTGCCGAAGCGACGAGCACGACCACGACACGCCTTCGATGGTGGAGGGCCTGCACAAAACCCTTGAGCTGATCGATCGCAAGACCCGATCCATAAAGCCCGATTACATCATCGAACTGAAGCAGAACTACGCCACGCCGCACCTTATGAACTATGGAACGCTTGTTCGCGCGGGCGATACGCCGTACGATCCGCGGGGCAACTTCCTTCGCACCGCGTACATTCACGCGTACACGCCGTACACGTTGAACGATTACCAGAGCATCACCAACAGCGACACGCCTGCGCAGGCGGCTGCGATGGTCATCCGCATGATGGCCGTCGGCGTGCCAAGCTACTCGATGGACCTGCCGGCGCTGCGGGAATCACATAAGCGAATCCTACGATTCTTCCATGAGTGGCTGGAGCGGAACCCGCAATGGAATCACTGCCGGCGCCAAGCCGTGTGCGACGATCTTGAATGCTGGCGAGGCTCGATCGATAACAAGGATATCTACTTCGTGTTGAAGATGAAGGCGCCGCTGGATCTTAGCGACGGCCGGTCTTGCCAGATCATCTACGGCGGCTTCGACGACAAGCTCATGCTTCGCCTTGGCGAGTCCCGAAAGGCGACAGTCAGCTACGCCAGCCCTGTTGCACCCGCGCGCGAGGATGTAGTTGTCGCCGGGCCGACGGCCACGATAGATGTCCAAACCGGAGACGTCATCGACGTTCGCTTCCAATGACGATCAGCGGCCTGACTTGCCGGCAATCTGCGATGCGATGCGCGTGAACATGTCCCAGGCGGCATACGCCTTGAGGTTCGCCACCAGCGGCTGGCTGTGGGCGGCGGGGCATGGATACCAGTCATAATCGCGCTGGTGAGACCCCTGCCAGTCTTTCGCCCAGTTCCTGTCGCGCCTGCCGTCGCCGTCGGAATCGTAATCGGCGTTGTCGTTGGCCTTCAGCGGCATGTAGTTTTTCCTGGCGTCGGGATCCCAGCTTTCTATGTCCGCAAAGTCATACAGCCACTTGTTGTTGGCCTTGCAGAAGTCTCGAATCTGCTGGTTTCGCAAGTTCACGTTGCCCTTTTCGCCGCCGCCGTTGAGGTGGCCGGTCATGTACACGAAGACCACCTTGGGAAACTCATCTTCAAGTTGCGACATCAGGCTCAGGTACCTGCCGATTTCCGACTCGCTGCCGTCAACCTGCCCGCACCAGGACCACATGACGACGTTGACATCCTTGTTAGCGGGATCCTGCAGATACTCGCGTGTTCGCTGGGCCCATGCCAGGCGGTTTGGATTGCCAAGATCGCCGGGCGCGAAGTTGTCGTCGATGTCGAGCTTTCCGGCGGCAGGGCCGTCGTTGTACGCATAAAAGCCGCGCGGCGTGTTGTATCGCCGCTGCATGAAGGTGTCGAGATTGCTCATGCCGGAAATAAGCTGACTGCCGTGTGACGTGTGCCCGTATGCGACATGAAGCGTGGCCTTTGCGTGTTCAATCGCCGCTGGCGGAATCTTGTGCAGGTCATCGTGGCTGTGTGCGGCGGTGTGATCGATGATCTGCCCGGCGAATGCCGGATAGGAGGCTATGAGCAGGCAGGCAATGAAGGCGGTGTTGCGGCTGGTCATTTGGTTCTCCTTATCAGCGGTTTGATCGCGTAGTCCATTATCGGCTATCGGCAAAGGCAGGCAATAGACTGCTTCCATTTGCGGCCTCATCCGATAGAATCGGCTTGTAATGAAGGAGCGTGCGATGGCGGATAGTCGTTGTTTTTTGGCTCTGGACCTCGGAGCGGAAAGCGGCAGGGCGGAATTGGTTACGCTTTCGGGCGGCAAGGTCGAGATGCAGGAGATGCACCGCTGGCCCAACAAGCCGGTGTTCATCGGTTCCACTCTGCACTGGGACTTTCCGTTTCTCCTGGGCGAAATAACGGAATCGTTGCGAGCGTGCGCGCAGGCCGGTCGCCAGCCGCTGGCGGTGGGGGTGGACACCTGGGGCGTAGACTTCGGCCTGCTGTGCGGTGATGTGCTGCTGGGCAATCCCGTTCACTACCGGGACGCCAGAACGCAGGGCATTCACGACTATACGAATCCAACGATGACCACTGCCGAGATTTTCGCGCTTACCGCGTATGAGCCGTGGGCCATCAGCTCGTTGTTCCAGTTGCTGGCGATGAAGAAGGCGAATTCGCCGCTGCTTGAGGCTGCCGATAGCTTCCTGAATATGCCGGACCTTTTCTCGTTCTTCCTTTCGGGCGTGAAGCGAAGCGAGCGATCGATAGCGAACACGTCAAATCTCATGGGTGTTGACGGCCAGTGGTCGGATGAAATCATGCGGCGTTTCTCGCTCAAGCGCGGGATGTTTTCGCCGCTGGTTGAGCCTGGAACAGTGCTGGGCCCGTTGACGCCAAAGGTTCGAGAGCTGACGGGAATTGGAGATATGCCTGTTGTCTCGGTCTGCGGCCACGATACGTCGGCTGCCCTTGCGGCAGTGCCTGCTCAGGGGGATGGATGGGCGTTTATCTCGTGCGGTACGTGGAGCATTCTGGGATCGATGACCCCCCAGCCTGTGGCGACGCCGCGATGTCTTGAGCTAGGCTTCACAAACGAATACACGCTTGGCGGGTGGTATCTGGCCCGCAACATTTCGGGGCTGTGGCTGGTGCAGCAGCTTCGCAAGAAATGGATGCTGCACGACCCCGCCTGCGATTACACGCGTATGACCGCGGAGGCTTCGGAGGCTGATGGCGGCGAGTCCGTGCCGCTGTTCGACGCAGCCGACCCGTCGCTGCTGGCGCCGGCGGACATGGAACAGGCGATACAGAAACTTGTCGGGCTCGGGCGTCTTGATTCACGCGGGGCCATGGTTCGTTCGGTGCTCGAAAGCCTGGCGCTGGAATACCATAGAAGGCTTGAATCGCTGACGGAGCTGACCGGCCGGCGTCCGGACCGTGTTTACATGGTTGGCGGGGGAATTCACAACAAATTGCTTTGCCAGTTGACGGCGGATGCTTGCGGCATGGAAGTGCATGCCGGCGCTGATCAATGCACGGCCCTGGGCAACGCGCTGACGCAGGCCCTGGCCATCGGCGTGCTGCAGACGCCGGCCGAGATTCGCGAGGTCATGAGGAATTCGACTCGCATGGACGTCTATGCGCCACGGCAGCAGAGCCTTTGGCAGCGCAAACGCCTTGCATATGCCCAGGTATGTAGTTAATCGCCGGATCTATAGCAGCATTTTCTTCTGCGTATAAAAATACAAACGCCGGCTTTGTGTGCCGGCGTTCGTACAGACTCCTTTTTATTTCTCTTTCGCGTCCGCTACATAATTCTCAGACAGCAGCCTTGCGTGAGCTTCGCCTTGCAAGCAGGCAGCCGCCGCCGAAAGCAAGCAGGCTGACCGTCAACGGGTCGGGCACGTGCACAAGGCTAAGAGCGAATGCGTCGCCGTTGGGATAGCCGCCGTTCGTTGCGGGGTCGCCGGCACGGTAGGAGTATTCGCCCTTGATCCACATTTTGTCAAGCGAGGCCAGCACTTGCTGAATCTCGGCATCGCTGGCGACTGAATTGTCGCCCATCTTCTTCCACGTGCCGGATGCAAAGGCCAGACTGTACGCCGTCCATGAGGTGCCGGGATCGGCTATGGCTGCATAGATGGTAATGCCGCCGCCTTCAAGGATGACGTCCGGCCCGGCGTATTCCGGGGCCTCGGTCTTCAGCGGTTTGTCCAATGTGGTCTGCATCAGATGGAAGACAAGGTTGCCGCCAAACAGGCCCGACTGATCGCCAAGGAATTTGTCCGGGGCGGACCAATATGTCCTGCTTGCGGGCAGCGGATCCCAAGTCCATAGATAACCCGACTGAACGCCGCCGAGAGGCACGAAATTCGGATCAAAGAGCTGCGTCGTGCCGTTCAAGTATTCGGCTACGAGCTTCCAGCCGTCTGTGCCGGTCTGAAACGTACTGCCAATGGTGGACGCCGACGATATCGATGCAGTCAGCACGATTGTCGTCGCGATTAACAGAGCAGCGTTAAGCGGACGCGCCCACGCCCTGGGGAAACCCAGTTGCGTTCTCATGGTTCCTCCTCATGAAGCGCACAACGTAAATTGTTAGGCAGATAGGGGAATGAGAGCTGAGCATCTCCTTCTATCTGCGAGCTATGCCCGGTTGAGCACCGAGTCTGACATCAGTATATACCGGAAAAAAAGGATGTCAATATAGGATTAAACCTTATTTGGGGCAAAGGAAAAGCCGACGTGCCTAATCAGATATTTCTTTGTGCTCAAACAGGGTGAAATCGTAAGGTCTATCCCAGGTCGAGTAGAAGGTTTTGTCGCAAACGGGGGCAAGCTTCAGGGAAGAAATGCCCGAGAGAATCCCCCTGGCGACATTGACGGGAGAATGCTCGTAGGAATCATCTAAGCCCTTGTAATTACAGGCACTTAGAATGCCGGCCCGGACACGCATAGACTGCTTGCCCGGCTTGACTTCATCCAAATTCCCCGCCGATGGACCATGATCGCCCTGAATAATGATGATTGGCTGAGGCTTACCTGCCAGCCTTGATTTTTGGTAAATCTTATCGATTGCAGCGGTTATGCGGGAATTGAGGAATTTTATTTGCGCGGGGTAGTTTTTTTCGTATTCCGACCATGGAATGCCGCCTGGTCCGATCGAATCTGAATCGT
>JAAYCO010000170.1 GCA_012729725.1 Planctomycetota bacterium
ATAGTCTCGCGGGAGCTTGATCCGCTCGATCCCGCCGTAGTCAGCATAACCACTATTCACGCGGGCAATGCCTACAACATCATTCCGGAACGAGTTGAGATACTGGGAACCATCCGCACGTATTCCCCAGCCGTTCGCCGGCACATCATCTCGGCTGTTGACCGTATCGCAGCCAACACCGCAAAAGCCCATCGATGCACAGCACGCGTTCGGGTGGTCGAGGGGTATCCCATGACGGTAAATGACGAGAAGATGGCTGATCTGGTTGCACAGACTGGGTGCGCTGTTATCGGCGCCAGTCACGTCCAGCCGCAGCAGACATCGCTCGGGGCGGAGGATTTCAGCTTTTACCTCAAGCACGCCCCCGGCGCGTTTTTCCGGCTTGGCATAGCCCAGGCGGGCAAGCCGTTCGTGCCGCTTCACAACCCAAAGTTCGACTTCAACGATCTGGCCATACCCACCGGGGTCAAGATGCTCTCGGCGGTTGCAATTGCATATCTGTCACAATGAAGAGCCTTAATTTTAGCCTCTGCAAATAAGGATGTATAGACAGCCAAATCAGGGATGATTCGTTGACTGCATGATGGGGTATGGGGTAGAACTTCATTGGTCAAGCCGTGCGTTCTTGTCGTCACACTATTCGAACAAGGAGACCCTATGAACGCCGCACACCGCATCCGTCTGTACATGTCGATTGGGGCAGTTTGCTTCGCTTTGTGCATGGCTCAAGCGGCGATGCAGGCGCAGGAGAATGCATCCAGTCAGCCTGCAACGGCTGCAAGCAAACCGTCAAAGGCGGCGATGCCAACCCTCGAACAGTGCAGGCGGGCCCAGCAAACATGGGCAAGTGTGCTTGACGACACAGGCATGGATATGACAATGATCGAGCGTCGCGCCTGGGCCCGGAAGCTGTTCGACCTGGCCTGCCGGAAGGATGTGGACGACGTGGCCCGTTATGTTCTGCTTGTGGCGTCGGCCGATCAAGCGGGCGCCGGCGGCGATGTTGACCTGTTGCGTGAGGCCGCCGCAAAGCTGGAGCAGCAGTACGAAGAGCATGATCGCCTGGCGTTTCTGGTTAAACGAGTTGGGCTGGCAGGGCCTGCATGCGCCTGGCCCGAGCGGTTCGAAAAGGCCCTGGCTGCGGCATTTGATGTGGTCGATCAGGCAGTTGCGGCGGAGCGATACGAACTGGCGAATGAACTGCTTTCGGCAGTTGCTTCCTGGGCTGTCCAGCGCAACGCCAAGGGCCTGGCTGTGCACGTTGAGGCCCGGCAGAAGGCGATTGCCGCATTGATCGACCGTGAGGCCACGCTGCAAATGGCGCGGGCGGCGCTCAAGGACAACCCGGCCGATCCCGGCGCCAACCTGATCGTCGGCATGCATCTTGCGTGCTATCAGCAGGACTGGCCCGGCGCACTGAAGCATTTCGCGGCTTGCGGCAATGAGAATCTGGCGAGGCTTTCGCTCCTTGAGGCCAAGCAGGGGCCAAGCGCCGATGAGATGCTGGCGTTGGCGGAGGGTTGGCGGGATGAGGCGAAGCGAGAGAATTCCGAGCCAGTCAAGATCGCCTATCAACAGCGGGCGGCTGAATGGTTCGGCAAGGCGGTCGTGGGCCTGAAAGACGGCGACAAGGCCGATGCGCAGAAGCAGTTGGGCGAGCTGATGATGGCAGTGGCGAGCCACAAGATCGGCAGCCTCAGCGAGTGGACCGCCCACGGCGGTTCGTGGTGTGTGACGAGCGACGGCAAGTTCAAGGGCCAGGGGCCCAGCAGCCTGTCGTTCAAGCATAAGTTCCCAAGCGACTACTACCTGGAGTTCCGCGTCAACGTGCTGGAGGGAATGAGGCCAAGATTTCATCTTTCGCCGGGCATGTACATCGGCAACGAAGGACCCAGAAGATACATCCAGCCGCATCAGGCGGTATCGTTTCGCGGCGCGGGCGTATTCTACGAGAACGGCCAGAGCATGCTGATGGGGGTGGAGTTCATCGGCAAGACCTTCCGGTGGTATGTTGACGGAAGACTGGTGGGGCAGGGCGAGCGCAAGGATGCGCCGCCGCTGATCACGCTGACCTTGTCTCCCGGCGACGATTGGTCAAAGGGCGTGGCGACCTTCTGGGACTTCAAGCTGCTGCCCAAGAAGCCCGCGCAGGAGGCCAAACCTGAAGGCAGCTCTTCAACCGACCGGGACGAAAACCTCTAGCCACGGGAGATAACCATGAATATCGCTACCATAATTGGCCCGACATCGCGGCGATTTGGCGTGTTCCTGGCGGCTGGGTTGGTGCTTCTGTCCGCGGCTGGGCTTCGGGCGGCGATTCCGGCAGACCCGAGCGCCAGGACCATGAAAGAACTGAACGAAAAGGAGGCGGCCTTCACCTTAAGAATGTATCTGGACGCATATTATCAATGTGGCGACAAGCACCCTGCCTGGAACGAAAAAGTGAGAGCCTTTCTCGAAGTCATGGCCCGGCACGACACCAACGACATAAACGAGCCGCTGCTGAGCGAATTGAAGGAAATGGTGCGCGAGCTTTACCTCCTGGGCTGTGAAGACCCGATTGTCACAACTCTCTGGATTCGCGTGTTCGACCCCAGCGGAAGGCTGCCGTTCCCCAGGCAGATGAAGCACAATCTCTATGGGCAACTGGTTGACAGAGGCTATCCGGCTTACATCCGTATGCAGGCGGCGAGGCGGCTGTACCTGGATCAGCCAAGATTGAACAAGAGCACGCATTACCTCGACAGCATGATCGACGCGCTGCACGAGTTTCTTGAGCAGGACGTCTTTGGTCCCGACGAGCGCGACGTGCAGATCGTCAAATTCATCGATCTGGTCAAATACCTGCCCGGCGAGTATGGCCAGAAGGCGCTTTTGGCCCTGAAGGCGTCGCCCAACGTGGATGAGGTTGTTTACGAAACTGTCGCCGGCGAATACTACCATTGGTTGGCCTGGGAAGCCCGCGGCCCGGGCGGCATCAGTTATGTCTCTGATGAGGGTTGGAGCCAATACAGCAAGCTCAGAGAACAGGCGCGGCAACACCTGACAAAAGCGTGGGAGCTTGACCCTGCCTTGCCATATGCAGCCGACAGCATGGTGTCGATCTGCTATGGCCAGCCTGAAGCCAGAATCTGGTTCGAAAGATGCGTCGGCGCCTGTTTTGACTATCTTCCCGCGTATCGCAACTACCTGTCCGGTATCCAGCCGGGGTGGGGAGGCAGCAAGGAAAAGATGTATGCCTTTGGCCTCGAATGCATGCAAACAGGCAGATATGACACGCTGGCGCCGTATCAACTGATCGCAACGCTGGTTGATATTTCAACTACCGACATGGGCGGCGCCGATTACTTCTTCTGGCGGCAGCCTGGTGTTTACGAAAACGCCAGGAGGGTGCTTGAAACCTACGCTGCCGGCCCTGACTTTCAGGATCAGCAGGCATTCTATCTCACAATGCTGCTGGGTTTCGCCATGAGAACGGACCACTGGCAAGATGCCCGAGCGGCCTTTGACAAGCTGGAGGGCAAGTACGACCCGGCGGCGATGAAGCGCGTCGGACTTAAAGCCGAAGAGATTGCCGGCCCCGTCCTTGCCTTCAGCGGTCCTGACGGCGGCAGCAAGTGGCAGGGCGTGGTGCTTAAGAATCGACGGAATTATCGACAGGCGGAGGCGATTTTCAGGCATGCCCTCGCTCAAGCCAAACCAGGCCCCGTTGCTCGCTATCTTAAGGATGTCCTACAGCGCACGCGCTGGCAGCGGGATTATCACAACGGCGACTGGGTTCGCCTGGACGCTGATGCGGATCTGGCCGGCTGGCGAGTCAGGAAGGGCGTGTGGACGAGCGACGAGGACGGCTCGCTCATTGGCCTCTCGCACAGCGATCCCGCCATCATCTGGTGCAATCTGGACGTCGGCGAGCATGTCGAGGTGAAGGCAACGTTCACATTCGAAGACTCCCCCGGCGGCGACGCCGTGTGCGGCATCGCCCTGGGAGAGTTCAGCATAAGCGAGTGGAAGAGCTTGTGGTCCAGCGTTGAAATACGCCAGGCGGATGAGAAAGTGGGCATGGGGTTCCAAGGTTGCGATCATGAAAGCGTCAGACGCGGCCAGTTTCAGGCACGGAACACTCTGCACATCAGCAAGAGGGGCAGGCGTGTGAAGGTATGGCTTAATGACAGCATTGTTTACGGTGACGATGAGATTGCCAACTACGAACCGACACGCGTGGTGAACATCGGCATCGTATGCGGATGGTCCGACTCGTCGTGGAAGATCAGGGCGTCGGACATCCAGATTCGCAAGCTGGACCTGACCGCCGGGACCGCCAAGAGCACCGACTGGTGAAGGAAG
>JAAYCO010000171.1 GCA_012729725.1 Planctomycetota bacterium
GCCACTCGTCTGATCCGCCCGCCAAGACGGCACGTCACTTCGTGTGGAATGGTTCCCGCCAGCTTGGCGAGATTCTCAACGCTGTTTGGCGCGGCCGGATCGTCAGAGATTACCTCAACCTGCTGGCCGATGCTCACATTGCCCGCATCGGTTATGTCGAGAATGGTTTGATCCATCGACACCCTGCCGGCGACTGGCGCGTATGCCTGGCCAATCTTCATAACGGCCTTGTTGGACAGGCAGCGGAAGTAGCCGTCGGCATATCCTATCGGCACAAGGCCAAGGCGCGTTGCCCGCTCGAAACGGCGAGTAAGCCCATAGCCCGCAGCCGCTCCGGCAGGAACTTCCCTCACCTGCATAACTCGTGAAAGCACTCGCAACACGGGGCGCAGAGGCAGCTTGTTGTGCATTTCGTCCGAAGGTTGATAACCGTACAGTGCAATCCCCGGCCTGACCATGTCGAGGTGCGACTGCGGCATGTCTATCAGCGCCGCGGAGTTGGCGGCATGCAGCAGGGGTTTGCACTTGAGCCCGGCGGCGGCTTGCCTGAAACAGTCAAGCTGATTCAAAGCGTACTGTTTGTCGGCCTCGTCGGCGGTGGCGAAATGGGTGTAGACGCCCGCAAGCTCAAGCTGCGGGTGTTTGCCCACCAGCTCGATTATCTCAACCGCGCTCTGGACATGAACGCCTGAGCGATGCATGCCCGAATCCACCTTAAGATGCACCTTGGCGCGCATGCCCAGCCTGGATGCCGAAGCACAGACGTGATGCACATCATCCGGTTTCACCACAGTCAGCGACACCTTGGCGGCGATCAGTTCATCGAGCGCCTCTGTGATGTCCGATTCTCTCTGGTAAGCGCAAGGCGAGAAGAAAGCAAGAATGTCACCCGTCCATCCTGTTTGGCGCACCTGGATTGCCTCTTGCGGGGTCGCCACGGCAAGGCAATCGGCGTCTTGCAGAGCCGGGAGCACGAATTGCAGGCCGTGGCCGTAGCAGTCGGCCTTTACGGCGGGGCAGAACAGCGTGCCGCGCTGGAGTCTCGACCGGATCAGGCGGACGTTGTGCGCCACTGCCGAAACAGATATCTCCGCCGTGAGGTAGCCTTCCATTTCGCCCTTCCTTGTCAAAGGGCGATAGTATCGCGCGGCGTGGTTTTGTCAATGATGGTTATGCGCTGGCGTACTCAGGCTTCCAGGTGCTTGATGATCCTGGCAGCAGCCTGCCTGCCGGAGTTTATTGCGGTGGCGACGAACGAAGCGCCCTCGGCGATGTCTCCTGCCACGAACACGCCGGGCACGCTTGTGGCGAAATCGCGAGCGACTATGCCGCCCCTGCTGTCAACCTCAAGGCCCAGGCCGCGGGCGATGTCCGCGTCAACCACCGAGTCAAAGCCCATCGCCAGAACCGCAAGATCGATCTTCATGCGGAAATCGCTCTGGGGAAGCTCGCTCATCTTTCCGGCGCCCTGCCACTGCACCTGCACGGCGTGAAGCTCTTGTATGTGATCCTCACCGCCAAAACCCCTGGTGGCGACGCACCAGCGGCGCGTGAGGGCCTCGCCGTGGTCAACAGCGGCGTGCGGCTGCGTCTTCGGCCGGGGCATAATCTCGAACTGGTGCACTTCCCTTGCGCCGCGCAACAACGACGTTTCAACGCAGTCTTCACCGGTCAGGCCGCCGCCGATAACGGCAACGATCTTGTCCCGCACGTCGATGCTGTTTTGCGTCTGCTCATTGCAGCGCCGCAGATAGTCCAGCGCAAAGATCACGCCCTGCTTGTCCCTGCCTGGGACGTTAAGATCCCTGCCCTTGGTTGCGCCGGTTGCCAGAAGAACCGCATCGAATCGGCACAAAAGATCCTCGGCGGGCGTGTCTCTGCCTATTACATGGTTGGTCTTGAACTCGACGCCCTCCGCCTTGAGCTGTTCGAGGCGGCGATCAATAAGGCTTTTGTCCAGCCGGAACGCGGGAATGCCGTATCGCAGCAGGCCGCCGGGCAAGGCTTCCTTTTCGAAAACCGTTACATCGTGTCCCGCTCGCGCAAGCTGCTGCGCTGCCGCAAGCCCCGCCGGGCCGCTGCCGACAACGGCAACTGACCGGCCCGTCTTTCTGGCCGCGGGCTTGGGCGCGACATAGCCTTCTTCGAAGGCCCTGTCGATTATCGACGCCTCCACTCGCTGCACAGCCACCGGGTAGCCCATGTGGCTGCGCTTGCACGCGCTCTGGCAGGGCGCGGGGCATATCAGGCTGGTGAACTCGGGGAAGTTGTTGTGCTCGTGCAGCGCATCGCACGCCTGCTTCCACTTTCCTTCGACGGCAAGGGCGATCCAGACGGGCGGCTGGCTGTCCAGCGGGCAGCCGCGGATGGAACACGTGGGATTCATGCAGTCCATGCACGCGCTGCCTGAAAGCAGCGCCAGGCCCTGATCGTAATCCACTGCACCGGTTGCGAAAAGCGTCACTGCCTGCTCGTATTCATTCCGGAACCGCCGCTGGGCGCCGTGCCAGCGAGGAAACGCCTTCCGGAGCCAGTAACTGCGTTTCAACAGGGCCAGCATCCAGTCGTAGACAGTCATGTCGAAACTGATCTGCTTGCCGAAGAACAGGAAACTTGGCCGCCAGAGCCGGCGATACAGAATCCGGTCGCCGTTGGCGGGATTGACGCTGTATTTTTCGCGGTCTCGCGCGTATTTTTCCGGACTGGTGGCAAGCTCGGCCTTGAACACCGCATCCTTTATCAGCATCGCCGAGGCCAGGTTGTGTATCACCGCCTGGGTTGCCGCAAAGCCCTTCGACGGCGAGTCCTTGGCGTAGACATCTCTAACGGCCTGTGCATACCTGCGCGCGTACGGCATGCCGCCCCATCGCATGCAGTCATAGATGCGAACCACAAGGGCTTTTCGCAGACTCTCGTCCAGGTCCGGCATGGCGTTGGCAGCCCCCGCCGCTATCTGCCTGAGCTCATCCGCCATCGCCTGGCCGTTGCGGTAGCGGCGGATCGTGTGCCTGCACTTGTCCTCAAGAACCTCTCGCCATTCGGTTCGCACCGGCGGACCCTGGAAGAGATCCTGCCTCACCACAAGCTGCCGGCCCATATTGAAGGCGTATAGATTCTTGCGTATGTCAGTGCGAATCGTGTCCTTGATGGCCCACGCCATCGAATGCATCGAGACCGGAATGAGCCCTTTCTGGAAGGCGAAGCCCAGCATCATGATGTTTGCGTAAAGCTTGGTTCCCAGATACTTCTGGCAGATCCTGCCGATGTTGCGGGCAAGAAAATCGTCTTCGCGCGTGTGACTGCGAATGAGGTTTTCCAGGGCTTCGGGGTCGAAATCCTCGCGCCCCATCAGTCCTCGGATCGTCTGCACCTTGTCCGTGTTGATGACGGCGGCGGTTCTGTCGCGGCAGGCGATTCGCGTTCTGCCGTTGGGATCAAGCGCCCTTGCCGCCTCGAGTATGTCTATGCCCAGCAGCAGGTCGGCCTTGCCGTAGGGTATCACGGGCGTCAGCGGCCTGCGCGACGGGTTGTAAACAATCTGGCTTATGACGCCGCCGTTGCGGATCGCCAGGCCCTTTTTGTCCAGGAAGACGACATCGTAACCTTCCTTGTGCCCTGCCCGGACAATTATGCTTGTGGCCACGCCGATGCCCAGGCCGCCCCATCCAACCAGGCAGCACCGCCAGACGTCGTCGATGGTTCTCTTTTGCGGTTCGGGAATGTTTTCCAGGTCGAGTTCCGGCATGCGAATGCGGACCGGCCGCTTGCGCTTGATTATGACCCGCTCGAAACTGTCGCATGCGCCGACGCGCTGGCAGGCGCCGTCGTTGACGCACCATGTCGTGTCGGTGTCCATCTTGGGGCCGTAGTCGGTCTCGACGTGGCGCAGGCCGGGGCATCCCGTCAATTCCGCGCAGGACAGGCAGAATCGGCAGATGTCCACGTTGATGTTCATGTGCTCCCACGAAGGCAGGAAGCCCTTTTCCTTGACGATGGTCCGTTCCTGCCGGCGCTGACGGCGCATGCGGGTTATCCCGCACTCCTTGTCGGCGATGACTATCTTGACGCCCTCGTCAAGGAACGTTCGTTCCAGAAGCCTGCGGTACTGCTGGCGCTTCTCGGGATCAACGCGGGCGATCGACGCGCCGCTTGATCCGGCGATGCCGCGCACGATTTCCTCTATGTCCTGAACGGCGGTCGGATTGCCCAGAACGTCGTAATCAACGCCGGGCGTAGGCTGATGGCCGGTCATGGCCGTCGTGCGGTTGTCCAGAATGATGAACGTGATGTCCTGGCCAAGCTTGATCGCCTGAGATATCGCGATCTGTCCGCTGTGGAAGAAGGTGGAGTCGCCCATGAACACCACCTGCTTGTTCGTGATGAACGGGTCGATACCCGAGCCCGTGCCGCCGCCAAGGCCCATGCCGCTGTAGTCGTGCATCAGCGGCTCGTTGGGCGGAAACATGAGCATCGTATAGCAGCCGGTGTCGCCATGAAAAACCAGGTCAACGGCGCCGCGACGATGCACACGCCGCATGTATTTCTCGTCGGCGAACTGCTGCTTTATCTGCAAGCAGACGTTGGCGCTGTCACGATGCGGACAGCCGGGGCAGAACGTCGCGGTTCTGGGTATCAGCGGCTCAACCTTGGCCCGGGAGGTATCGTCGATCGTGCGAATTTCCCGCTGCATGGCCTTGGTTGCGTCGGATGAGATTGCCCCATCGCCCGCCGGCTCGAGCCGCTTAAGAAGCCCGACAAGCATTTCTATCAGCATCGAAGGATGCAACCCGCGGGACGCCGGCACGCCGCTTAAGCCAAAGGGCATTTTCTTGCCCCAGACTTCAACGTTGGCGCCCAGCCCCTGCTGGCGGTCCTTGAGCAGAATCTCGCTGATCTGTTCTTCAAGGAAGCTTCTTCGTTCCTCGATAACGATCATCCGCTGGGTTTGCTGGGCGAATTCGCGGACTATCTGGGAGTCCACCGGGTAGGACAGGCCGAACTTCAGTATCGGGTATTCCCCAAGCATGCCCATATCCGCCAGTGCCTGCAGGAGGTATCCATGTGCAAGCCCGCTGGTGACGAAACCAATGGGCGAGGGCTTCGACTTGCCGTACAGAATGCGGTTGAGGCCGAGTTCCCTTGCAAGATCCGCAGCCTTTCTGTGGCGGATTGGCAGCGATTCCTCCTGCCACCACGTTCTGGGGGGCAAAAGGACGTGTTTGTCCAGGTTGATGCCTTGCGTGTTCAATTCAACCTGCCGCCGCATGCTTGCGTCGGGATAGTGATTCGGCGCGCATTGAACGGTTCCGCCGCCGTCGGCAAGGTTCGTGGTCAGGACATAGCCGATGTAAAGCTCAGAAAGGGCGGATATCTGGAACGACTTGGCTACGAAGTCCTTGACTTCCTGGGGGTCTGAGGGCTCGACCACCGGCATGTGCAGATGCTTGCACAGGAACCGGCTGTCGGCGGCAACCTGGGTGGAATCGCTCCACGGGTCATCTCCGCAGACGACGATGGCGCCTCCCTTGGGGTTTGCCCCCGCCAGGTTGCCCAGTGCAAGGGCGTCGGCGGCGACATGCACGCCAACCGACTTCATGGCGATCATGCCCCTGCATGGGATCAGCTGCGTGCCGTTAAGGGCAGCGGCCGAGAGGGCCTCGTTGTTATTAATGACGGCCCGGATGCCCTTTTCAAGCAACAGGTCCTTGATATGGGCCAAAGCATCAAAATAACCCGCGATCGGACTACCGGGGTATCCGCCTATCATGTGCACGCCGCCAGGGGTTTCCAGGCATCCCTTTACGAGCAGCTCGTTGCCCGTGAAGACCTCTTGGCCGTCTGCTTTCAAAAATCTTGGATCAACCTTCATGGCCGGCATTGTACGCGCAGGCGGGGGCCCCCTCCAATGGATTTTGCCTTGACCCTTTGTTCGCGGTATGGTTATATTCCCGCGATTCGCCGATGGCTCATGGGCCGGCTCGTGGAACGCCGCCGCCGCCCCGCCAGACGAGTTGTGCAACCATTGTGTCCCCTTATTGGCAAAGCCCAAAGAGGAGCATGTATCGTGTCAATTAACTGCGTGGTATGCGTCAAGCAGGTGCCCGACACCAAGCGCATAACCGGACAGGCCATGAAGGAAGACGGAACCGTCAACCGAGCGGCCCTGCCGGCAATCTTTAACCCCGAAGATCTCAACGCCCTTGAATCCGCTCTGCAAGTGCGAGACGCCTGCGGCGGAAAAGTTACCGTCGTAACTATGGGCCTGCCAACGGCTTGCGCGATTCTTAGAGAATCTCTCTTCCGTGGCGCCGATGATGCCGTGCTGATTACCGACCGCCGGGCCGCCGCGAGCGACACACTGGCCACAAGTTACATTCTTTCTTGCGCCGTGAACAAGCTCGGCGCCAACCTGGTGTTCTGTGGCCGGCAGGCCATCGACGGCGACACCGCCCAGGTGGGTCCGCAGCTGGCCGAGAAGGTCGGCTTCAACCTTCTGACCTACATGGAAGAGTTCATGGGGATCAGCGACGGTCGGCTTAAGGCCAGGCGGAACATCGGCAGCGGCTGGGAAGTGGTCTCGTGCAAGCTTCCGACGCTTGTCACCGTTATGGACGTCGCCAACACGCCGCGCCCACGCGCCGCCAAGAAGATAATGAAGTTTAAGAAGGCCCAGAGCCCTGCCGAGGTCGCCAAGGCCGTCGCCGACGAGATGCCCCAGGCCTCCAAGGACCAGCAGGCTCTCGAAGCCCAGAAGCGATGCGATGCGCTGGCGGCAGCAGGTCTGCTTATCAAGCAGTGGAATCTGGATGACATAGGCGCCGATCTTGCCTGGTGCGGGATGAGCGGCAGCCCGACAAAGGTTCATCGCATCCAGAGCGTTGTGCTCACCGGTAGCGGCTACAAGGAATTCCCCTCCAGCCAGGACGGCATTTCCCAACTCATCGGCGAGCTTATTGAGGACCACACCATCGGCTGATGCCGAAGGCCAAGGCCCACATTAAATATGTGCCCCCTAAGCATCGCGGTATGGACAGCCCGCGAAGCCACCAAGAGGACGAGCAATGATTGAAGCAAATAAAAGCGGCGAGGTCTGGGTCTTTGCGGAGCAGGAATCAGGCAATCTATCCGAGGTGCCCCTTGAGCTTCTGAGCAAAGGCCGGGAACTGGCGGACACACTTAAGACCACGCTTGCGGCGGCCTTGCTTGGCAAGAACGTCAAGCCTCTCGCCCAGAAGCTTATAAGCCACGGTTGCGACAAGGTTTATGTGGTCGAAGACGAGCGCCTGGGCCATTATCAGACCGCCTCGTACAGCAAGGCCATGTGCGATCTGATCACCCAGCACAAGCCGCAGGTCGTTGTCTACGGCGCCACGCCGCTGGGACGCGATCTGGCCCCGACGGTCGCCAGCGCGATGAAGTGCGGCCTTACGGCGGATTGCACCGACCTTCAGATCGGTTCGCATACTGACCCCGTTACCAAGCAGGAGCACAACAACCTGCTGCTTCAGATTCGGCCCGCTTTTGGCGGCAACATCATCGCCACCATCGTCAACCCCCACCGCTGGCCCCAGATGGCGACGGTTCGCGAGGGCGTAATGCGTCTGAGCGAGCCCGACGCCAGCCGCAAGGGCCAGATCATCGACTGCAAGCCCAACTTAAACGGCCTGGTTCTGCCCGTGGAACTGCATGATTCCCACAGGCGGCCCAAGAAGGTCAACCTCAAGGCGGCGAGAATCATCGTCGCCGGCGGCGCGGGCGTCGGCAGCAAGGACAATTTCAGGTTGCTCTGGGATCTGGCGAATGTGCTTGGCGCCGCCGTTGGCGGAAGCAGAGCCGCCGTTGACCTGGGCTATATCGATCACGATCACCAGGTCGGCCAGACCGGCACGACGGTGCGCCCGGCGCTTTACGTCGCCGTGGGCATCAGCGGAGCGGTGCAACACAGGGCGGGCATGCAGGAATCGGCCAAGATCCTGAGCATTAACACCGACAAGGATGCCCCGATCTTCGGCATTTCGCACTTCGGCGTCGTGGGCGACTTCACCGACGTCATCCCCAAGATGATCAAGGCCATCCGAGGCGGCGCGGGCGTAATCCAGGCTGCACAGACCGCAAAGGCATGAGGCCTTCGGCGGCAATTGCAAATTCCACTAAGGAAAACAGCTAATGGCGAACTTTTATACCGATAACGAAGACATCCGCTTCCTGTTCAATCACCTGGACCTAAAGCGAATCGCCGCGATTACGGAAGAGGACTTCCGTTTCAGCAAGGAATTCGACATCGCTCCGACCAACGTCGAGGACGCCGTGGACAACTACGAGCGCATTCTCGACACATGCGGCGAAATCGCCGGCGACATGGTCGCACCGACTGCCGAAAACACCGACCTCGTGGGCAACAAGCTTGAAGACGGCAAAGTGACTTACGCCCCGGGCATCGCCAACGCCATATACAGGCTTGGACAGGCGAACCTGATGGGCTTCACCCTGCCCTACCGCTTCGGCGGGCTTAACTGCCCCAACGTCGTCTACACGATGTCCAACGACATCGTCTCCAGGGCCGACGCCGCACTCATGAACATCTACGGGCTTCAGGGAATCGCCGAAACCATCAACGCCTTCGCCAGCGAAGAGATCAAGCAGGAATATCTGCCCCGCATGGCCAGCGGCGAATGGACCGGCGCGATGGTCCTTACCGAGCCTGATGCCGGCAGCGATCTTCAGGCGGTCAAAACCCGCGCCTACCAGGACGAAAACGGAAATTGGCTTGTCCGCGGCGTGAAGCGGTTCATCACCAACGGCTGCGGCGAGGTGCTTCTGGTGCTGGCCAGAACCGAGCCGGAAATCTCCGACGGCAGAGGCTTAAGCCTTCTGCTGGTCGAACGCGGCCCGAAGGTCAAGGTCCGCCGACTGGAGAACAAGCTCGGCATTCACGGCAGCCCGACGTGCGAAATCTTCTTTGACGACGCACCCGCCAAGCTCATCGGCGAACGCCAGCGCGGGCTTATCACTTACGTGATGAGTCTGATGAACGGCGCCAGGATCGGCATCGCCGCCCAGTCGCTGGGCATTGGCGAGGCTGCGGTGCGAGTCGCACGCGACTACGCCCACAGCCGAAAGCAGTTCGATGTCGCCATCGAGAACTTCCCCGCCGTCAGGGAACTGCTGGTCAACATGCAGGTCGATCTTCAGGCGGCGCGAACGCTCAACTACTTCGCCGCCTACTGCGTCGATCTCGAAGTCGGCCCGATGAAAAAGCTCGAATTCGGCAATGTCACCGATAAGGACGAGCAGAAGCAGCTCAAGCAGGACGCCCGCAAGTTCGGCAGGATCAACAAGCTGCTTACCCCGATATCGAAGTACTACGCCAGCGAGATGAGCATGCGCGTTTCCAACGACGCCATCGCGGTTCTCGGCGGCAGCGGGTACATGAAGGACTACTCTCTGGAGCGGCTGCTTCGCGACAGCAGAATCACTACCATCTACGAAGGCACCAGCCAGTTGCAGGTTGTGGCCGCCATCGCCGGCGTGCTGTCCGGAACCGCCGAGGCTGTCATCAACGACCTGATTGCCAAGCCGACGCACATGGACGCCTGGCCCGAAGACATCAAGCCCATGATCGACGAAATCCGCAAGGGTCTTGCCGATCTCATCGAGGCCATCAACTTCACCAAGGGCCAGAACGGCATGAGCCACCGCGACCTGTACGCCCGCAAGCTCACCGACATGGCGATCTACCTGATCGTCGGCGCGCTGTTCTGCGACCAGGCGACCGCCAGCCAGAAGAAAAAGTCAGTCGCGTCCTACTGGTTGGCGTGGAGAATGCCCGAACTGCGAATGAACAAGGAACGCATCCTTGCAGCCAACATGGCCCCGGTCAACGAATTCGACGTGCTTGCGGGACCGGTGCCCGTCCGCGAATAAAGTCACCGGAGCGAGGCAGTACCCTCCACCGGCGGATCATGGGCGGCATGCGAACAACGCATGCCGCTCTTTTTTTCGCCCAAAGCCCGCTATGTCCATGCCGACCGTACAACTATATAATGTGCAGTCTCGCCTGCCCGGTTCTCGGCCGTATCCGCCGGGGCAGGCCCTTCGGAACTGATGCGGTAGAATGGGAGTGAGCAGCCACATGTGTGCGCTTGCTGTGCAGAAGCTTAGTGAAAACGCCGTCGATTTCATTGATGAAGACCTGATCAACGGCATACTTGCCAACGCGACCGGCCAGGCTGGCCCTGTTCGGGACGCACTCGCCAAAAGCCTGTCGAAACAGGCCCTCAATCTGGATGAAACCGCCCAACTGCTCAACGCGGAAGACCCCGCACTGCTCGAAGAGATATTTGACGCCGCCAGAAAGCTTAAACGTGAAGTCTACGGCAATCGCATCGTGCTTTTCGCCCCGCTGTACGTCGGCAGCTATTGCATAAATGACTGCCGGTACTGCGGTTTCAAGCGTTCAAATCCCGATGCGGTTCGGCGAACGCTTACCCAGGAAGAGATTCGCGCTCAGGTGACGGCGATGGAGGATGCCGGGCACAAGCGGCTGATCCTGGTGTTCGGCGAGCACCCATGGTACGGACCGGAGTTCATCGCCCAGACCGCAAAGACCGTTTACGGCGTGCGAAGCGGACACGGCGAAATCCGCCGGGCCAACATCAACGCCGCGCCGTTGGACCACGAGGGATACAAGATTGTAAAGGATGCCGGCATTGGCACTTACCAGGTCTTTCAGGAGACCTATCATCACAAGACCTACGCCGCCATGCATCCGCCGATGACGCATAAGAGTGACTACATGTGGCGATTGGACGCCCTGAGCCGGGCCATGGAGGCCGGTCAGGACGACGTGGGCATTGGCGCCTTGTTCGGAATTTCGCCGTGGAAGTTCGAGGCGATGGGTCTTGTCGCACATTCGCTGCATCTTCAGGACCGCTACGGCTGTGGCCCGCACACGATCAGCTTTCCGCGGCTCAAGCCCGCCAGCGGCGTCACGATCAACAGCAGGTTCGCCCTCAGCGACCAGGGTTTCAAGCATCTGGTGGCGGTGCTTCGCCTGGCGGTTCCTTACACGGGCATGATATGCACCGCGCGCGAGTCGGCCCAGGTCCGCCGCGAGGTGATGGCCTTTGGCGTAAGCCAGATAGACGCCGGCACGCGAATCGAGATCGGCGGCTACACCGAGTCCGGCGACAGCCAGTGCATGGAAAAGGAGCAGTTCACCATCGGCGACGTTCGTTCGCTGGATGACGTGATGGGCGAACTGCTGCGGGACGGCTACATCCCCAGCTTCTGCACCGCGTGCTACCGCCTGGGCAGAACCGGCGAGCACTTCATGGAGTTCGCTATTCCGGGCTTCATCAAGAGGTACTGCACGCCCAACGCGCTTACCACGCTGATGGAGTATCTGGTTGATTACTCCAGCCCCGCCACCCGCACGGCCGGCGAAATGGCGATCAACGCCGAGCTGGCGAAGATGCCCGAGGACGACAAGAAGGTCCAGCTTGTCGACAGGCTCAACCGAATTCGAGCCAAGGGCGACCGGGATTTGTACATCTGATTGCGGCTGCGGCGAGGGGCGGCGGTTAAGGCTCAGCCCAGAACAAGCTTTGCGGTCTTGAGCGGTTTGCCGATCTGGTTGGCTGCATGATACGCCAGCACGCGGTTGACCGCCATCGCCTCGGCATGCTCTAAGCTTACCTTCTTTCCCGCTTCGGCAGCAGCCAGGATGACCATGCCCTTTATCGCCTCCGGGGTCAGTTGGAGCTTTTCGGGCGCGGCGGCGGCGCAGCGCCTGCAAAGCATTCCGCCCTGCCTGGAAGAGAAGGCGGCCGCTTGCTGCGATTCGGCCAGCGCAATACCGCAGGACACGCACGCCTTCAATTCGCCAAGCAGGCCGATGTGCTTGAGGGCCCGCCACTGAAAATACGCCAGCACTGCCGGCATGGGGGCATCTTCCTGCGCCAGCCTTGCCAGCGCATTGTGCAGCAGATCGAACAGCTCCGGATGGGGATCGTTCTCGGCGAGCATCTCGCCGACAAGCTCGATCATGTACAAAGCAATGTTGAGTCGCCGGGCGTTCTTGCGCAGCGGCGAGTGAGAGACTGTTTCTGTGAATTCCACCAGTGTTCCCAGCGCGCCGCTTGAAGATGGAATGAACACCAGGTCGCCTTCGCCCAGAAGGTCTATCGCGCCGCCGGTCTTGCTCTTTGGACGCTTCGAGCCTTTGGCCAGCAGCCGGACCGAACCGCTGCTGCGAGTGAAAAAGTGCACCACCTGCGATGTCTCGCTGAAGTCGTTGGTTCTAAGACAGATTGCGGGTTCTCGCAGGCGCATTGCGACAATATACATTCTGGCGGCGTCGGCAGGAATTTGATTTGGCGACTGAAGGCTGTTATCTATAGTCACCTAATGGCATTATCTCCGGGCACAACATCCCGCCAGTTTTCGGCAGTCAGCGGATGGCTGGTGACAGTGGGCTTCAGCGTAGGCATGGCTGCATGGTGGTGGCCGTCCTATCAAAGCTGGGGCGCGACCGCCGGCTTGATGATTCTTCTGCTGGCGATGTACATGGCCGTCAAGATCTCCGCGGGCGACGGCACGGTTCCGGGCAATCCCGTGTACTTCCCCGCCCTGATCTCCGTCGCATTGGCAAGCTGCCATTTCGCCGCGGGTCTTAAGGACGAAACCGCCTCGCTGCTCGATAACATGATGAACGTCTCGGCCATCTATCACATCGGGCTTTTCGCTTTGGGCGTGCTTCTGGTGCAGGCCTTGGCGGCAGGCGCACCGCTGGCAAGGGCGTTGCGGTTTATTTCCGGCGCGGCGATGATCGCCGGCGGCCTGCTTTCACACGTCATTGTCGGCCAGTCGCCGGCGGCACAGGCAATGACGCCCGTTGCCGTTGCCGGAGCGGGATTATGCCTGGCGACGGCATCGGAGTTTTTCGACCATGCCGCGTTGACGGCGCGGACGAGCATAACCGGCGCTGCAATCGCAGCCTTGGCGACCCTTTCCACAATCGGCCCGCATGTTCTTCTGTTCGGATCGGCGACGGCAGGAGCGATAATCCTGCTGACGAGCATTCTGTCCCGCGGTCATCGCCTTGTTGGCCTGCCCGTGGGCGTTTTGTGCGCCGGCGTGTCGGCATGGCGGCTGGCCCGCGCGCCAGGCCTGATCCCGCCGGATCTCAGCGCGTTTGGAAGCGGCGAGTCCGCATTTGATGCATTCACCGGCGCCGACAGCGGGCTTCACATTATTTCTAGCGCCCTGGGCTGGATGGGGCTTGGCATAATCGCATTGGCGGCGCTTGCGGCTGCGTGCTGGATCGTGATCGCATCCGCCAGGCAGAAGCGAACATCCCGCATCATCATGACGTGCGCCGCCGCGTTCGCGGCCTCGGCGTTTCTTGCCCCCGGCGGCCTGTTCCTGCCATCCTGCACGCTGGCGGCTGCAACGTGTTGGGCATTCAGCGCCGCCGACATCAGGCCGCCCCGCGCGTACGGATCGGCGGCGGTCGCCGTTTCGCTCGGCGCGCTGACGCTGCTTCTTGGCGTAGTCTCACAAATGGGACTGGCCATCGCGTCGGCCCGGGCCTTCCACCTTGACGATGGTTTTCTGCACGCCACCGCGGGTTTTCTCTCAACGCTCGCCATCTGCTGGGTTATGGGAGTCAGGCGTTTCTGGCTGGGGCTTGTTGCGATTGTTGTTGGCGCTGCCCTTGGCGGCGTAGGGGAATGGCTGCAATCGCTTGGAAACAGAAGCCCCGAGATGCGCGACTGGGCCAACCACATTTTCGGCTCTGCCCTGGCGGGCCTGACATTCATACTCGGGCGGGGCTGCGGGCTGTGCGAATCGCACGAAAGCCGGCATAACGAGAAACC
>JAAYCO010000172.1 GCA_012729725.1 Planctomycetota bacterium
ACCTGTTGGATAATCTCATCCGAGCGCAGGTTTCGCTTGAATCCGCCGATGGCGGAAGCGCAGAAGCGGCAGCCCATGGCGCAGCCGGCCTGGCTTGAAACGCACGCAGCCACGGATTTCGGGCTGGGAATGAACACCGTCTCAACCGCATGACCATCCGACAGCTCAACAAGCAGCTTGATCGTGCCGTCCTTGCTGTCGAGCCGCTCAACTACCCTGGTGTCCATTATTGTGACGGAGTCTCTTATCACCGCCGGCACGTTGGTCATCCCGGTGGTGTCGAACACGCCCTTTTTGTATACCCAGTCGGCAAGCTGATTCGCCCGGTAAGCGGGTTGCTTAACCAGTTCGAATTCGCGCCGCAGCGAAGGCATGTCGTGTTGAAGGAGGTATATTCTCATGCTGAAGGGTCTTCATGCTCAAGCAGTTGTCGAAGCCCGCCGGAGGCTGCAAAGGTTTCGAATTCGTTCATGTCCGCCAGCAGCCGGTGGCTGTACGCGCGGATAACCCAATTGGCCTGCAAAGGGGAGATCGTCACGACCTTCGCGCCGTTGCGGGCGGCAAGGTACATCTCGATCGCGGTGCCCATGGACGCGCTTGGCACGTAGGCTATCAGAAGGTCGCATTCGCCGGCGAGGCAGTTGCCTTCCTCAAGCGTTTCGATGATTCGCGGCATATCGTAGGAGATGCTGTTGGGATGCCGCGAATAGTGGCAGTAGACCTGCGCCTGGGGCAAGTGCGTTTCAAGGATGCGACGAATCGAATGTCGCCAATCCTGCGAATGGATTCGCGGCTCCTTGATCGATCCCTGGATTATGCCCGCCAGGAACACCTTCATGCCGTTTCCTTTTCCGTGAGTGTTCATAGGGATATTACGAGCCCCGCGGGCAGGCGACAATGATGATTCGTCAAGGTCGGCGGAAGGGGCATAAAAAAGCGTCCCGGCCGAAACCGGGACGCCACATTCTGTGCCGGATGGTCAGCCTATGCGCTTTCTTTCTTGATCTTCATGCACGAGTACAGCGCCGGCGGCGCCTTGCCCTCGACCATGTCGGCGGTGATCTGGTAGACCGAACCGTCGTGGTTCAGCTCGGGCAATTCGTACATCATGTCGAGCATGAGTTCTTCCATCACCGCCCGCAAGGCGCGGGCGCCGACATCGCGTTTCAGCGCCTTCTGCGCCACTGCCTTCAGCGCATCGGGATGGAATTCAAGCGACGCGTTTTCCATCTGGAAGAGCTTCTGATACTGGCGGATCAACGCATTCTTGGGCTGGGTGAGAATGCGAATCATCGCTTCCTCGTCCAGCGGGCCAAGCGCCGTTATCGCCGGAAGCCTGCCGATGAACTCGGGTATGATGCCGAATTCCACAAGGTCTTCAGGTTGAACCTGCGCCAGCACCTTGCTGTGATCGCTTGCGGTCTCTTCCTGCGCATCCTCGGAGGCAAACCCGATAAGTTTGCGACCCAGGCGCTTCTTGATGATGTCTTCGAGACCCGTGAAGGTTCCGCCGCAGATGAACAGAATGTGCGACGTGTCCATCTGGATGTACTGCTGCTCCGGATGCTTTCGCCCACCCTGCGGGGGAATGTTGGCGACAGTGCCCTCGAGCATCTTCAGAAGGGCCTGCTGAACGCCTTCTCCGCTGACGTCGCGGGTAATCGAGACGTTCTGCGAGGTCTTGCCGATCTTGTCTATCTCGTCGATGTAGATGATGCCCCGCTCGGCGGCCTCCAGGTCGTAATCGGCGGCCTGAAGCAGCTTGAGCAGCAGGTTCTCGACATCCTCGCCCACGTAGCCGGCTTCGGTAAGAGTGGTCGCATCGCCAATGGCGAATGGCACGTTGAGCACGCGAGCCAGCGTCCGGGCCATGAGCGTCTTGCCGCAGCCGGTGGGCCCGATCATAAGCACGTTGGACTTCTCGATCTCGACCGTGTCTGATTCGTCAGTGTCCGCGTGCGTCAGCCTCTTATAGTGGTTATGCACCGCGACCGACAGCACTCGCTTGGCAGGCTCCTGCCCGATCACGTACTGGCTCAGGAACTCGTTTATCTGCCTTGGCGAAGGTATTGTCGTGAACAGCGGGGTATTCGCCGAGGCTTTGCGCTGCTCCTGGCGGATTATGTTGTGGCACAACTCCACGCAGTTGGAGCAAATGAATATGTTGTTTGGACCTTCCACAATAGGTCCGACGTCGTCGCTTGGCCTGTGGCAGAAGCTGCAAATCTGCGGCTTGCGGCGAGTCGAATCCGAGGAAGTTCCCTTTGGCCCGCGCGGGCCTTTGCCTCCGGTGCTATCAGTCATTGTTAAGCATCGCTCCTTCCGGCGGGAGGCTCAGGGCCATCATCCGCCATATTCTCATCATCGACACGATTTCCGTCCGTGCTTAATGACGAATTGTCGTTTCCGGCAGGACTCTTGTCCAGCCCCAGCGTCAAGCGGCGCAGGCGAGAAAATTCATCTTCGGTGATTATCCCATCCCGCTTGAGCTTTTCTATTGACTCAATATCGATCCCGTTGCTCGCCTGCGGCTTGTTCGAGGAAAGAAACATGCGACGTATCCAAAGCAGCCCTGCCCCCAGGAAAATAACCACCGCGATGAGCAACCCGCCGTAAACCATGTATTCGGCGGTGGAAGACGCCGCCAACCCACCGTCAAAATGTAAGACAGCGGACATCTGCAAGTTGTACTGGATTTGTGGGCTGATGTTCGCGGTTATTTCCAATAACATGTGTTACTTTTGCGGCCGGCGGAATGCTGCTAGAAACACTCCGCTCACGGGCTTATATTGCCTTTTTTACGCCAGAGGAGCAGCAATTGTCCAGGTTTAGATTGCTTGTGATTGCCGACGCCCACCACGGGCGTCGAACGGCAGAGGGAACCCCTTTTCAGTTGCAGAGGCGGCGGGATCTTGGCGCGGAGCTTTGCAGAAGAGCCATCGAGGACGCCAGAGGCCGCGGGGGCTTCGACGCGATTGTCCTGCTCGGCGACATGGTGGACGACGCAAATCCAGCCGCACGCGGCACTTACATGGCCCAGCTGCGAGATCAACTTGCCACCGGCATCGATGCCTCTGTTCCAATTCTTGCCGTGCGGGGCAACCATGATCCGTCGGCGGATGCGATGAACGCTTTGCTGGGCGCTCGGGGCGGCTACCAGTCAATAAGCAGCGCCGACGGCGGGAAGTGCCGGTTCTTCGTTTTCACGGACCAATGGGATGAACACGATGTCTGCACCCGGCCCGACGAGCAGATGCGGGAATTCGTCTCCGCTGCCCTGGCCGATCGCCATCTTCCGCTTGTGGTGCTGCAACACAACCCGATGAACCCGCCAATCGAGTCGTCCTACCCCTACATGATGGCGCAGCGCGAACAACTGATGAGCGACTACGCCGCCGCCGGCGCGACACTCTGCCTTTCAGGCCATTACCATAGGGGCGGGCCGTTAACGAAGGTTGACGGCGTGAACTATCTCACCGCGCCTGCAATAACCGCCTGTCCGCACCCGTACATGCTGATCGACGTGCATGACGACGGGCGCGTGGACGCCCAACGTTGCGAGCTTATCGATACGCAATCGCCGGCGCTGGTTGACGTTCACTGCCACACCGAGTTCGCATACTGCGGCGTGGATATCACCACATGCGACGCCATCGAGCGAGCGAGATGGTTTGGCCTCAGGCGGCTGTGCCTGACCGAACACGCGCCACAGCTTTATTGCCTGGCGGAAGATTTCTGGAAGGCCCGGCACATATTCGAACCTCGCCTATGGCGCGAGGCCCAGGCAGAC
>JAAYCO010000173.1 GCA_012729725.1 Planctomycetota bacterium
CCCACGGGCTGCGCCCGAGAGAGGAGATCAGGAGATAGTAGAGCAGGAGATGAAAACAAAGCCGTCTTCTCTACTGCTCACCTGTTCTCCTGTTCCACTTTCTCGGCCGAAGGCCGTGCGGGGACCTAAAAACTTTCGCGCAGCGAATCCTCGCCGTTTGCTGTTTGGTTCGCCCGGGGATCAACGCAGGAAAAAGAAACGGCGAGGTGTCGCTCCGCGACTGAATTCAGGTCCCCGCATTTCCATGCGGGGCTTCTTGCATCGCGCTGGTCGCGTTGCATGGATGCTATTCGGGCGAAGATTCTGGGCATCGTGCTGGCATCCACCGGGGTGGATTTGCGGGGCATACCGCAAGGGGACGGCGGCGGTAACAGGATAATTTGCCGTGATAGTGCGGGCAGCGATTTGTGTGCGGGCCCAAACAGCGGCGGCAGATGCGTATTCGCTCCAGAAGCCAGCCAGGGTCAGTCATCGCAGTCGAGCCTCACGTCAAACCGGATGGCGGCGCCGCCGAGGCGCATCGTGACGGTGAACACCAGCGGCCAGCAGTTGGACCCGGTCCACGACAAGAGCACGGGGTCGCTCGTCCAGAGCTCCCAGGTGGTAATATCGTTAGTGCTCCATGTCTCGCAGATGAACGATGCGTCCACGCCGCCCAGCGACAGGTGGTAGGTGTGCACAAGTTCGACGAGCGGTCGGCCGTCCTGGTCGCCGGTGAAGTCCCACATGCACCAGCCCGTGCCCGTTTGATCGGGCGGAAAGTGCCCCCGCGTGTCGAGCATGAACCCGGCCAGCAGGTGGTCCAGTTCACTCCCGTCCACGCCGGGCTCGTCCAGCGACAGCACGGTCTTGTTCGAAAACTCGGCGCGCACGGTCTGGCAGCCGCAGCAGTGCGACGGTTCCGAGCCGCAGCAGCATTCGCACGCCAGCGGGCCGCTGGGGGTGCGCAGAAGGGCGGAATCACAATTGCGATATTGCAGTGTCATATTCGCTCACGGGCATTCCTGGGCCTGGCCGCCGGCGATCATCACCCAGCCGGAGACTTCGCCGACGGATGTGACGAGACCCTGGGTGATCTGCAACTGGATGGTCTTCTTTTGAATCTGTGCCGACGCCGTGTCGTATCGCATGTCAGCAAGCAGGGTGATTGTCTGCGTTGGGCCTTCGCGCCATTCGACGTCGTGGTTGGCGTTGGATTTCTTGCACAGCGGCTGCCCCTCGTCGCCGCCGGCAGGTAGCGTCGCGGGCGCCAGCGGCGAGAGCAGCCGCCATCGCTCGTCGGTGAAGTCCAGCACGATGCCGGTATCCGCAATCCGCAGCGGCGGTTGAACGCGAACGGAATACTGGCCGTCGCTGCCGACGATGCTGCGATTGTCGCCCAGCGCCCCGCAGTAGACCAGTCGCCAATTCCTTGCGAAATCCGCGGCACACGCCGCCGCCTTCATGATGAGTGGTAGAAATCGTGGCATGAGAATATATCTCCCGAATAACATCATGAACCGAAATCAGCAGGACGCCGAAGCCCCGCATGGAAATGCGGGGACCTGAATTCAGTCGCGGAGCGACACCTCGCCGTTTCTTTCTTCTGCGTTAATCCCTGCGTGAACCAAACAGCAAACGGCGAGGATTCGCTGCGCGAAGGTTTTTAGGTCCCCGCATTTCCATGCGGGCTTCAGGCGTCGCGCTGGTCGCGCTACATGGATGTAGTCAGTGAAGGGCGGCGAGTTTTTCAACAAGAAGATATCAGGCGCGGGATAATCTCACTCCTCATAGAAAAGTGAGAAGAGGATCAGGATATGAGAATCAGAACTTCGCCACGGATGATTTGGGATCGATGGGCTAGCGCGACATCGCCAATCGCACCCTTTTCAAAACACGCTTGGCCAATTCTTTGCCCGCCTTAACCGGATCCCGCTCATCCGCAATCTGGTTTTCCGCCTTTGGCAAGTATGCTTTTCTGAATTCCTCGAAGGAGGTGTACCTACGTTTTGTCTTCTTTGCTTTCGGCACTGTGCTCTCCCTGCTGGCGATTGTTCTGATCCCTGTAGTAGTTCGCAAAAAACGCGGGATTCAATCCCGGTTCAAAGTAATGCTTTCGTTTGATCCAAATGAAGCCGTCTCCCTTAGATATTACCGCGACGTCGATGGGTCCGCCAACTGTTTCGGCATCCATTGATATTCTACGCTTGAACGACGTAAGGTTGACCAATGATTCGGCCATTGCCGCCAATTCGTCTTTCGGCAAGAAGGACACTGCCTCTATGACGGGATCAACGTATCTCTTTCTCCTGTACTCGGATGCCTGGTGTTTGACGCTATCAAGCATGCTGAAGCAGATAGCGGCAAGCTCTTCGTCCATATTCGGCAGGGTCTTGCCTGTTCTGGCCCCTATAGCCCTGATCTCCGCGGGAAGCCTTTCGAACAGATCCTTCAAACCTGCGTATAGGACCTCTTGGTAGAAGGGGTCGATGCCTTCCATAAACGTGTGGACCATTTCGGACTGTGCGAATGGCAGAATACCCGCTGACATTTGTTCCGATACGCGCCGAACCTTTGTTACCTTCATGCGCAATTTGCCGTCCACGAAGCCATCCACCTCCACGGCCACAACAGAAGGAAAAGTGTCTTTCTCACCAAAACCTGCCACGATTATTCCGGATTTCTGATCGGACAGGATGTCCTTCAGCAAGAGAGAAATAGCCAGCCTGTCCAGCATTTCCTGAGTAGCCTTCGAAATTGGGAGGTTCTGCATCACTCCTTTCCTGGCTGCGTTGAGAGAAGATCTATACTTTGCCATCAGTGCTTCGACTGAAAGCGTGCGGCAGCATTCCAAGGCTTCCAATCTGTCGCATGCCTTCATGCGCAACGATACTTCGTCCTCAAAAACCTTCTTCACCTGCTGTTCGGAAATGCCGCCGCCACGGGCGATAATCTGCTTCACTCGCTCGATCACACCGCTCCTGACCCCATAGAAAATGCTGCACAGGCATTCGTAGAAGTGACGGTCCACCTCCCGCTTTGAAAGCACGCCATCATCAGGATGCAGGTGCGCCAGGAAATCGTCAACGTACTCCCTAAGCGTGGAAAATGACCCGCATCCAAGCCTTTTGCGGTACGACTTGATAACGGTCTCCCATGGAACACCCATGAGGTCGGCCGTTCCATACACCATAATCCCCACCGGGTGATACTTGGACAGCATGAACAACTTGTTAACACTGTTGTAGATCTTCTCGCCACCCTGGCGCTGGCAGGTAACTGCGCTGTCGGCAGCCAAAGCAACTGAACCACGATTGAGAATTGCAATTTCCGCTGTCATGGCGCCCTTTCAAACGTTTTTACCAGGCCCAAACGGATATGCGGCATCCATAATGTACATATAGGGCATCGCCCACGCAACACTTTTCGGCTTGGCCTTCACGCGAACCATAACGGCGAGGATTCGCTTCGCGAAGGTCGTTAGGTCCCCGCATTTCCATGCGGGGCTTCCGCGTTGTGCTGGTCGCGATAGATGGATTTATGTTAACCGGATGTGGTGCCGTGCACCTGTTCGATAGACCATTTGCGGGCGGCGGAGTTTGAGAGTTTCACCATGTGAACCCTGCCGCGGGCGCGTGTTAGACATGGGGCGTTAATGCCGGCGTGCCACTCGCCCGTTGCGTGAGCGGGGGCGGACATCGCATCTGCCGTCGATGCGCCGGCATGCAACGCGAAGTCAACGCCGCCGGCGGCAAGCTCGGCACAGAGCCCGGCAACCACGCCGCCGGTCGGCTTGGATGATCGCAACCATACGTATGATTCAATATCATGCTGCTGGCCGCCGGCGACGTCGGCGCTCAGCTCGTCGTCGAATTCGTAAATCCTGCCGTCGGTTCCGCCAAGCAGGAGGTTTCGCCGGCTGCAATCTTCGGCGGCGTAGTACGCGGCGCACGTCGGGCCGACGGCTGCGGGGTACCGCTCGGGAAAGAACGCCTCGTTGCGGATGTCGTAAAACCAGTGCGGGCCGGATGCCCCCAGCGGCGACGTGACGAACACCAGCACGCCCCAGCGGCGCGGATCAAACGCCAGCGTGGCGTAGCAGCCCTCGCCCATGCACAGCCCCGTTTGCAACTCGGCGATGCGGTCGGCGCTGATGTTCTTCGGCGAGCCGCCGTTGCTCATGACGTACAGTCCGTGCTCGCCCAGAAAGTACAGGTTGCCCTGCGGGTCGGTGGTCCACGCGTTTGGGCCGACGATTCCGGTGTGCGTGCATTGCTGGTGCGCCAGGCCGCCCTGTGCGGGGTCGCCGCGAAGCACCCACAGGCCCCTGCCGCACCCGATCACCAGCGTCTCGTCGCTGAGCGGGCAGAGGGCGGTTATCGGATCGTCGATTCGCCCCGCGGTCGCCATGTCTCCGCGAACGGCGGATTTGGCGTCTGCCTGTCCGTAGTCGAAGTCCCACGGGTCGTCCTGCCGGCTGAGGTAGTAGTTCTGCGGGTCGTCGGGGTTTCCGGCGAGCACCATTCTGTTTCGCCAGTTGGCGATCATCCGGCAGCGTGTCGGCAGCAGCCCGCGGCGCGGCGTCCAGGGTCGTATTCGGTTGGTCGCATCCGTGGCGTCACAGCACCATCCGTTTTCGCCGTCCAGCACGAACAGCTTTCCGTTGCATCGGTCGGCAGCCACCAGCGATGCGCCGGCGAGTTCCTCGGAATCTATCGCAACGCCGGACCACGCGCCATCCGCGCCGGATGCGTACACGCGGTTGCCGGCCACCGCAGCCAGCCGGCGGTGTATCACGCCCGCGCTGCTGGTTGCCGAAAGCCGCCAGGCGGCAATGCGAATGTCCACGAACGAATCGGGAATGACGGGGCTGTTGGGGTTGGACTTGCTCATGGCGAACCCGGCGCACTCGCACGGTGCAAGGGCAACGCGCGGGGCGGAAAGGATTTCGCGCCCGCCCCAGGCAACGCGAACGCCCGCGGCGTCGGCGACGATCGATATCTCGGCCGAAGTGTGCAGCCACAGCGGGCCGTAGGAGGTGCTCCACGTTTGCGGGGCGCCGCCGGCTTGCAGGGTAATCGAGATGCTCGTCGCGTAGCCCAGGCCGGGGAATTCGACGGGGGTGGAGGTGAGATTGAAGATGACCATCGCGCCGTCGGCGCCCGTGTTGTCGCTGCCGGCCCAGAGCTTAACCTGCCCGCTGGTTGCGTAGTTCCATTCGAGCATGGCGCTGAGTGTGAAGTTGTTCCATGTGTCGCCGCCGAGGTTGGGCTGGCCGGAGAGCTTGAGCTCGTCGAGCACCGACAGCCGGACCCTTCCTGCCTGCACGTCGAGGCCGGCTTGAGCGCTGGGCCACATTGTTTCATCGCGGGTGGACAGGGGGCCGTCGTCGTATTGAAAGTTGTCTTCATGAGCAACCTGGTCGCCGTATCCGCAGTCGAGCCATCCGAGCCATTGCAGCGGCCCGGCGAGCACGGCGTCGTAAGCCGGCGTTAGCGCCGGCCGGGCCCCGCCCGTCGCGCGTCCCAGCGGCCCGCTATGGGCCCGCACGTTCAGGCACGCCGGCGTCGTCAGCGGTTCAAGATCCGCATACGCCCGCCGCGAATCGTAACCCTTCGACGGAAACGGAAAATTGACGGTTGCATTGTTGCTCATGATGATCCCTCGATGTGAATACGTTACCCACAACCGAAACCAGCAAGACGCGAAGCCCCGCATGGAAATGCGGGGACCTGAATTCCAGTCGCGGAGCGACACCTCGCCGTTTCTTCTTTCTGCGTTAATCCCCGCGCGAACCAAACAGCAAACGGCGAGGATTCGCTGCGCGATAGCAGTCAGGTCCCCGCATTTCCATGCGGGGCTTTACGCGTGGCGGCGGTGTAATATACATATTTCCTGGCAGTGCGGCGGCAGACTTCGGCGAGTGGGTCGTCAAGGCGAGCGCGGGCCTTGGCGCAGAGGATGTCGCGCATCGCACGGCTGATGAACCGCGTGAGCAACTCCGCCTTCTTGCCGCCGCGGGCAAGAAGCCGCCGCACCGGCGCAACCTCAGCCACCTGACGCGGCGAAAGACCAACCGCCTTCGCTGCCGCAAGCAGGTCCGTCAGGCACTGCTCGGGCTTTACCGGCCAGGCGTGCATTCCCGCACGCTCGAAGAACGGGCTGATGGTTCCCATCATGGCGATCGCCTCGACGATCGGCGTCTGCGCCGTGGCGATGGCGTGTTTGACAAGTCGCACCGCCAGGCCAAGGCCGCGGAACGCCGGATGCACGATGACGCGCGAGATGCATTCGATCTCGGCATTCAGCCGCGACGCCGCCGTCCGCCTGTCGCCGGTGGAGTACCTTCCGCCGGTGACGATGTTCCGCGCCCGCAGGTTGATTACCGGCGGCGAAACCACAAGCACTGCCGCCAGGCTCGGCCCCGAAAGCAGCCTCGGCGCCGGCGGACGAATCACCAGCACCCGCTTGTGCGCTGCCGGCGGGCGCGAGAGATAGTGAAACGGCGCCATCGCGTGATAATCGCCGATGCGCCCTCGCTCGATGCGCCACGCGTCGGCCGAGTCGGCCACATGCGGCAGGTCGCGCCCGTCGAACACGCGGACGGGCTCGCCCAGCGGCTTGGCGATAACCTTGTCCGGCTGGAGGTGGGGAATGATGTCCTCGCGCGGCGACGCAGCCACCAACGCAATCGGCGACCCCGACACCAGCCGGCGAATCTGCCTGCACAGGGCGTGAGCCGTCATGTCGTCGAGCACCGAGCAGAACTCGTCGGCGATCACCAGCGTCGGCCGGTCGCGCCAGGAGGCGGCGAGCAGCGCCTCCGCCATCGCCAGGCGATGCTGCTGCCCGCCGGAAAGCAACTTCGCCGGCATGATCATCGCGTGTGCGTCGGCAAGCCCGCAACGTGAAAGCATGCTCATGCGAGTTTGCAGCGGCCCGCGGTTGGGCATGTCCACGGCACAGCGGCCACGGCCTGCCGCGCCGGCAGGGGCCAGCTCGCTCGAACCCGGCCAGCGCCGACGGATCAGGCCAAGCAACTGGCTTTTGCCGGCGCCGGAAGGGCCGACAACAAGAAAAATCTGGCCTGGACGGATGCTGAAGTTCAGGTCGTCATACATGGTTATGCTTCGCCTGCCGGTGATGCCGAACATGTCGGCGACGCGCCTGCCGGCCGCGCCGGCGGGGGCGGGACTCGTAAACGTCAGGTTGAATGGATGCGACCACATGGCGACCCCCGCAGTTGTGCCCGGCGGATGTGCCCGGACGACTTGTTCGCTTAAATGCTGTAAAATACTTTTGCACGAATCATCAGGGTTTGCTAACTTTTAGATATTGCTAGAGGAGCAACTCATGGATTTCGGCGGTCTGATAAGACGGCGTCGCAAGGAAATGAAGTTGACGCTGGCGGACGTTTGCGAACGTTCGGGATTGTCCAAGCCGTACCTTTCCAACATAGAGACAAGCCGATACAAGCACCCGCCGACGGACAAGATTCTGGAGGGGCTTGAGAAAGTGCTCAAGTTCCCGCCCGGCGAATTGGTGAACCTTGCCAACGTGATTCGCATGCCGTTGGACATGCGCCAGCGCCGCGACCAGCTTGAGACCGAGACTGCCCGAATGCGAGGCATTCTTCAGGAAGTGCTCAAGGTGACCAAGGGCAAGCCGCTGGGCAACGTGGATCTCAACCAGCTGTCGATGGCGCTGAAAACGGGCAAGCCGCTCAAAGAGGTGGCCTGCGGCGCTGCCGTGCCGATCATCAACCGGACAAACACGCCGTACCCGATTGGGTTGACCGACATTGAGAACCTTTCGATCGCTGCCGATGATTACGTCCGCTGCCCCGAGGTGATCGACCCGAAGGCATTTGGCATACGGGTGTTTGGCGATTCGATGCTTCCGGAGTATCACGCCGGCGACGTCATAATAGTTGCGCCGCAGAAAACCGCCCGCAACGGAAGCGACTGCTTCATTCGCCTTGCGGATGGAGGGCGGACCACTTTCTGTCGCATGTACCGCGACCAGCCCAACCGCATCCGGCTTCAGCCGCTCAACACCAACTACCCCGCCGAGTTCTACTCGCCCAAGGAAGTAACCGGCATCTGGCCGGCGGTGTTCAGGATTCATAGCATAACTTAACGCATAGAAAACCGGCGCGACGCCCGAAGCCCCGCATGGCAATGCGGAGACCTGAATTCACGTTGCGTAGCGACACCTCGCCGTTGCATTTTGTTTTTTGTGTGCGTATCACCCAGTATCGCAACCAGCGCGACGCATGAAGCCCCGCATGGCAATGCGGGGACGGGTTAACGTTGTGCCACCTTTGGTTGCTGGAATGCTGTTATGTCTTGTGCGGCCAGTCTTCTCCAGTCACTGGGTTGAGCAGATCCTTTCCAAGGGCGGCGGCAATGGTGCGCCATTCCTTGTCATTATTCGCTCCAAAAACGTCCATGCCATGTCCATCGACCGCTATGATCGCATCCGCGATCCTTCGGCAGCTTTGGTCACAAAGATGCTCAGGATCGTCCATGGCCGCAAGGATATGCTCCCGTATTCTCAGCAATTCGGGAGATGCGTCACTCACTGCCGAAACCGCATTGGCAATTGTGGCGAAAAGCTCTCTGTGTTTCTGAAAGAAATCGGCCACTTGGCACTGTTGTTGCCCGCGCTTGCATTTCGGTATGGTGACGTTGAATGAACCGTCAGGGTTCTCTCTTACGAATTCTTTGGCCAGAGCGCAATCGGTCCCGTTGAATTCCCCGGTTATCATTTCCGAGAATGCATCGCGAGCGTCCAGGATGCTCGTCTTGCAGTGGGCTCGTAACCTCAGCACCTGTGCCTCATCCGTCAGTCTCTTACCATCCAGTTCGAGGAACTTGTGCAACGCGTCCCACAATGTCTGGACACGACCTCGCTGCTTTTCAAGGCCCCCGAGCCTCTTCATGATGTAATCCCATACCTCATGCACAGCGTGATGCGGCTTGCTGGCAACGTCATAAAGGTAGGACAACCTCTGGAGCCACGCGTACTTGAACTCGAGTCTGGAAAAGGAAGATGCGCCCTTAAACCCGTATCTGTTTAAAGCTTTGCGGACGGGATCGGCCTGTTTCCGCTGCTTCTGTTGCTCGATCAGCAGCGAGGTGTCCACCAGAACGGTTCGGAAGGGAGGTCGTTCGCACTGTGGCCCCTGCTGAGACATGGCCCACCGGTTATTCGCTGAAGCTCAGAGCGCCGGATCCGCACTCCCGGAGGCGGCGCCTGATGATTTGGGATGCTGTGCGTCCCAGATGCTGTTGAGTCAGACAGATGAGCGCTTCACGCCAGGCATCCACTTGGTCACTTGTTGCACATCCATCTATTGCCGCCGCCCGCACGTCTCGCTCCAAAGCGGCGAGTATCTCCTGATGGGTTTCGCTGCTTCCGTGCGCGGTATTCCACAACTCCATGATGCAGCCGGACAAGCCCGTGAGAAGCAACTGCATGTCGAAAGCATCCGTCTCTTTGAAGCTGCCTACTAGATCCATCGCCTTCTCAACAAGCGTGCTGTCGAACTTGCTGACGGGCCGGGTGGCGCTGCGGGTCTTCGTGCCTGAGGCGGCTGGCGGAATACGGTCATTTAGAACACCGGCGGTCATGTCCGCCGTTGTTCTGTTTGGATACGACATCTGCAAGTAAGCCGTGTGGGCGGACCCGAAGGGCGAGATCCTTTCACCAGATGCTGCCGTGGCGTGAGAAATCGTGACATCAGATGCACATGATGTTTCAGATGTCATTTAGCATTCCCCTTCTCCAAAAACTCCTTTTCAAGCTTGTCGGCTTCAGCCGAGGCTTCATTTAGGAATGATGAAATAGAGGCCTTTTCCGGCGGCCAGGCAAGATAATAGTCAATATCAACAGCCAGGCCGGCTTCCGGGTTGGTGTCTCTCACCTTCATACGACGAAGCTGCTCCATTAAAGCAGCATGCTGACCTTCGTGCAGCAGATGTGGAGGATGCTTGAGCCGCTCATTTACCTTCAAGTCAGCCCCGACCTTGGAATACGGGGCGGCGGTAATCCGAATTCCTTTGGATTTGTCGGGAAGCTCAAATACGCACTTGAAGTCAAAGGCTCGCGGCTCATACCCTTCGGTTGCCGGTTGCCATGCGCTATACCAGTTCTTTATCGGGACCTGCTTGGTCGAGAGGGTCTCCGCCTCCTCAACAGAATCCATGGGTATCACCTTGATCCGCCTGCTCCCAAGCCGGTTGAGTTTTGTGATGTCGAACCGGCCGCGGATGAGGCCAAAAGCGGTTCCCGCGATGTCGCTGAACTCAGCCTCAATATTTGGTATGGGTGTTTGGTCCACAACGAGTTGCCTGGCATTGAAGACCAGGGTGATCTCCAAGTCGGGACAAATCAGCCTCGCGCCTGTTGGCGCCATTTCTTCGGGAAACCACACGTGATCAGTCAATTTGGACAAGCTTTCTTCGAGCATAATCAATGCGTCGCCGCATCTGTCAAGAAAGCGATACCCCTTTTCGTATCGGGCCTCGAAAATGCGCTGCTTAAGAACAGGATCGCGTCGTGCCATTGAAAGCCGCCTTTGGACTTTGTCAATCAAGACAAGTACTACTCTAGCCATAATAGCATAAGCGTGCCGCCATAAACCGTCAATAGAACAAAACTGTCTGCCCAATCCATGCGAACTACTCTCTTGCCGCCGAATTTTGAGCTGCCTCGCATTTGGCCATCTTGCAGAATATGATATTATGGGGTATAATATGCATATAAAACTGTTCATGGGTGATATTCGAACCAAACAGCAAACGGCGAGGATTCGCTGCGCGATATCGGTCAGGTCCCCGTCGGGCTGCGCCCGAGAGGGTAGACTCGTGCTACGTAGCGTACTTCGCAGAGTAGCAGCAGTAGTAAGGAGAGCAGGAGAGAGGAATGGTGTCGCGCAGGTGCTGGTCCCGGATTTGCTCTACTGATCTACTATCTCCTGTTCTACTTTCTCGGCGAAGGCCGCGCGGGGCTTCGCGCGTTGGGCTGGTTGCGATGCGTAGTGCTAAGCGAGCACGCGGCACAGGAGGCCAAGGCCGAGGGCTTTGAGGGTGAAGCGGTGGCGAAGGGAGTGAGAGATCGACTCGCAGGCCTTCGACATCGAACGCTCCTTGAAATACTGACGAGCGGATGAGTAATACAACTTCGCCAGCCGCCGCTGGGCAAGCCATGCCGGAACAAGCGAGCTTCCACCGGAAGAGAGGAACCGCGAGATGACGCCGGCCTCCTGGAACCGCGAAAACCCGCTCTGCCGCGAGAGATTGCTTCCGTGCCGGCGGCGAAGGCCGGTTGACTTGCCAATGGGCATGAACGACGTGTGCATGCTCATTCGCAGAAACAAATCATAATCCTCGCAGCTTCTCAACGATGCGTCAAACCCGCCGACCGCCTCGAACAGCCGACGCGTGTGACAGACAACCATTGTGGATAAGTACATCCGTCCCAGCAGCTCGCGCGCCCCCGTCGGGCCGGACTGGAACTCGCCTGCCGTCTTTTCGATCCGCCCGTCGGCGGAAATTCGGTCGCGCCTGCCGTAGAAAAACTCCCTGTTCGGATTTGCGGCTATCGCGTCGGCGTAGGCCTCGAGCGTGTGCGAATACCACATGTCGTCGCTGTCGAGATACGTCATCCATTCGCCCGTCGCGGCGGCTGCGGCGCGGTTGCGGGCTGCCGCGGGACCGGCGTTCGACTGGCGAAGAACCGTTATCCGCTCGTCGTCGGCGGCGTGCCGAAGCGCGCGATCGTGCGAATCGTCGCTCGATTCGTCGTCAACCACGATCAGCCGCCAGTCGCCCAGCGTCTGGTTGCGAACCGATTCGATCGCCTGGTCGATGTACGCGCTGTGATTGTACAGCGGCATTATCACCGTAAACCGGGGGGCGGAATGTTCGTTGCTGTCAACCACGGCGTCTCCTGCAAGTCGCAAAGCCGCAGATTAAACCCGCGACTGTGAAAAAGGAAGCGTTCTCGCCGCCGGAGGGCTTTAAAACACCAACAACACCCATTGGCCAAACGGCGAACATAACCTACAATACCTTATGGGGAGTGACTCGAAAAAGGCGAAAGCTTCCAAGGTGCTTGACGAATTCGGCGTGACATTCTGTAGCGAGTTGAAAATCAGCCCCGAGGGGATGACACCCGGCCATTTGTTCAAGACGCTGGTGTTTTCGCTGCTGGCCAGCGCCCGTATCAGCCACAACGCGGCAATGCGGGCAACCCGCGGCCTGTTTGACGCCGGATGGACCACCGCCAAGAAAATGGCCGCCGCAACGTGGGAAGAGCGGGTCAAGGTTCTCAACACGCACGGATACGCCCGCTACGACGAAAGCACCAGCCGCTACCTTGGCTACACCTGCGACCTGATGATCGAGAAATACGGCGGCGACCTTAACCGGCTTCGCGAGGCAGCGGGGCGAGATCCGGCCAGTGAGCGAAAGCTGCTGCTCGAATTCAAGGGCATCGGCAACGTCGGCGTGAACATTTTCTTCCGCGAGGTCCAGCTTTCGTGGGACGAGCTTTACCCGTTCGCGGACGACCTGGCGTTGAAGGCTGCGGCGGCTCTTGGCATGGGGGCCAGCGCCGGCGAGCTTTGCAAGCTGGTTTCTCGCGCGGATTTTCCCCGGCTGGTTGCCGGCCTGGTCCGCATGAAGCTGGGCAAGAAGATTTAGCAGGTCGTTAATCATATTCCACGGGTTCGTCGTCGTAATCCTCATCGTCGTCGACCGCCGCCGCTGCATCCGCATCGATTGCGGCGCAGATTAGTTTATCGAATGCGTCGGCGTTCGGGCCTCGTGCGTTTGCCTGGCCCTGCTCGGCTGCGGCAAGTGCCCCTGCAAGCACCGCCGAGGAACAAATCGCCGGGCCAAGCGGAACGTCGTCGTCTGCGGCAAGGGCGGGCGGCGGATTTGCAGTATCCAGAAAGCTCCATGCGTAAGCACGTTGCGTCCGCGGGTCGAGCCCCAGCAGGAACCGGCGGTATCCTTCGTTCACCAGGCGGCCGGCCGCGGCAAGCTGCGCCGGCGAGGGGTAGTCGCCCGCGCCGAGATAGTTGCACACCTCGCGTCGGAGATCGGCGAATGTCAGTTGCAGTGTCACTTTGTCTTCCTTGAAAAAGGGTGGACGCGGGCGGCCTTGTCCGGGTGGTGAGCCGGCGGGGCGTGGGACCGCCCGCGTCAGGGGTTTTACGCGAGAATGTTGGCGTTTCGCAGCGACGTGATGATCGCGGCGATGTCCGCGTGAATCCGCATCAGTTGCACGGTAATCTCTCTGAAGTTGTTATTCAGAAGGCTCGGATAGAAGATTTCGCCCACGTCATCGACCACGAAGTCCGCGTAGCCGTAATCGTGGGTGAGTTGCACCTGGGTTTGCGTCACGGCTGCGGCCGGTTTGACGGTCAGGGCCGGCGCGCCTTCAAGCTGTGCCATCACGGCGGCGCCGGCGGAGCAATCAAGCGTCTGCATGGCAAGGGCGATTGCAGGCGAACTGGCCCCGGCGGCGCCCGCGGCGTAGCTTCCGGCGACAAGTCCCAGCCGCGTCACGCCCAGCGTGCAGTTCTGGTTGGTGAACACCTTGACCAGTCTTCCGGGCAGCGCCGGTTCGACGACGGTCACCCAGCAAGGTCCGGTTCGTCCGTCCTGGTCGTCGGCGACGACGCCGGCGAAGTATCGAATGTTGCCCTCTGCCGGCTTGACCACTCGATACGCCCGTGCGGGTGCGGCCTCGTTCGCCTGGCCGAACGAGCGGTCGTAGCACAGGCAGTAGCCCGCCTTGAGCGTGTCCTCGCCGGCGTAATACACCTTGCGGTGCGTCAGGTCTTCGCTGTTGTATGTAACATTTGTCATGAGTGGTTTCCTTTCTTTACAGGTTGATTCTGCTGATCACGCCGCCGGCCCGCTGTCGGTTGGTGCAGATGAAGTTGAATTGCAGGTCGACGAACGTGGTGAACACGTCGTGCTGGCGCCGGCTGTTCATCGGTCCGGTCTCGCGGAAGAAGTCGCCTTCCATCACGAACGGGTGGAAGCACGCGTGATTGATCGCGTAGAGCGGGTTGGTTTCGTCGGCGTCGAGCTGTTCCACCCAGATCACCGGCAGGTTCTTGATGACGGTTGCCCCGGCGTACTTGCCGATGTCCGTGCCGATGCTGTCGTTGTTGAGGCGGGCGTATTCCTCAAGCGATTCGAGCACGTGTTCGTTGGTGTACAGCCGCAGGTTGCGGTACGAGTCGCCATCGATGTCGTTGAGGAACACCGGCGAACGGAACCTCAGCCGGCGAAGCATGCGGGTGATCTTGATGATGTCGTCGTCGCCGATCTCGCCGCCGGCCTGCGCCCACGAATCGTTGTAGTTCCGCCATCGCTGGTTGGCCGCATCAGAGCAGTCGATGCCGCCGCAGTTGAGAAAGCCGGCCGGGTTTCCGCCCTGGTGGCCGTACTCCTGGGCCGTCTGCTGGGCTGCCGTAATCGGCGATATCCAGTACGGAATGCCCATCGGGTGAAGGTCGTCTGCCGGGCCCGATGGCGACTGCCAGGCGTAATCCTCAAGCAGGTTGGCCAGGTCTTCCATCGCTGCCTGGCGCCTGCTGACCACCAGCGAAATCAGGCGTTCGCGCCCGCGGTTTCGCATGATCTCCTGCCTGCTGATCGAGTAGTCGGCAGTGGCCTGCACCCACTCAGCCCGCAGGCGCCCCTGGACGTCAACCACCGTCGGCGACGCCGGTTCGTACGGGCGGGTGAACTTGGCAGAACCGTTTTCGCCAAGCTGCACGTTGCGAACGATGCTCGTGCCGCCGTCGAACACCACGCGGTCCTCGGCGAACCACATGTTGCAGACGGGATAGTCGTGATACTTGCGAAGGCTCTCGAACTTGCCGTCCCAGGGGTGCGCCTCGCAGGTGGTCTTGAGCAGATCCCTGAGAATGTCGTTCGACAAGTCGCGCGGATCGTTAAGTGATACTTCGGTAGTCATTGTGTGCCTTTCTTGAGATGAAGAATTTCAGAATGTGCGGGGCGTGGTCACCTTTCGAAGAACTCGACGCCCTTTTCCCGTTCCCACTGTTTGAGTTGCTCGACGGCGCGTTGGAGTGGAGATTCGCTGCTTGTGCCCGACCTTCCGGCGGCGCGGGCGATTCTGCTGTCGTTGCGGCGGCGGATGTCGGCGGCGATTTTGCGTCGCTGGGCGGCCGCCATTGTGTCGGCGCAGATGATGGACAGCGCCTCCTTGAGCGATTCCTCGAAGTCCATGTCGCTACCGTGAACGATCTGGTGGCCCCGGCGGATTTCCTCGGCCTTGGCGGCCAGTTGCTCTCTCGAAACCTTGCCCGCCTCGCCCGCGAACTGCGGGTAGTCGTCGGCGTCCAGCGCCGCGGCGAAGCGTTCAACCGCGGCCTGCTCGGACGACTGGCGGTTTTGACCGACGTTGCGAACCAGATCGGCAACCTGGCGGCGCAGCGAGTCAAGCTCGCCGGCGATGTCAGGCGCCGTCCGGTTCGCATCCGTCGGCATCGTCCCCCCAGCGGCATGCTCGGGATTGAGCGACTTGGCCGCTCGACCAATGCTGCTGTAGCGCCTTCCGATCTCCGCGTGCAGGTCGGCCAGGCGGGCGGCAAGGGCAGCGCCCTTCTGGCCAAGCGGCGCCAGATCGTCGGCGCTTATGCCGAACCGCTCGATGGCCGCCGCCTCTCGCGCGCCAAGCGCGTGCTCTGTGTGCGGGGGCTGAGGGTGTTCATCCCGCGGCTGCTGCTCGTCCTGGTGCGTCGGCGGTTGCTGTTCCTGCGGAGCCGCCGGTTCCTGCTGCTCCTGCTCGGCCGGCTGTGGGGGGTTGATAACGTTGGGGTTTTCGTCGGTCATTGTTTGTCCTTTCATCCTTTGATTTCGTTCTTGTCGTGCAGTCCCATTGCCCGCAGCGCCTTGATTCGGTCGGCCCTGCTGCTGAAGATCGCATCTCCGGTTCGCGGGTCGAATCTGACGCCGCTGATTCCTCGTTGTTGCATCGCAGCCGTCGCCTGACGCGCCTGCGGCGGCATTACGCCGGCGGCGACGCTTCGAATCTCGCCGCACGCCGCCGGCCTTGACGCCAGCTCGCGGCGGTAGTCGCGAAGAAGCATCCGCCCGCACGCCTCGCATTTCTTCCGCCCCGGCGGGCGATGCGAATGCTCGAACGTCTCTGGGGCATTTCCGCAGGCGGGGCAGCGGTGACAGTAAATCGGCATGGTGGTTCCTTTCAGTGGTTGGCTGCCGGCAGTTCGGCGTCGCGCCAGAGGTGCTGCGCTTCGTCGATGTTGAGCATTTTCGCAGCCGCCTTCGCCAGAGCAGCCGCGTCCAGCGTCCTGCCCTGTTTGGCGGCGATGTCGGCGGTGGGCAGCACCACGCGGTCGATCCACTCGACGATTCGGCGGTAGCGGCGGGTGGGGCTGTCCTGCGTCATGCTGTACGGCTCGATGTCGAAGATGTAGTCGAGGAACTCGCCGCGGCGCTCCTCGGGGCGGAACGTCGCCATCACGCCGTTGCGGGCCAGCGGCAGCTCGATGAGCGGGTCCTGCCACAGATGCCACGCCAGCTTTGCGCCGAACCGCCGCGTGAACTGGTGCGTCTGCTGGCGCATGTCCTCGATTCTGATGGTTGCGTTGGCGAAGAGCATCTCGTCCTGGCCAAGCGTTTTGCTTTGGGTGGCCAGCCCGCCGAGCAGGTCGATGTTTCCGCCCAGCCTGCTGAACTGCTCGAAGAGGAACGCCAGGTGTTCGTAGCCGCGTTGGTCCGCGCCGCCAAGCGAGAGCTGGCGGTATCGGTCCACGCTTTGGACGCCGACGAGTTCACCGTCGGCGGCGTCGCGCACGCGCTGCGCCTCGTCCACGCAGCGCTCGTCGAACAGGACGAGGTCTTTCTGGCGCTCGACCTGCCTGCTGATCTTGCGGGCGATCTTGTTGATCATGGCGTGCAGGTCGAAGATCATCGCCACGGGCGGAATGGGCATTACGTTGTTGGGCGCCCAGTGGAAGCCGAGCACCTCGTACGGCCCGCGCTCGGGGCCGTCCCATTCGACGCGGCGGAGGATGCCCGCCGGTGAATCGGTGTCGGCGCTGATGGTGACGACGGCGTTTTCCCGCGGCAGCCACAGGTCGATAAGCTCAACCATCGGCTCGATCGCGCCGTCCTTCGGCGAGTTGACGGGCGCGAGCCTGCCGGCGGCCCGGCGGTCATAGAGCCCGCTTTCGAGCACGTATTGCAGCGGCAGGCGGTACTGGTTGCCCTCGAACGCCGCCGCCTGGCGGTCGCGGGCGTCGGGGTCGATGATGTAATCGTCAAGATCGATCGCATCGGCGAATGGCCTGCCGTTGTCGTGCAGGTAGCCTTCGGGCTCTTGTGCGGCTGCGGCGTTTTCTTCGCTCTGGCACAGGCCAACCTTGATGATGCCCGCGCCAAACATCGCGTCGGTAACGATGGTGCGCATGGTTGAACCGAGGTCGATATCCACCGCCATGCGGTCCCACGCCAGCGAGAAGATCTCGGCAGCCTCCTTCAGTTCGGGCCTGCGCGCGACGATCATCGCCTTGGGGCAGCCGCTCACGAGATGCGGCAGCACCACGCTGACAAGCGAGTGGATCATGTTCAGCGGGGTTGCGGTGGCGGATGCCTCCTTTGCCTGCCTGACCGCGAAGTACGGCCCGGCGTATTGTTTGAGGAACATGTGGCGGTTATTTCTCATCGGCGTCATCGCCGTCGTCGCCGCCTTAACCGCCCGCGCAAGATGACGTGCAGAATTTTCCATATTTAGGTCCTATCCTGTTTCTGACTCATGAACCGAAATCATCCAATCGCCCGGAGCCCCGCATGGAAATGCGGGGACCTGAATTCAGTCGCGGAGCGACACCTCGCCGTTGCATTTTGTTTTTTGTGCGTTAATCCCAACGCGAATCAAACAGCAAACGGCGAGGATTCGCTTCGCGATAGTTGTCAGGTCCCCGCATTTCCATGCGGGGCTTCTTGCGTTGTGTGCGCGCCATGTCAATTCCACAGCGCGTCGGATTTGTGTTTTCGTGATTCCCTGTCGGCGATCTGACGTGCGGCGTAGCTGTCATCCGCGATTTCCGGCAGGCGTGGCATGTTGATCAGCGGCGTCTTCTCGAGGCACAGCAAAAGCCCTGCCGTCGCTATCACGCGGTCGCCGTGAGGCGCCTTGGCTTCGGGCTCCTCGGCGAGATGGCTTGGTCCGACGCCTCCGTTTTTGTACCACTGGTAATCCTGCGCCTCCATAACGGTCGGGCGGTCGTGCAGAATCAGTTCACCGCGGGCAAGCGCACGCCGAAGATCGCCAAGCAGCACCTGTTTGGAATGCCTCGTGCTGTGCCATCCCGGTACGGCGTCCTTGCCCTCTATGTACAGATTGGGATAGTTCAGGCGTTTGAGTTCCTTGCCGAATATCGCTCCGGCGCCGTTGAACTCCCACCCGATCATCGGCCACGTCTTGCCTCGCAACCACGTTGCGATTGCTGCCGCAATTCTGGCCATTTCATGCGGTGCGGCGTGCGGCGAGACGTACGTTGCGACCACTTCGCAGTTTCTCACGGTGGCGACGGTGATAACGCTGTTGCTCATTCCCGCACCGTGCGAGATGTCGGCGAAAAGCACGTAGTGGTCGGCGGGGGGCATGTTGTCCGCCAGGTGCATCCAGACCTCGAAGCGTCCCTTGTCGCGTGGGCGGAAGCGTGCGTTGGTTATTCGCGGGCTCGCACCCGGAATCGGCCGGGCCATGTCGTAGGCGATATCGCCGCGGAAGTCCGGATCTCGCAGGCGCCCGCCGGTCAGCAGCGGCATGATGATCGACTGCTCAAAGAACGGCGAGCTGCTGTTGATGTAGTCGATATTCAGTTCTTGCGCGATTTCGAGTCTGTCGGTTCGGCGTTGGCACTGTGCGCGGTACCACGGCGAGGTCCACTGTGGTTTTCCCTCACGGACGATGAGTGTTTTGCCCAGTCCCTTGATGGGGTGCTGGCTCCAGTGCATCCTGATGATCTTGATTTTCCTGGCGTGGCGGATGTCGGCGAACGCGTTTCCCATGCCTCGCGGCGTGCTGTTGAATATTCGGCAGTCGGTTGCGTCGGTGGTGGAGGCCAGTATCTGCCTGCCTCTGTCGCACGCGGCGAACTCGTCAAGCAGGATGGCCCTTCGCCGCCCGCCGCGGGATACGTTGTCGTTCGTGCTTTCGCCGTTGATCACCGACAATGTGTGGCAGTTCTGCAGGTGCATGATGGTGTGCACATAGTCTGGCCGCAGCCATTTCGGCATCGTGTCCACCAGGTACTGCGCCTTCCAGAACAGCGTGTCGGGGTTCTGTGAGGAATCGACGTAGCCTTCCTTTCGCGAGACCATCAGCAGTGCTGCCCTGTCGTAGAACAGCCAGAACCACACCAGGGCCGCGATGTTTAGCCACGTGGCGCCCATGTCTCGCGATTTCTCGATCAGGATGTCATACCCCTCCGTCATCGCATCGTGCAGGCTCATCAGCACCCGGCTCTGAACCGGGAACGTGAAGAAGGGCAGGTTCGTCTGTCTCTGTCTGGGGTCGTACGTCCACAGGGTCAGGTTCACCCAGCACAGAAGTCCCCATCGGCCACTGCTGAAAATACGACGCCCGCTCTCTGCGTATTTTTGTTCGAGCATCCTCGCCCGGTGGCGCAGCTTCGGCAGCCGCCTCATTTTTCTCAGCCTCCTCCAGCAGTCTAAGGAGGTCCCTTCTAACAGCTCTGTCGTTTTCACTTTCCTGTTCCCCCGTTTGTTCAGCAGGTGGCTTGAGCTTCCCCCAGAAGCCCTTTTCCATGAGAGTCACCTGCGCCTTCCATTCCCCAGTTTGAGAGATGCGGCCCAGCAGCCGGGCGCGAAACACCGCGCGTGCCTGCATGAGCCGGTCTTTGAGATGCTCGTCCTGCGCTATCCGCTCTTGCAGCAGCTTGCCTGAAACCCCGGCGGCCCTGGCAGCCACCGTCAGCGAACTGCCGCACACCAGCCAGCGAAGAATGCGTTTGATGACATCCTCGGTAAGGTCGGTTGCGATTTCCAGTTCATCGACCAGTTGCGCCACTTCCAGGTCCGGCCGGCCCAGCTCGGCATTCTTTGCCTTGGATGATGATGCGCTTGCCTTTGTTGAGTTGGGTTTTGATTCGCCTGCTTCGACATACTCTGGCGAATGCGGATCGTAGACCATCTTTTCGGGCTCGCACTTGGTTTTCTTTTCTTTTGCGGGCGGTTCTGCCGGTTTGACGGCATTTGGCGCCGGCGTTGTTACCGTTGGGATTTGTGACGTCTTGACGTTATTGGCCGCCGGTTGATTCTGTTGGTTGGTTCCATTTGCCATAAGCCGCCTCAGTCGTGATTTTCTCATCTTGTTGCGACTCTTCTTCCGTTCACGTTTCTTCAAAATGCACCCCCCATTCCCCGCAATCCACCCATTCACCGAAGCCAGCGCGACGCCCGGAGCCCCGCATGGAAATGCGGGGACCTGACTTCAGTCGCGTAGCGACACCTCGCCGTTGCATTTGTTTTTCCGAATATCACCCATGAGTAGAAATCAGCGCGACGCGTGAAGCCCCGCATGGCAATGCGGGGACCTAACGACCCTCGCGCAGCGAAACCACGCCGTTTGCTGTTTGATTCGCGTCGGGATTATCGCACAACACAAGAAAATGAAACGGCGAGGATTCGTTTCGCGATATCAGTCAGGTCCCCGCATTTCCATGCGGGGCTTCGTCCGTTGTGCCCGTTGCGCTAGCGGGGTGTTATTTACGCGCATTTCCGCTTGACGTAATCACGTGCTCTGTGTATGTCTTCATGCGTCCCGAGGCACTCATAAGGATCTGGTCATGGCGCTAATTATTTCCTTACGTGGACGACATACGGCACATGGCTTCCCGGCGACTCACGCGGCTGGGTTGACCGCAAACGAACACACGGGGAGATCTGCGAGTCTGGCGATCCCGGCATCGAAGATTCCAGTTTCCGCAACATGCGTGAACCGCCGGTGCTGCTGGGCGACGCGATGCGGAAGGTCGTGGCGGAAACCATTCACGCAGCCGCCCTGCATCACTGCTGGTCAATCCACGCCCTGAACGTTCGCAGCAATCATGTTCATATCGTCATCAGCGCTCCCGATCAGGATGCCGGGTACGTTATGCGGATTCTCAAAGGTCGTTCATCGCTGGCGCTGAGTGCTATTGAGCCTCGTCGGCGGATGTGGTGGACGCGGCAGGGCAGCAAGAAGCGCGTGTATTCCGACGCCTCGCTCGAAGCAGCCGTGCGCTACGTCGCAAACCAGGACAAATCGTGGTTGAACGATACA
>JAAYCO010000174.1 GCA_012729725.1 Planctomycetota bacterium
ACAACAGTGCTTCGCGTTATAACACCATTATTCAAGCCGGGGGCAACGGATACTGGGCAAAACATGTATGACGTCCCATGACCCCCCAAAGGAAGGCCGAGGAATGTCGAAAAAGGTTCCTGACCCGTATGGCACTTCCTTAAGCGGCCCATTGTCTTCTCCATTCTGCACGCGTGGTTCTTAGTTTAAGGTAGTGCTTTAATTCTCGTCGTACTGCTCTTGGTTCCTGTCGACCGGGGCGATCGCGGATGCGGCAGGAGGCAATCTCTCGCAGCATGGCGTCGTAGATGGCCAACAGCTTCCACGGCGGCGATATGGCCAGCACCGGCGCGAACGCCAGAATCGCCCGCAATGCACCGGTGAAGCTCAGGCAAAGCGGATGCGTTTCATTGGCTGCCGCTGACTCGAGCATAATCGTACGAACGATGTTCAAGTCGGCCACGCAAGAAGCCATTTCCTTGCGGACGCCCTCGGGCGTCTTGCTGCGAAGCACATCCGCCGACAGCCGCCGCTTAAGCTGCAAGAACAGCGTCTCGATCCGCCAGCGACGGGCGTACAGCTCGACGATCTCCTCAGAGGGATACGCCTTGTCATCCAGCAGCGAAGTGACGAACCACATCAACTGTCTGCGCATACGCGTGCGAATACTAGCATGTATCAGCCGCGCCCGCACTGATGTTGGCAGCGTGGGATCCTTGCGACGATAGGCTGTCCGTCGCGAAGTTCTCGCTGCCGTAGCCTTTGATGCGTCGCAACTGCGAGATGTTCAGCATCTGATGGGCTCGTGTCAGGAAGTTCAAGCTGTTGGCAAGATATTCGGCGTAGAGGTTGGCTCCGGCAAAATGGCGATCTGCGATAAGCAGATCGCCTGTGCGAAGCCCTTTGAGCAGAGGTCTAAGCAGGTTCTGTTCGCTCTGTCGATAACGTCCCATCGCGTAGCTGAGCACGGACATGGTGTTGGCCAGCGACAGCGTCACCATGCGGGCCAGCGGATAGTGACGCTTGCCGCCTCGACCGGTGCTTGCGCCAAAGCATTTGTGCAAGGCGGGCGTGTCAGGCATCGAGACACATGTGCCATCGACGAGTACTACGCGGTGGCCTCGCCATGCGGCCCAGGGCTTTGAGAGTTCCTGGATCTTGTCGGCGAGGAATCGATTGATGTGATCCCAAAGCTTAAGCGGCAGCCGCGCCCGAGCCTTGGCCATAGATCCCGATGACGGGCTCTTGCGTCGCAGACCCGGGAAGGCGCCGGTGAGGTTGTCCCACAGCAGGTGTGCGCTTGCCTGAAACGATTCCTCCGGCCACAGTGACGCAAGTATCATGTGCAGGACGGTGACGACTGGATTAAGGATGCGAGAGCGATAGGTGTGCGCGGCGTGGCTGGCGGCCCTGTCGATGGCCGCGTCGAGAAGAACTTTGCGAACGGAATTCAGCGTGACTTGCTGCAAGGCCCATGAAATCCCTGGACCCAAAGGGGCATCCTTGCCGATGATGGTGACAGGCATAAGCGGTCTTCTTACCGTTGTGAGTTTGTGGCAAAACTATCATCGGTAACGGAGACCATTTTGCTTGATGGTGCTTAAGGAAGTGCCATTCGGGTCAGGAACCTTTTTTGTCCCCGGCGTGATTATCGTATTATCTAAATCTCGCAAGATATCCAGCACGACGCTGAAGCCCCGCATGGCAATGCGGGGACCTGACTCAACGTCGCGGAGCGAACCTCGCCGTTGTATTTCTTCTTCGTGCGATAATTACGATGCGAACCAAACCAGCAAACGGCGGGGATTTGCTGCGCGATAGTAGTTAGCTCCCCGCATCGCCATGCGGGGTTTTAGCGTTAGGCTCGTCCGAATGAGGGGATGCAAATACGTGCAAGAATTACGCCGAGGACAAGTAGAACACGACGCGAACACGTCGCCGTTGAATTGGGGACCTTTACCATACAGGGACTAACCGTTGAAATGGACAAGCGTGAAGCCGGAAGAAACCTGCCGACAGCGGCCGCGAGGGCCTGACTCAGTAGCCTTTGGCCCAGTCGATCGCGATATTCTGTGCGATAGTCCTGCTGACCCAGGCCTGGGCTTTGCCTAGTTGGATGATGGAATCCGGGATCATTGGACTGACGGGGCCGTGAAGAGAGAGCCTCGTAATCAGCCTTTGCCACGATGTGGCGCCGCCGTCAATTCCTATGCAGTACAGGCCGATTCTGTGTTTGGCCGAAAGCGCCTGCTTCGGGCCTATAGTGGCGGCTTTGGGGGGGACGGCAGCAATGTCTCCACTGGCCCCAAAACTGCCGTGCAACGAGTTCTGCGCAAGGGTGAACGGGCTTAGCGTCACCATCAATGGCCCGCTTTGCAGGTACTCGTCCAGATCTTTCGGCAGTTCAGGCGCATCCGGGTCGGCAAAGGCAAGATGCCCGGTCCATCCAGGGCCTGTATAGCAGATGTCCGGCCCTCCCAGATCTTCAATCATCTTGCCATAGTCTTTGAAGTTTTCATTGGTTATACCCACCATCTGGCTTTCAGGCGGGCGAAGCGCAGGGTCAAGCTCGTTATAGAAGTACTTCTTCAGTGCGTGCGCAAAGCTCCAGGGCCAGCTTTCCGGCGCAATGTCGCCATACTCATTTGCATACTCATCCATATTGAAGGTGTGCAGGTTGCTGCATGGGATACGGCAGCGGTTGATCAGGTAAGCGACGTGCTTGTAGAGCGGCCAGGGCTGAGGCAGTATCATCACCAGCCTGCTGCCTGATTCCATGGCCTCCTTTATGCGGAAGAATATATCCATTATGAAGAAGAACCAGACATCATGGTCATCAAGAATCTTGATCTTGAGGTCTTTGTTATGGTGCTCGCATATCTGGTCAGAGGTTATGCCGCGGCATCGTTCTATTGCCGCCACGTCGCGGAAAGGCACGTGCCTGGAGGGACTGTATTTGAACTCTTTGCTGGTGTTGAAATCAGACATATGGGCGTCCTTGAGCGTTATGCCAGTCGATTCCGCTGAGGGGTATCATCCTGCCGCGGCCGGCTCTTCATCCATTCAGGCTGTGCAACTGCTGGTGCGCCAGAGCCTGCTCTTCGGGTGAATCACAGTACGTGACGATCACCGTCTTCATTCCCGGCAAGTGCAGTTTTTTCGCCACGTTCACAACAGTGTCGGCATCTCCCACGATGCGGGCGTTAAGGCATACCCCGCTGCCGCGCAGGGCAGCAAAGGGTTCGGCCTGGTTGGGACAAGGATCGGTTTGGGGCGAAAACGCGCCATCCACCATCTGCAAACCAGGAATTCCAAGAACTGCCGCGACTTTTGCCGACCAATTCCCACAGGAATGAAAGGCTGCGCCACCAAACGGGCGGCCGCATCCTGCTATGTACGGTATTTCGAACTCCCTGTACTGCTCATCCGACAACATCAACATGTGATCATCGCTCATGCCCAGGCCGTTGAACGCCGTGCTGGAGGCAAATCCATGTCCGGGCTTGGCGAGTGCGGTTCCTATCAACTGCATCTGCTTTCTGGCGAACTCAAGCTGAAGGCCCACAATCCGATTCATAAGATCCTTGACGCCCTGCGGGTTGTCGTACATCGCCAAGAACAGATTGCTCGGATCCACAAGGAACAGCGCCACGTTCATGGGCGACTGGGTGTCGGTAAGGCTTATCGGCACGCGAGCCCTGGTCTGATCAAGGAAGAACTCGATCATGTTCAGAATGTGTCTGCCGGTGGGGGTGCGTTCAACGGGAACCACCTGCGCCGATATTGCCTCTTCCACAGTTCGGAACATCCGTCTTACCGACGGGGCCTGCCCGGAAGGCCACTCGTAATCTGCACCAAAGGCGGCTGTCAACGCTCCGTTGCCGTACCATGGCTCAAGGAAGTTGGGCACATCAGTCTTGAAATGCATGCTGGTGCTCAGCCCGGCCAGTTGCATCGCCAGAGACTGCTTCATGTCGGCGCAGCCGTAAGAGAAGACTTCAGGCGACCGGAACCGGCGGTAGACCAGCAGCCCGCTGGAAGACTGCCAGAACTTCCCGCAGACCTCATCAAGCCTGGCGGCATAGTCCGCATAGCCATCTGCATCAAACCTGGATGGATCCAGGGGCTTGAGGGCGAAACCTTGCGAGTCCGCAACACGATAGTCAAAAGGCCGAACCGGGCTCAATGGACCGTCTCTCCGCAGTAACTTCCACAAAAGCTCATGTCTTGGCCCTACTTCACGTACCAGTTCGTGCCGTCGCTGCCCACGGTCATTGTGCTCCATTGTGCAGGCAGTGAATATGCTGCCGCGCCGTCGATAGTCTCTCCGCTGTTGTTCTGGATGGTCACGGTATTGGCGGAGCTGTCGATCTTCTTTATGGTCACGATCCGTCCGTTTGCGGGTTTTGGCAAAGTTATTGTTCTCGGCCCGCCGGAGGCATTAACCAGAACAGTCTCCTGAAAGCTAACGGTGGTGTCCGCCGACACTGTCTGGACTGAAGCGCCTATGTTGTTCGAGAATATGGCTCGGCCGATCTGGGATGGATAGTTGCTGACTATACACGCCGTGGAGTCGGTAAAGTTGTTGTTGGCAACGATGGCGTTGTCTATGCAGTTCGCGGCCTGGTTACTGTCGATTCGCAGACCCCATGCGCCCCCGTCCTTCTTTCGTGTCTGGTTGCCAGTGATCACAAGATTGTAAAGATTTCCCGACGAAACGGATAAACGAATGCCGTACGCAGCATTGAACACCTGGTTATCCGCGATCGTCAGTTTGCAGGATGCATCCATCTGCGGCCCGATTACATGTATGCCCTGACCATGCACGTCCGCAATGTGGTTGCCTTCTATGATGAGCGTGTTGCTGGCATCCGACGCTATGCCGTTACCCTGGTATTTGATGGTGTTGTTGGAGACGACTCCGCCGCGAGCAAAGATTCCGTCGCCAATGTATGGGCTTTGTCCCGGCTGGCCTTCAATTGCATTCCCAACGATGGTCACGCTGGTATCCTGATCGGTAGCCATGATGCCATTGCGATTCCCCCGGCAAACGTTGCCGACTATCGAGGTCTTCCCATTGTTGTCGTTCAATTCCAGCCAGATCGCGGCGGTTGACCAGGCGGTATGCCCTTCGATTATGTTGTTGGCCACGACAACAAACTCACTGTCGGCAACCTTCTTCGTCACAACTATGCCATCCCTCTTGTTGTCCCGAATTATGTTTTCGGAGATTACGGCATTAGTGGTTTCCGAGATATATATCCCATCTCCAAATGCCTCGCTCGGGTGAGCATTGTCGTGACTGTAGTTGTTGGAGATCAGCACGTCCTGCACCTGCTTGACGAGTATTCCTGAGTGTGTGCAGTGGTGGACATGGCAGTTGATGATTTTGAGATTAGAGATAACGGCGTCCGCCATGATCCCGGGCAAACCCGTGCCGACTGAGGCTCCGTCCAGTTCCAGATGGCGAATCGTCACGTTATCGCCCTGGACGTCAACCAAGGCGCTACTGCTTCCTGCTATTTGCCTCAGCGAGCCGCCACCGAACAAGGTGCGATTTTCGGGAACGACCAGTCCCGACACCATAAACACGTAACCCTGAGGGATTAGCACGCTACGGTTCTCGTCTATTGCATCCTGAATGGCGTCGGTGTCATCCGCAATGCCGTTTCCAATCGCGCCGTAGGCGCGCACGTCGGCGGATGGACCTTTGGCGACCACGTCGTAGACGTTGTAGATTTCATAACCGCCGCCATCAAGGTCCTGCACCATAGGCGTTTCAACCTGGGCGGCGAAGGCAACGTTGATGACTGAGCAGATTACGGCAATCAGCCAAATCACGGTTCCAGTTCGATTGCGGTTTGTCATGTGCTTATCCTCTAGGGTTGTATATGGACTTCCGCGGGAGTCACTGCTTCCAATGCAGAAAATGGCAGGATGATCATCTCGGTCTGTTTGATCGGCAGCTTCAGTATCGGAGCGGATCCTTTGGGCTGATCGACTATGCACGCGGCCCCGGAAAGAGTTGTGGGCGCAACGGCATGTCCCGGCCAGTCATTCAGAGTGAGTTGCACCTCGCCAATAGGCTCGAACGTGTAATTCGCCAGCAGAATCAGCCACCCGTTGGCGGCCCGCACTAACCCCACTTCGACCATCGGCTCCGAGGCGGCTATTGGCGGCTGAACAGTCGCCTCGCGGGCAGCCATCGCCAGCAGATTCCTGGGGCTGTCGGGCGAACGCTTGATCATTGCTTCCTGACGCTGGGCCTGCTGATGGTATGTCAGCCCAGGCAGCCCCGCCACGTATAGAACCCGTCCGCGACCGACATGTGAACGCACCAGTCCGGGTCTCTGCTCCTTGAGCTTCCCCAGCACCGTCACCCAGTCGCCGGCCAGGACTTGGGTCTGTTCCACCACACCCAGCAACGGCATGCTTTGGCCGCCGTCGAGTGTCAGTTCATCCAGCTTCTGCGCCTTGGCCAGCGAAGTCAGCGCAGCGACGGGCTGTTGGGCCAGATCGCCGCGGGCAAGTCCGGCAAGCTCATCAAGGGTGTTGAGTGGTTGAGCGTATTCATCCCATCTGGCGGCGCCGGCGCAAAGGTTCAAGGTTCCTCCGTCCTTGACCCATTGGGCAACTGCCGCGGCTGCGTCGCGCCGCAGCATCGGTTGAGTAATATACAGAACCTTATAGTCTTCAAGTTTTCCGCCGATTACCGCGGTTTCATCGATGAATGTCACCGGCAGATGGCTGTGCAGAAGGGCATAGTATGTCATCTCATGGTTCAGCCGCCATGCGGCCTGAGGGTCGCTCCATGGGTTGCGCCAGTATTCGGTGCTTCCGGAGTAGAGGATGGCGATGCGTGGTTCGGCAGGCTTGCCGTCTGCAAGAAAATCCTCCACTTGCCCGATTTCATGGTTCAGTGCGCCTATTTCCGCAGCCATCTCGGGCTCGTCGATCCAATTCCTGCCAACGGAAGGTCCATACGGCATGCCGAAAAGGGAACTGATGCTGTAATAGTGGATAGCCGCGGGACATCTGGCGAGCATCGAGTAGGTTTTCAGTCTCATGGAGTGGGCGGAATTACCGGCAGTGGTGTCATGGACGCCGATCGGCAAATTTCTCGCCCGAGCGGCTGATCGCAGCAAATCCATCATGTAGGCGGATGCCTGGATGCCGCTGCCGTACCTGGGACTTGTGTAATCCTCGGTCCACAGCATGTCCAGACCGTCTCTTCCGAGCGTGAACCAGTCCGGGACGACCGGAAGAATGCCCGGAAATGGCGGATTCAGGTTCACTGTCGTCTTGACGCCCGGGAAATGAGCACGTTCTATTTCGGCGCCGCGTGCTATGTATCTGCATGTCAAATCGGTGCAGAAACGGCGGGTCCAGTAGAAGTTGCGGGCTCTGATCAGATCGGGCGGCCCTTCTTTAAGCAACTGGTTCGGGCTTTCCGTGTTGAGGCGAGCCTGCGACCAGTGCTTGAGTCCCAGGAATGATGGCTCAAGTCCCTGCTCCTCAAGAAAGGCCTGATAGCGCTTGTTGGCGTCTTCGCAGTTCGCCAGATCGACGGAATCCAGCGCCTTGGGTTCATCACTAAGCTTGGAGATCACAATCCTGTCGGCGCAGTCGGCTGAATCCCAGTAGGCCCTGCACCAGGCGGATCGATTCTGCTGTTCTCCCTGCCAGACATCGAAAGGCGTGTAGCTCTTGAAACTGAACCGGCTGCGAAGCGCGAATATCCCGTCAAGACCGGCTTTGCGGGCAGCAGCCATAATTCCTAGGCATGCACCCGGCGAGAAGGTGTTGAACCCAAGCCGAACCAGGTTCTCCATCTCCTGTTGGGCCAACTCCTGGTCATCATACAGCAGGCCGTAGCCTTCCATGCTTGCAATGGTCCTGATTCTTGAGGGCCTTCGGCCGGCAAGGCTTATCCTGCTGATCGCCTCATGACGGCGGATGCTTGCCTGTCTCACACTGACAACCTCGGCGTTGTTGCCCAGGTTGAGGGGAATCACATACCCCAGCAGCCGTCCATTGAGAGTCTCTTCGAAAGACTTGACCTGGCCTTCGGCATCGGGCGAAGAGGCAAACTCCACCACGGCTTTGAGCTCGGATGTGGCTGGACAATTGTGAAATCGCAGCGCCACCACGTTTTGGCTGTAGTCTATCAACGATCTGATATTGACCCATGGCGACCACTGGCCCGGCGTCAACTGAGCCCACTCGGGGATGTCGTCAGCTACCAGCGAGTAGTATTCGGTCTCTGGCTTGAAGGCGATGCCCGCGCCCAGAGTAACGCGAAATGACGCGGAGTTCGGCTCTTGCAGCTTGATGCGGACGAAGCAATCGTTGGTTGCCAGACGCAGTTGCGGATCATCCACAGGCGAGATGGCGCGTACATCGCCATCCGCCACCACTTGATCAATCATGCCTGAGTAACGACTGCAGCCAATCATCACATCTCCGGCGCTGGCTGCGTCGATCAACTTAAGCGTGACTGTCTTGCGTGCGACCTGCCGACCGTTGACGAAGAGCAGCAGATCCTTGCCGTCGTAAGTGGTTGCGATATGGGTCCACTTGCCCTGCGGAATTGGCGTGCTTGTGTCGGTAACGTGCTGCCACTTGCCGCGAGTGCGAGTCTCCGTGGCCCAAGCGAATAAACGCACAGAGGCGTAGCCTTGATGCAGGCCAAGGCGGTAGTTGCGATCTCGCGACACTGCCCATGCATCCTTCTGCTGAATGCATGCCGCATCGGGGAAGATCCACGCCGAGACGGTGAACGTTTCAAGATGAAACTCAGGCCTGTCCGCAACCAGCAGGCCGCCTCCGGCGGGGACCTTAAGTGCTCCGCCGTCCCGCCAGCCCTGGCTGATCCAACTCGCCTTCGCCTCAAGACTGCCACCGAGGACGTTCGCTTGATCAAAGCCCCATGAAGCTCCGCGAGAGGGCGTTGGCGGATGCTGGTCGTTCCACCAGACGCCGCCGCCTGCCTCCGAGGCAACGGCGCTCGAGGCCGGCAATAAAAGAAGAACACAGACAAGAGGATTCAGGCGTATGTTTGACGACACGAAGCACACTCCACTTACGGCGGCTGATTGACGGTTCACGAACTACGTCATGATCTGACACTGTTGCGGCGAATCACTCCCTGAGTATGTAATCAACCGACATGGCTGATATGGGCACAGCCTCCACATGCCCGTCAACGAACATGCTGTTGCAGTTATCGAAGTGGGGAAAACCTATGCGCTGTGAAGCATCCGGATATGTCGTGAATCCTGCCCCGTAGCTCAACTCATAACGATTACGGTCAAGCATTCCGATTGTCCTGTCGGGCGCCGCAATCTGCTTCAGAAAGACGTTGGCCCCGGAATAGGCGAAAACCCAGTAGTTGCTCAGGTATACAGCATGCCGAACATCGTAAGCATCCTTGGGATTCACCTCTTTGTAGCTCGTTGGACAAAAACGCGCGCTTTCAGCGCCGTCGCTCGACAGAGATAAGTGCTGCGACAGATGCTTGGTCGCTTCGGCGTATGGCATGCACTCGTTATAGTCATTCATATACATTGTGAGCGCCACGCCCCAGGCCTTGAGCTGGGTGGAGCACTGCACGGCCTCTGCATGTCCCACCGCTTTCCTCAGGCTTGGCAGCAGTATTGACATCAACAGCGATATGATGGCGATCACTACGAGCAGTTCTATCAAGGTGAAACCGCGAATCGGACGAGAAACGGGTTTTGGCATATGTGCAGTCCTCGTTTGCGCGCCGAACATCCATGGTTGAAAAACCAATAGACAGGCATATCCACTTCGCCGATCATTCTCCAGAAACGCCTCAATGGGGCACAACCATACAGACCCCATTGAGGCCTCTGGACACTCACAACGCTGGCCTTAACCGCGGCATGGAAGCACCCAGGCCTATCTTCTATTGTGCTGCCTCATATACAACGCGATACCGGCCGAAACCATGAGCATGCTCGTTGCCGGTTCGGGCACCGCGCCTTCATTGAAATGCCACAGAGCAACAGTGCTGCCGTCCGATGCAAACTCGTTTGCGGCAGGCGTGAAATTGCCGCTGTAGCGAACCGTGTTGGATATACGAATTTCATCAACAAGACCGAACGCGGCCCGATACGACCCGCCGGTATATAGCACGTTAACGTCCGCATCCTCGCCCCATGCGGCATGCGGGCCATACACGCCTGGAGCGGCAGCGGTGCTGCCGATCAAAGAACCGTTGATGTATAGGGACGCAACCTGAGTTTCTGCGTCAAAGGTTCCCGCAAGGTGCACCCATTGATTGCTGATATCCGCAAGAGTCACCGTGCTTGAAACCTCCAAGTACTTAAGGGCGCCGTCGCTCAGGCGCCTGGCGGGCAAGACAAAGCGGATCTTGTTGCTCATGCCGGCGCCGCCGGTTGCATCCAGCCACGAGCCGCTGTTCAGTGACAACAGGCCGACGGTGTTTGTGGTTTCATTCTGCGTGCCGGTTATCTTGAACCACCCTTCGACAGTGAACCCGGTTGAGAAGACATCAGTGTAGAACGCAGTGCTGCCATCGGCATACACATAGGCCGCCGGGGTGTTTCTGGCGGTTTGAAAAGCAGCGGATCCTCCGAACTTGAAGTCCGTGGTGCTGAAGCCATTGCTGACGCCTGTGCCAACGAAATTCATGACATGATTGTTGCCGCTGGCGTCCGCCGCCGTAACTGTGTCAGCGGCAGCGAAGGAAGCGCATGCCATAATGCCCGCAACGAACACTCCTAAACAAGCTCCCTTTTTGCGTCTTGACGTGCTGGATAACATTGCTTGCCCTTTCTCCTGTAGATGGTTGCTTGTCGCATCGCATGAGCAGAACCGCACAGATGGGCATAATATAAGCTCAAATATCCGATCTGTCAAGATGTATCGAACAAATTTTTACAGCGGTATGTATTCAAACTGGTTCGAAGTGTTGTTTTGCCTTTATCCAGCCGCTGTCAGAAGTTCGTAAGACGTTATGATACAGTGCTTTACGGTTGACACGCATGCGCAGCCGAGCTGCTCTGGACGGCGTTCGAGCAGGTTGTGCCATTCATCAGCAGGCCGATTCGGCATCGCAAGTTTGTGTCATTGTGCGATCTTTCTAAAACTGTTGGCATTTTCCTATTGTGCATGTTCCAGGATGTCATGTATACTGACATTTGTTGCACGCAGCTTGTCTAGATTCATCTGGAGAACTGATGACAGTCGAACAAATGACACCGACGGGGCTTAGCCGGCACTTCATTCATAAGATTCACCGCGGCGAGTGGAAGACCGGCCAACAGGTTCCAACCGAAGCTGAGTTGATGCAGCAGTATCGGGCCAGCAGATACGCCATCCGGGCGGCGCTGAAATCATTGGAAGAACGCGGCTGGATGAAGGCGGTTCCGGGCAGCGGCCGGCGCGTCACGCGCGATGCCAGAACGCACGCCCTGAGAATCGCGTTCCTCACTCGCTGCCTTGATGATGTGTCCTCAGGCCAGTCCATGCTGCTTCAGATGGCGATCAACTCGGCCTTGAACAAGCTGGGGCACAACTTGCTTACTTTCACCGTCAACAACGAACGCGCCACCGTAACCGAGAAGGACAGCGGCCTTCAGATAGACAAGGCTGAACTCGACGGCGCAATCGTCATGGCCTGGCAGTACACAGTCGATGACATCGAGCAGTTGTCGCATCAACTGCCTGTGGTTTCGGTTTTCCAGGACGCCAGCATGGCCAGAGTGCCAAGCTTCTTCGTCGATTTTGGCTATAACGCAGCTATCGCCGTTACCGAACTTCTTCGCCGCGGACACAAGAGAATCGCCCTGATTCCTCCGGGCTCCAACAAGATGCAGTTGTGCCTTGAGGTGCGGCGAGGCTTTGAACTTGGCCTGCATCTGGCGGGGGCATCGCCCGACGCCGGAGTCGTGTTTCGCAGAGACCAACGCAACTCGCCAGATTCATCCAAGCCCAACCACATGCAGTGGCTGCTGGAGCAGACGCCACAGGTGACGGCTGCGATATTCTACTACCTGCCGTTTTGCGAGGAGCTTTACAGGAGGTCACAGACTTCCGGCGCCTCGCTTCCGGATGGATTTGAAGTCATTTGCCTGACCGATCTATCCGCTGATATGCAGCGTTCACGCACCTGGCCCGATTTTGCCTGCCCGTTCGGGCAGATGGGTAGCGACGCCGTTGACAGCCTGATCAGCCTGATAGTCGGAAATGAGCCTAAGTCGTTCTCGCACCCGTACTACGGTCGGCTTAGGGGTTATCGCTCAGAATGATACGCGCTTGTTGGCCGTGTTGCGCCTGGTCGTCGCAAGCCATCCGAGGGTGACCCTGTTGACTCCCAGACCAGGCTCCCCGGGCCGGCTTGAGGGAACTGTGCGTGCAACGCGGCGACGTCGCGTCAACATGCAGCCAATAGCAATGTTAATATAACTATATTACGTTGTGCAGATTCTGCTTGTGCGGCAAGCATTAATACTGATAGAAGGTTGTAGTTATGATCCCTAATTCCCCGCCTGATTCCCTTCAAGCCGTTCCCGTCGCAGGAGATCGTATTGACCTTGCCTGGCCGGCGGTCGAAGCCGCCTGCCTTTACCGGGTGCACAGAAACGACGGCGTATCGAGCCGTCTTGTTGCCGAGACGGCGTCGCTGCGCCATGTGGATCGAGAGCTGAAACCGGCAAGCGGCTACCGATACACAGTGAAGGCTGTTGATTCATCAGGACGCTGCATCAAGACATGGGAGGCTGCCTGCTACACTCCCGATGCGGGGTTGTCCCTGACGAGTGAAGGCTCGCTTCTAACTGTTCACGGAGACGCCTTCGAGGTGCAGTGGGATGGCGACGCCGGCGGCGAGATCGTAAGCATTCGCCAGTACGACGGTGATTCATGGTTCAGGGTGAACTCCGATTCGTCGCCGACTGTTCCCGCCTTCATATTGACGGATGCTGCCGGCAAGGATTGCCCTGTTCACCGGCAGCGAGGCGTGAAGTTCGCTGTCGAGAAGCAGACCCAAGATGAAGTCTGTTTCTCGTGTTCAACGACTGTCGCTGGAGTATGCATCGAGACGCGGTACACGGTGTTCTCGGAAGGCGTGCTGTTCTGCGAGTTGAGCATGCCAAAAAGCGAGCTCTCCGCCGGCAGAACGCAGGGAGTGGATTCCGAGGCCAACAGGGCGCTGCTTGACACTATAAGCGGCCGGATGTCGCTTCGTCTGGACCGCGGCCTTCTGGGCCACAAATTCGCCTGGGGGCATTACTCACGCCAGTCAACTGTTGCCAGCGTCTGGCATGATGTTTCGGAACACGTGACGGATGATGCTCAGATGATGCCGTTGGCCATGGTTGACTATGGGCGAAAGGCCGACGGCGGGTTCACCAATCACATCGAGTTCTTCATTGAAGATACGCCGCGCGCCGGCGCTTCCACCTGGTTCGGGGCGGACGGCGAGGGCGGGTTCAAGTTCGAATGGTCGTTTGCTGGAAAGGCCTTGCGCGACACGTATTTCCTGCCCTGGGACATGGGTTTCTTCCGTACTCGATGGGGGCTCTGCCTTGGCGCCTCGCGTAAGGGACGTGCCGGACGCGCTCTGCCCGGAAGGCGAAACAACCTGACGGGCGCGCGTGTCTTCCACGCACCGCTGCCTTACGGCGTCGATCAAGAGGCCAGGAAGCACTGGCCGTTCAACGTGCCTCCAATGAACCTGGTCCGCACGGCCTACAGCGGCCTACCGTCAGATGAGAACATAGAAGAGGCGCGTAAACAGGGCGTCAACGTAATCATCCTGCACGCCGGCTGGATGCGGTGCGCAGGCAGCAATGCCGATCCGCCCGCGGACTACGCGCCAAGAGACCCAGCCGACATGGAAAGATTCGTCGCAAGCTGTCACAGCCGGAATATCCGCATCGGCTTGTACATGCGCGGCGTCGAAAAATACGCTCTCTATCAACCCTATTTTGAAAAGTACCTTAAGCGCGACTATGACGGCCTGTATGTGGACTGGAATTCCCCCTATGTCCTGGGGCATCAAGGATGTATGGATCTGCATTTCTCAGCCTACAGTCACTTCCTGTTCATAAGGGCGCTGCGGCAACGTGTCGGGGAGCATGGGTTCCTCATTGCGCACAGCGGAGCTCTGCCCACAATGCTTGCGTTCGCGACGTTCGATGCGTATCTTCCCGGCGAGTTCCACATTCAGAAAAACCGCTTGCTCAACACGCCGGATGAAGCTCTGTATCACGGCTTCGCCAGTTGCATGGGCACGAATCCCATTCCGCGATTCGACTTGCCTCAGGCTATCGCGTTCTATGCAGGTCTGGGTTTCTGCCCGCATTTCTGGTGGCGAGCGGACTACACCGAGAAGACTCCCCTGCGGGGGCTGTGGCGGATTCTGTCAAGCGTGCCGGTGGAACAGGCAGTCGTTTACAACCCGCGGACGGAGAACCTTCGGGTCATCCACTGTTCCAACCGCCACTTCCTGGTGACGCTGTACAAGGTGAGCAGCGAGTTGCTGCTGCTCATTGCGGCAAACATTGGTCCGCCTGATTCGGCAGTGATCGCATTGGACATGCCTGCGCTGGGTCTTTGCGGCTCATACGGAGTGGATGAACTGACTGCCGACGCGGCGGATGGTCTTCACAGCCGGCAGGTGGAAATGTCGCCGGCTGGAGCCATACAGGCCAACGCCTTTGGCCAGTACGAATACAGAGGCTACAGAATCCATCTGGATTCGGCGCCGGGCGCCAACCCAGTGCGCAGTGAAAGTCTTGCCTGAAGGGACATGCCGTGGCCGTTGACGCCCTGGAGCTGTCCAAGAGAGAAGGCTCGCCGCAAGCCGTCGCCTATTACGCCAACAGGCGCCTTTTCTACTGGAACATTCTCTGGTTCATGCTTGGAAACAGCGCTGCCATTTTCGGCACGCAGACCGCTCAGAACCTGATGCCGCTGCATATGGTGCAGGCAGGGCTGACGCCGCGCCAGATTTCCCTGGTCCTCGCCACGAGCAACTGGATTGGCATTCCGATGCTCCTGTACGTTGCACACCTGTCCGACAACTGGCAGTGGCGGTGGGGCAGGAGATTGCCCTTTGTGGCTCTGGCTACGCCGTTCATGGTTGTGTTGCTGTTTGTGTTTCCGCACACGACAATGTTCGTTTCCTGCCTTGTCGGGTATTCGATGTATCAGTGCGCCTGCAAGATCAAATCCGACAGCTACCCGTATCTTGCCGTTGACGTCAGCCCGCAGAAGTACTGGGGGCGGATTACAGGATTGTCAGGCGTGCTGGGGGCAGGCGCAGTATGGCTGGGGCAGGTGGTTCTCATGCCGATGGTGCAGACCCGCGGAGCAACGTTTGTCTTCAACCTCGCGGGGGTTCTGGTGCTTGTAACCAGTCTGATAACGCTGCTGTTCATCAAGGAGTCTCCGGTCCGCTCGGACACGCCGCCAAGGTTCAACCCTCTTCCGGTCATCTGGTCAACGCTGAAGTTCGGATTCGGCAACAAGAAGCGATTGGTGATATGCATTCTGTACCCGGTCATGTGCGGCAACATCGTTGTCAGTTATTTCATTTCGCTTCAGGCCAAGGTGAATCTGCAACTGACTGAAGGTGAGATCGGCCGCTATATCCTTCAGTACGGAACGATCGTCAATTTCGGCTTCATGTTCATACTCGGCTGGCTGATTGACAAAATCGGCACGCCCAAGTGTTGTGTGATCGGATGCGGCTTCAGCCTGCTGGCGGCCCTTCTGGGATATGACCCGTCCTTGTCTTCCCACTTCGCCGGCACACTTGGCCTGCGGATTTCACCCGTGGCAACGCTTGCATCCGCTTATATCTGCAATGTCATGGTCAACATGTTCGCTTGCGTGTCTTTCGGCGTATTCATCATGTCCTGCGTGAAGCGCACCGAGGTTGCGACATTCTGCGCCTGCACGGGCACCACCAACTTATTCATGGTCGGAGCCAATGTGTCGCTGGCTGGATTGGTCATAGAACGCGTGTTTAACGGGCAATACGGCTTCGTATTCATCGCATCCGTCATCTACACAATCATCGCAGTGACGTGTTTTCTGTTTCTATATAAATGGCTGAAACCTGTTTCCGGGCAAGAACTGGAAAATAAAGCACAAGACGTTGTGGCGTGACGCAAATGCGGTAGCGATGGCAGGGGCCTTGCCGGGCCGCCTTCCGCCGCGAGCGATGGCAATCCATACAGGAGATATGATTCGATGTCTGATGAACCACGTGTTCGGACTGCTTGTCTTTCTCAACCCGCCTCGCCATTCCTGGTGTGGTCAGCCGCCCAAGCTGGGGTGCGCCTGCTGCCGGATGAGGGCTCGCAAGGCCTTCGCGGCGACTTGAGCTTGTTGTTGGATCCGTCCGTCGCCAAGGCCCGCGGACCACTGCTGGACGAGCGATACGTCATCAGCTTCCCCGACGAGCGACCGGTGATTGCCTCCGCCGACCAGGAGGGACTGGCGCGTGCCCTGCTTGATATCGCGGAAGGCGCGCTGAAGGTGGACAAGCCGGGCGCGTATGAGCCGATGTTGGCATTGCGCAGCTTCCACATGTGGCTGCCGTTTGGGATGGGGCAAGGTTACGGACAACAGGGTTATGATTCCTGGAAGCACCGCACCGACTGGTGGTGGTACAGCCGCCGGTTCTGGTCCGAGTTCCTGGATGAACTGGCATTGGCTCGGTACAACCATCTGTTCTTCTGGAACGTTCACCCGTTCCCGGCTCTCATCGAATACGAAGAGTTCCCAGAGGCCAATGAGTTCGATTCCCAGCGGCGGATGCAGAACATCGAGCATTTCCGGTGGTTGCTGCGGCAAGCGAGCAGCTGCGGCATCAAAACCGGCTTGTTGTTCTACAACATCCAGGTCGGCGAGGGCTTTGGTCGGGCTCATGGCTTTCCTTGTCGCGGGCACTACGGCTATGTTGGAAGCGATTGCGATCTTGTTCGCGACTATAACCGCTACTGCCTCCACAAGTTGATGCAGACGTACCCCGACCTCTCGGGCTTGATGAGTTGCTTTGAGATCAACAAGGATGCGCACGATTACGTTCGGGATGTGATTGTCCCGCCGCTTAAACAGGCGGCCGGCAAACCTGTTCTTCATTTTCGTCTGTGGGGACAGCATTTTCCCGCCCAAGTGCGGGACATCGCCGACATGCTGCCGGGGCGGTTCGTCCTATGGCACAAGATATGCGAGGAATCTGTCGGCCTTCCAATGGCCGACGCCAGAATCGCCAAGTGGCGCCAGGCTGTTCCCCAGGCGCCGTTGTCGGCGCTATGCGGCTCAGGCAACGCCGCCGGCCACTTCCATTCCGGATGGATGCACTTGAACCCGGAATCAACCCAGAAGCAACTTGAACACCTCCGCGCACTGGACGGCAACGGAATCGGCTTGTTCTGCGGCATGGACAACAACCTTAACTCGCCTGTGGACCCAGACGCCATGGAACCGATCATGCTCAGATGGCACAAGGCCAATTGGCTCAGCCGGCAGGTCGTGGGCAGGCAGGCCTGGTTTGGCTCGCGTATGCCGCACGACCACCTGGCAAGGCTGGTTGACCGGCAATTCCACTGCGGCGAGGCCGGCGCGGGACGCCTGCTCAGCGCGTCAACCGCCGCAAGCCGGCCTCGTCAACACGCGGATATGATTGTGAACCAGTACGGCCAGAATCTGGGCATGATGGGACTGCTGGGCCGCACCTCCATGGCGTCCCACGTGGATGAGCCAGGCTGCTTCCGCATGACGGGACCATACGCATGGCCGTTCCACGACTTCGGTCTCCAACAGCCGGATGTGGCCCAGATTGGCCGAAGCCCGGAGCTGTTGGATCGGCTGATCGAACAGATCCGACAGCTCATCGATGAAGCCACCAAATGCGAGGCCGACTTGTTGGAGGTTTCACCGCATGCCCAGGAACTTGTTCAATACATTCGACTTAATGCCCTGACTGGCATGTTGATGTTGCGAGTGTTGGAGGCGGCCGCCAGAACCGCGCGCCTGCCGCACGTGAGCGATGTCGACGAAGCTCTTGATCAACTTGACAAGGCTGTGCAGGCGATTGACGCCGCTCATGCGTACGCAGATCCCCTTGAGCAACTGATCAAGGACATCCCTGTCCTGCCTCTGGATCTTCCGGCTCAGATACCCACTTCCCAAAGATTGGCGGGATCCTGGATGCAGGCGCTGCTGGCGGAGCAGAAGGAGATGGCTCAACTTCGCGATCACCTCCGCCGGCGTCCATCCACGTTCCCCACGGTGAAGTCTTACTGGCAGTCCTACCAGGCATATCTTGATCTGAACCGGCTGGTATACACAAGAGATCGCCATTTGAATCCGGCCATCACGGATGCCGCCAGGAGGAAACTACAGGAGGCGGTCGGGCTGGCCAAGCTGGCGCATACCGGCGCCCAGGAATCCCAGGTGTGCAAGACTTCTGTTGAAGGGTGGCTGACGTTTCTCGCCTCCGAGTTGGAACGCGCGGGCCAACCTCATCTGGAAATAGCGCCTGAGGGTCAGTTGCGTTGGCAGCCGCTCAGGTGGATCGTGGCTCCGTTCTTCTCGCCCTGCGGCTTCACCCGGTTTCTCCTGAGCACGTTTGAACCGAATGTCGAGTTTGCCCCGCATGCGCAAGCCTGCCCGCTTGAATTCGCGCTGGCGCCGACCAACGACTCCTTGCGCCTGTTTCTTCGATGCGAAGGATCCATCCCGGATTCCTTGCTGCTGTTTCTTTCCGATCGAGACGAGCACAACGTGGAGTTCACGGTTTACCCGCGGAAAGCATCAGTCGATGTGCGGCAGGTGCGGATGGAAGACCCGCACGGCGCTCACTTCACGAAGGCTCGAACACATCCTTTGGCGGTGGACATCTCTGATCATCAGGCGGTTGTGACTCTTCCTCGGGAGTCCCTGGCCGGGATAGACCTGGATAAAACCTGCCGTTTCAACATTGTTGAGCCGCAGTCGCAGACGGCCTGGTGCTCTACATGGAGTTGGCTCAATTGGTGGGACAGAAACCAGAACGGCACGCTGGCCGTCACGAGATCCGCTTCAGGTCGGCGCCGTGACTGTTCAAAGACCGCGGCTCGCTAACAGCATCCACTGTGATTCATAAAGGTCATGAATATGCTCGAACGAAAAAAGCTGCTTGATTCCGTACGTCTTGCCTGCGACTGGCTTGCGAACACGGCGCAGACGAAGACCCATGAACTTCCGCCTCGCACAGGCAATCCGGGCAAGTATCCATACAGCTCGTGGAGGGGGGCCATGCGGACCGAGTACCGGGTGGCTGACAAACACTGGTGGTACTACGGTGTGATTTGGCACACCGGTCAGGCCGTCAAGGCGCTGGTGACCGCTGCCGATGCGCTGGGCGACGAGACGTATCTGCAAGCGGCGGCGATGGGCGCCGATTTCATTCTGGCGAACCAGGTATGGGATAGAGCCAATCCCGATCACGGCCTCATCCTGGCCTATGAAGATTATCCTGACACTGTCAACACCTCCGCCATCATGGAATGCATGCACGGCCTGATGCTGCTGGCCGACAGGATCGGCTCGCGCCAGATATGGGACCGTGTCATCGCCGCTGGGCAAGTCCTGATAAACAAGCACTACATGCCTCAACATGGCTTGTTCCGGGACATCTATGACCCGGCGAAACACGAATTCGTCGTGCCCAACCCGTTCCGCACGAAGAACGACATTGGCGGGCGGCCGCTGGTGGAAGACTCGGTCCTGCTTCGGCTCTTCGAGAAGACCGGCGACAAGCGATTCTTTGATGCGCACGTCAGGGTATCGGAAACACTTGTTGCCGACGAAAACCCGCCGGGCAACTGGATCGACTACAGCCCGTGCAATAGCGAACGAGGAGTCTTTCACCCTCGTCACAACTTCTGGTGGGGCTTGCCGTTGATAGAAACCTATCGCGCCACAGGCAAGCAGGTGTTTCTCGAAACTGCCATTGCAGCTGGAAGGTTCAGCGAGAATGTCATGCGCGCCGATGGCGGCTGGATCAGGCGCTTTTTCACAAACAACAAGACTGAAAGCTTTGATCACGCCACCTCCGGATCGGCCTGCGCCGCTATACTCTGGCTCAATCTGTTCAGGGAAACAGGGGACCGACACTGGCTGGATCTCGCCGAGCAGGCGCTGAGCTACTGCCAGAGAATGCAGTTCACGCATGCCAAGGATGAGAATCTGCACGGCGCCATCCTCGAAAAGGTCGTGCCCCCCGACGGCTCCGACGACAGTCCGTATCACATTCGCGACATCGGAACGATCTTCTTCGTGATCGCGTCGTTGAGCTTCCTCAACTGCACGAATGAGGTGTAGTCTATAGCTGGCTCAGAATCATCTGGATGTGGGAGGCTTGTCTTGGGTTCGACAGCCGCAGCCCTTCCACAGAGTCGCTGAGTACTGACAGCCGAACGTGCCGGCCTACGGGGGCGGAAACCGCATACGGGGTTACGATACAGAAGAAGAACCCGTAGCAGCATTGTGGTGGCACTGTGCTATGTCCAGGATAGATACGTAATACGCACGTATATTGGTGATTCCATAGGTATAGAGGGATAGCGAGGTTTGTGATCTTTTAATCAGTTGTTCCAAGACGGCAAAGTCATCACGCTGTTGGACCGGCTGAAGTGTAACAGCGAATCACTTCATCCCGGAAACCACCACCCGAAACCCAACGGAATGTGTCTTCACGGTGGGGGCATACTTTATTCGGGTCGCCGCGCGACAGTGCTCCGGATCGATGAACCACGAACCGCCTCGAGTGACGCGGTGCCAACCGGCATCCGGGCCTGTGGGGTCTGTAAGATCGTCAATTGCTTATGGCTTGGCATGCCAGTCGCTGCACCATTCCGAGACATTACCGTGCATGTCGTAAAGCCCAAATGCATTGGGGCGCTTTTGTCCCACTGGATGAGTCTTGAAATCACTGATGGCGCTATACAAGGCGTAATCACTGCACTGGCGGAAGTCCGGGTCGTCGCCATACTGAAAGCGTGTAGTCGCCCCCGCTCATCGGGCATACTCTCCGGGTTATGAGCACGCGCCGCCCAAAAACGCCGGAATGGCTCGCGAAAAGCCGTAACCTCTTACGTCACAGTGAGCAAAGATTCTCCGGGGTTGGCAAGGCGGAACTCAGGGTTTTCCGAGATTGTTTTCACCCCATTGCACCCCATTGCATTCGACGTGGGTAAAAACACACTTCGGGGGGCAATTTTTGGCCGGTTTTCCGGGCCTACTCGCGCCCAAAGAGTAGATACTCACGCGGGTACAGCGCCGCGCGATCACGCTCCAGACGAAGCCGTGTTGGCGCGCCGCGTATCAGATTCCTGCCTGTCGCAGCACGGCATCGGCGCGTTCCAGCTCGCGTAACCGTAGCGTCTTTCGTTCAGCCTCGTGACGAAGACTCTTCGCCGCGGTCAGATCATCGATGAACTGCTCGATCCACTGCTCGGTCGTGAATACTTTTCGGCCGATGTGAACGTACTGCATTCGTATGACCCGTTTCGCGGCCGGGATGTAGAAACCTTTGGTGCACCATCGCCAGATGGTGCAACCGGAGACCGAACCGGGTAGGCGTCTGCCAGCTTCTTTGAGAGTGATGTATTCCTGCATGGCTGTCCTTTCGCGTTGAAGGTCAGGGATGACTACAGCCGACGCGAAAGGAGGCCAAGGGAAAAATCGCAACAACTGGATAACGCAGTTACGCACCGGGTACGCAGACCGGCGCAAGTGGCGATCAGGGGCACGACTTCCGGGTCGGCACGCCGGAGGTCGTCAAGCGATTTCAGTAGGAGTAGATACTCTCGGGCGGTCCATGCGGCCGGCTGCGTCGACCGCAGAAACGCGCCACGAGCAAACTACTTCTCGTCTCCCCAAATGCTGCCCATGGTGGCCCATTCCCAGCGAAATTTGCCGATAAAGCTGTGAATCTGTTCCCCGGCCGTTTGCCTGGCTACCAGTTCCTGGCGCTCGGCCCACACGTCCTTAAGCACATTGGGCAACTGCTCCAGGCCGCAGACACAATCCTTCACCGCCAGCACGCCAGATGCTATCGACATGGCAGGGTTGTCGTTGCTGGCGTCGCAGAAAACCCTAATCGGCGTAACACGTCCGGTGGTCGTGCCCCAGAACTCCACCGAGAGCGCAGGAATTTCATGAGGCCAGTCCTGTGGATTGGCTCCTCCCAAGATGAATCGGGCCTTCTGAGCCGGTGCCAGAGACATCTGGACTTGGTAGAGTTCCAACCCTACATGTTCAAAGGCCCGCCTTACGGCGCGCTTGGCGTCTTCGGCAACCTCTTTTCCGGCTCTATCCTGTGGCTTGCGGCCTTTCATTGTGTGCAGCCCTTCCTGACCTGCCTACCCGCTTCCAGGCACCCGTGAGGACATATGTTATGCCATAGCCTCTGCCGGCGATTCTAGACTCAGCAGGGCCAAACGACTGCTACTCCGTGGCGCTCGGTCGGAGTTTGGCTGGCTCATCCAGGATGTCCATGATGGCCGTCGCGCAGTAGACCCGGCCACGCTGGCTGTCGGTCGTCTGCTTCAGGATGCCCAACTGCTCCAGCTTCGCCACGGCCCGCTGGGCGGTCGTAAAGGCCACCTTCAGCCGCTCGGCGACCTTGTTGATGGTCCAGTACGGGTTCTCCGCCAGAAGATCGACCAGTTGCGACGGCGTCCGGGAGGCGGCGCCAGCCACGCTTTGCCGCCATCGGTCCATCAGTGCGTTGATCCGCTCGGCCCGGCCGAGGGCATCTTCAGACATGCGGGCCACGCCATTGAGGAAGTATTCAACCCAGTCGCCCCAGGCCGACCTGGCCGTAACCGCGGAGAGCCGGTCGTAGTACTCCCGGCGCGTAGCCTCGAAGAACGCGCTGAGATACAGCAGCGGGGTCGGCAGGATGTTCCGCTCGACGAGGAACAGCGTGGTGAGCAGTCGTCCGACGCGCCCGTTGCCGTCCAGAAACGGATGTATGGCCTCGAACTGATAGTGCATCATCGCCGCCTGTACGAGCGGCGGCAGCGAACGGTCGTGGAGGAACTTCTCCCAGTCGCCCAGGCAGGCCATCAGTTCGTCGGGCGGCGGTGGCACATAGCTGGCATTGTTGAGAGTGCAGCCGGCCGGGCCTATCCAGTTCTGGCTGCGTCGGAACTCGCCGGGTGTGGCGACATCGCCTCGCACGCCCTGCATCAGCTTGGCGTGGATTTCCTTGACGAGGCGCAGCGACAATGGAAGCTTTTTAAGCTGCTTGATCCCGTGGTCCAAGGCGACCACATAGTTGCCCACTTCCCGGAGATCCTCAGGACTGCGATCAACAGCAGCTCCCGCGTCGGCCGCCAGCAACTCGCCCAGTGTGGCCTGTGTGCCCTCGATGCGGCTGGACAGTACGGCCTCGCGCTTGACGAACGGCCGCATGAGCAGGTGTGGGTTGGGCAGGCTGCGGCCCTCGCCGGCAAGTTGCCCAAGGCGACGATCTGCGTCGGAAAGTGCACGCAAGAGATTGCCAGGCCAGACGATCTCCGGCGGCAGTGGCGAAGGGATAAATGCCTGATAGCCTCCCGCGCAGCGAAGGTACCTGCCAGCGGGTTGTGATCGAGTCGTCATGCCAGACCAGCCTACTTGCAGTGGCGAAAATAAGCAAGGGTGTTATTTGCGATTGTCACGCAAGTCGAAAACAACGAGCAATCACGTTTTCGATGGCCGCGACTTGGAGCCTGTAGCTGATATGTTGTTCGGCGGAATGACGGTTCGCTTCTGCCAGAGTTAGCTCGCCTGAAAACGCGCCCGGGAATCGTCGGTTCGTGCGGTGGCTCTTGCGGGCCATGCCATCATTGCATCCCATTTCACCTCATTGCATCGCCCGTCGAGCTAAGGGTGGGATAGGCCTTGTTTCTAGGCCATTGCACAAGCAGGAGTTACGATCAGGCAAAAGGCAACCGGTAGTATTGCAAGTCCCTGTTGATTCAGGGGTTATGAGCACGCGCAGGTAACAGGCTTGAAGAGCCTTTGCTGCACCCGCTATCAGGTTGTCGGCAATCACGTAACCCATTAGCACACAGTGAGCAACGTTCTGATTGCAAAACCAAGGGAATTG
>JAAYCO010000175.1 GCA_012729725.1 Planctomycetota bacterium
ACGCCCTTCGATTCGCTGCGCTCACGCAGGGCCAGGAGACCGCAGGCTAAGCGCAAACGTTTCTACTGCTCACGTGTTCTACTGATCGCCTGCTCTAGCACTGTGCAATCTTTATTGCACAGTGCTTAGACGTCCAGGTTCTTGACGTCCAGCGCGTGCTCTTCGATGAAGCTTCGCCTTCGTTCGACGTTGTCGCCCATAAGCAGCGAGAACATGCGTTCGGCTTCGTCGGCTTCTTCGGCGCGGATTCGCCTGAGGGTTCGCCGCTGCGGGTCCATGGTGGTTTCCCACAACTGGTTGGCGTTCATTTCGCCAAGGCCCTTGAACCGCTTGATCTCGATGCCCCTGCTGCCAATCTGTCGCACGCCGGTTGAAATGTGAGCGATGTTGTCCAGTTCGAGAGTTTCGTCGTCGCTCACAAGCACGTACTTGGCGGGGTCTTTCTCACCGGTGATCGTTTCTTCACGTTTGATGAGGTAATCTTCGATGCTCAGGCCGCGTGAACGAATCTTGTCGAAGAGTTTTTCGATGTCCCGCACCTCGTGCAGTTCGGCTCGTTTCTGTATCGGGCTTGCGGGCGGCGTATTGCCGTTTTTACCGTTGCCGTTTCGGCCGTTGCCGTTATTCCCGTTTCCGTTAGAGCCCGGCATTTCGTCATCTTCCAGAAGCGAATCGCCGAATTCCGCCAGTTTGCCCTCGTATTCCTTGGACGAATGGCAGAAGACGTTTCTGCCGTTGATGACAAGCCAGTGGGTCGGCAGCTTGCCGTCGAGGCGGTTATTGAGCAGATCCTTAAAGCCGATGCCGCGGCGTTCCATTATGTGGATTCGGTCGGCGAGCTGGTCGAGTATGTCCACAAGCTCTGAGAGTTTGCTTCCGCGGAATTCCTTTACGGGTTCGCCGGACTGCCCGGTGGTGTCGCGGATTTCAAGAACCGTGCCTTCGAGGCCCAGGTTGGTCAGGCTGCGGCGCATCTGGCGTTCGTCGATGACGTATTCGCTGTGTTTCTTTCTTGTGATCTGATACAGCGGGGGCTGGGCGGTGAACACTCTTCCCGCAAGAACAAGGGGTTTCATATGTCTGTAGAAGAATGTCAACAGCAGCGTTCTGATGTGGCTGCCGTCCACGTCGGCGTCGGTCATGATAATGACCTTGCCGTACCTGAGGCGGGAAAGATCGAATTCGTCGTTTCCAATGCCGCATCCAAGGGCGGAGACCATGAACTGGATTTCCTCGTTGGCGAGGATTTTGTCCAGCCGGGCCTTCTCGACGTTGAGGATTTTGCCTCTAAGGGGCAGGATGGCCTGGATTGCGGAATCTCGTCCCTGCTTTGCGGGTCCGCCGGCGGAGTCGCCTTCGACGAGGAACAGCTCGGTGGTTTCGACATCCTTGCTTCGGCAGTCCGCAAGTTTGCCCGGCAGCGAGCCGCTGGAAAGCGCGCCTTTGCGCCGGGTGAGGTCGCGGGCCTTCCTGGCCGCCTCGCGGGCCTGCATTGCGCCGAGGCCCTTCTGGACGATCCGCTTGGCCTCGGTGGGGTGTTCCTCGAACCACGCGCCAAGCTGTTCGTTCACCACCTGGGTGACGAAGCTTTCGACTTCGCTGTTGCCCAGCTTGGTTTTGGTCTGGCCTTCGAATTGCGGGTCGGGCACTTTCACCGACACCACGGCGGTAAGGCCTTCGCGAAGGTCGTCGCCGCTGGGGGTTTCGCCGTTCTTGAGTATCTTCGCGGACCTGCCGTAAGCGTTCGTCGTGCGCGTGACCGCGCTGCGGAAGCCAACGAGGTGAGCCCCGCCCTCTACGGTGTTGATGTTGTTGGCGAAGCTGAAGATGGTTTCGTTGTACCCGTCGTGGTACTGAATCACCACGTCCACGGCCAGGCGGCTTTCCTTGTCTTCCTTGTGTATTTGAATGGGCTTGTGAAGCGTGTTCTTGCCGTCGTTGAGGTGCCCCACGAAGGCCACGAGGCCCTGCTTGTACAGGAAGCTTTCTTCCTTCTCGGTCCTCTCGTCCTTGAACTTGATGCAGATTCCCTCGTTAAGGTAGGCAAGCTCCCTGAGGCGCGTGATAAGAACCTCGTTGCGAAAGCTTACGTCGGGGAATACCTCGGGATCGGCCTTGAAGGTGACCTTGGTGCCGCTCTTCTTGCGCTGGCCGATCTTTTCGAGATCGACGACCTTCTTTCCTCGCTCGAATTCCATGCGGTAGACTTCGCCGTCGCGGCAGACCTCGACTTCCATCCACTCGCTCAGCGCGTTGACGACGGATGCGCCGACGCCGTGCAGACCGCCCGACACCTTGTACGTGTCGTGATCGAACTTGCCGCCGGCGTGAAGCTGGCAGAACACGACCTCGAGCGTGGAGACGCCCTCGGTTGGGTGCTTGCCCACGGGAATTCCGTTGCCGTCGTCGGCGATTGTGCAGGAATCATCCGGGTGAATCACCACGCTTATGGTGCTGCAACGCCCGGCCATGGCTTCGTCGATCGAGTTGTCGACGATCTCCCACACCAGATGGTGCAGGCCGCGCGTCGTCGTGTCGCCGATGTACATGCCGGGCCGCTTGCGGACGGCTTCAAGTCCCTTGAGGACCTTGATCTTGTTCTCGTCGTACTTGTTTTCTGCGGGCATAAGCTCTACCGCGTCCTTGGCCACGTGCAATCTCCTTCCGCCGGAAAAACCATCAGCGGGTTGTTCTGGCGCAACATGAAAAACTGATCAAAGGCAACGAAGCATTATCCCCGAAATTGCTGTCAAACTCCAGCCCAAACGGCAAAAAACGCCACCTTGCCGCAAGGGGAGGCGCGGCGTTCGGGTCTGTGCCCCTGACGGCGCCGGGCTTACGCGAGCCCTTCCAAATGCCCGCCAATCCTGTCGGCGGCGTGGGTGTCCCCGGTCCGAGCTGCCAGCTCGGATGCCTTCAAGAACCATTCCGTCGCCTCTTTAAGCCTGCCCGCGGCCCTGTGGGCCTTGCCGGCCTCTACGTACGCGGGCAAATAGCTCGCGTCGAGCCGGATGCAGGCGGCAAGTTCGCGGCAGGCATCGTCGAATCGGCGCAGGGCTGCGTATTCCATGCCCAGGGCGTAACGCGCGAAAACGTCGCCGCCGTTGGAAGCCACAATCGCCTGCAAAGCCGCCAGTCTGTCGCTCATTGTTCCTCCGCAGCCCACGCGGGCGCGCAAGTGTATTACGACCGGCGCCGCCGGAACGACCGGAAAGAATGGCGGCCTGACCGTATCGCGGCGGCATTTTAACGGATATATTGGACCAACTGAAGAAAGAGCCAACACATGACATTGCCTTGTCTTACCAGTGATATTCCCGGCATTGGCGGCGCGATCAAGCAACGCCTTGAAGATTTCGTCGTGGAAGAGATTCCGCTCTACCCGCTTAGCGGCAGGGGCGATCACGTGTTTTTCCGCGTGACCAAGAGCGGCCTGCCCACCTCGGCGGCTGCCGACAGAATCGCCCGCCACATGGGCGTGAGCGTCAAGAACATCGGCGTCGCCGGCCTCAAGGACGCCCGGGCCGTCACCAGCCAGTGGATGAGCATTGAACGCGCGGACGTCGAGCAACTCAAGCGATTTGATGACTCCAAGGTGAAGATATCGGACATCACCCTGCACAATAACAAGCTGCGGCTGGGACACCTTGCGGGCAACGCGTTCAGCATACGCATTCGCGGCGTCGGCGAGGCCCAACTGCCTGCGGCACAGCAGGTTATGGACGTTCTGGCGCGTCGCGGCGTTCCCAACTTCTTCGGGCCACAGCGGTTCGGGCTGCGAAAGGACACAGGCACGCTTGGCAGGGCCATGGTGAGGAACGACGCAGCCCAATTCGCAGCGCTGTTCCTTGGCGGGCCACAGGAGGCGGACCCGCCGGACATCAGGGCGGCCCGCGAGGCGTTTGATCGCGGCGATTACGACGCCGCCTACGAGGCCTGGCCGCGGAATTACTTCGACCAGCGAAAGGCGCTGAACAGTTACCGAAAGAGCCAGGATCCGCGTGCCGTGCTTGCGGCAGTGGATTGGCGGCTCAAGCGGCTGTTCGTTTCGGCGTTCCAAAGCGAGATTTTCAATATCGTGCTCCAGCGCCGGCTCAACGAGATAGACACGATCGAAAATGGCGACCTGGCGCAGAAGACCGACAGCGGCGGAGTTTTTCTTGTCGAAGACGCCGGGCACGAAATGCCGCGATGCGAGCGGTTTGAAATCAGCGCGACAGGTCCGATTTACGGCTATCGCTGCCGGCTTGCACAGGGCCGGCCGGGGCAGATAGAGCAGGATGTTCTTGCTTCACAGGAAATGCTTGGCGTTGAGATTCGCCGCGTGGGCAAGCTTGAGGTTCGCGGCGCACGGCGGTCGCTTCGTTTTGCGATGACAAACCCGGCCGTCGCTGCCGGCGCGGACGATCACGGGCCGTACCTCCAGGTAACCTTTGCCGCACCCAGCGGCTGCTACGCAACGATTGTGCTTGGGGAGATCATGAAGAACGAACTGCCGGAAGCCGCCGAGCCGGATGATCATTCAACCGGCGAGTAAGCGCACGCAAGCGGCCCGGCGTCGTCGGCGGGGACTGGCTTGTATCCCACCGCCGCTTGCAGCCGCCCCTGGCCCAGGCCGCTGATGTGCGGCAGAAGCGCGGTGTTCAGCGACACGCCCCTTGTGCCGTACGAGCGTTCGTACTCGGCGATTATCCTGTCTCGGAACCGCCATATCGCCTGATTGTAGGGAACCTGCCTATGCTCGACGTCTATGACGAATCTGTCGCTGTCGGCTGCGTAGTCGTTGAAGCGCTCGACGGCAGCTTCTCGCACCGTTGCAGGGTCGAAGGGCTCACGAGCCAGGGCGCTTCGCCTCAGGCGGACGCACGGGGCCGCGGCGACGATTCGCCAGTCGTCGAACCCGGCCAGTTCATCGTCGATCAGCCGGAGCGTCATCATCCTGCCGTCAAGGCGAAACCTTATGTGCTCGAAGGACGATGTGCTTGGCGAAGGCGAACACCCCCTCATCGCGGAGAGCTTGATCGCCCAGGCGGCGCGGGCGTTGTACCAGTATGCGATATCGGCGTCGGCATCGGCAAAGAGCTCGGGCGTCGCCGTTGGCCCGGTTATGGCCAGCAGCGCCAATTGCCGGTCGAGCCGATCCTGCACGTCGGCTACCTCGTACGATCTCAGGAAGCCGCCTTCGTCCACGGCCCGGTTCAGGACGATGGCAAGATCCGAATAATCGACTCTCGGGTTCGCGGGGTATGGATCGACGGTTACGGGCGCCGGGCCCATCTGCCGGCAGCCCAGCATGATGAAGGCTGCGGCAAAAACGGCGTATCGTGGTATCGCGTTCATACGCGAAAGATTGTATGCTGATTCGGGTTTATAACAAGGGGGCGCGCCCCCGGGCACAAAGAAGACAATCCGCATGAAGGTGAAGCGAAGCCGCCATTTTCGAAGATTCATCGTCGCCGCCTCGCTGCTGTTGTTGCTTGTGGCGGGCGGCAAGTTGTGGATCGCCCCGGCGTTGCTGCAAGACGGCATCCGCAACTGGCTTGGGCAGTACTGGTCGCAGTGGGTCGAGGTGGATCACGTGGAAATCGACTGGCGGGGCGTGGTTCATGCCCGCGGCATAAGGCTGCTTGACGAGGCCGGCCGGCAATGGATGGCAACCGAGTGGGCGGACTTCACCATCGCCTGGAACCCCCGGCCTTCGCTGGTGCTCAGCGAGGCGGGCGGCATAGACATTCAGGCCCATGTCGATCAAGGCAGGCTTAACCCGCCGCTGACGATGTCCCCGGCGAACGGAGCAGGCAACAGCAATCTGACGTTTCACAAGCTCGCGATGAAGCTTCCTCTGCCCAAAGGCCAAATCGGCTTGTCGGGCAATCGCATGACGCTGGCGCGGGGCGGCAGGCAAGTCGGCAGCACAATCGAGTTCGCCGGCTCGCTCGGCCTGGGCAAGGAACTGCTATCGAATCTCGCCCGCAACGGATCGGCGGCGTCATTCGCCGGCGACGGTTCATTGTGGCTAAAGTGCGCACTGGTAGGAAAAGACCTGTATGTGCTGGACGGCAAGTTCGTCAACGCCGCCTGGGAGATCACAATTCTTCCGTCTGGGCACATCGATTTACAGACCGGCCAAAGCAGCATAGCCGTATCGATTCACCCCACCGGCGCAGCCAAACTGGTGCAGGAGATGGTTGGAAAATGCATCCCCGGCGGCGAATACCGCTTCGAAGGCAACTGGCGCGATTTCGTGGGCGGCGAGAACTAGAGCACTTTGCGTAAATCCTGTCGCCATCTTCTGGTTACGGCTGCGCACAGCAGCGTCCGGCTGCATCGACGATGCCAAGGCATCGCCTGCTTCGCCGTCCTTGCCATGCTGGCCTCACCGACGAAGAATGACGACTACCTTTACGCAAAATGATCTAATCTTTTCTGCCTTTGGCGGTCTTGACCGGATTCTTCTGGGCTTTCTCCGCCTTCATCGCGTCGAGCAGTTTGATTGCCTTCTTGAGGTCCATTACCTTGAACACCGCCGTGGTTTTGCCGCCGAAAGCGCCGCCGGTGCAGTATGCGTAGGTGATGTTCACATGTTCATCGGCCAGGCGTTTGGCGACGGTGGCGAAAGCGCCCGGTTCATTGTCGAGATCCATGACGACAACTTCTGTTTCCGTCCAGCGGTCATGGGCCTTGCCCAGCACCTGTCGCGCCTTGTCGGCGTCGTCGCAAACCAGGCGAAGCGCGCCGTGTTCGCCGCTGTCCATCAGCGCCAGCGCGGTAAGGTTGACTCTTGCCTTGGCAAGTGCGCCCGTCACCGATGCAAGAACGCCGGGCTTGTTGATCAGGAATACCGAGAACTGTGTGTCGACTCGCATTTTTGTTAATCCTTCCATGCAAGATTCTATCAGGACGGCGCAGGAAGGAAAGCCTTAGTGGTTCTTTTCCCACAGCCGCTGCGCTTCAGGCTTGCGGGGGTAGATGGGCAGCAGGGCGGCGGCTTCGGTGAAATTGCCGGCGATTGCGGCCTGGCGTCCAAGCTTCCACACGGCTGCGGGGTCGGGCAAATACGCCTCGCTCGGGCCGATCGTCACGCCCTCGCCGCTCAAATCGACGTGGTCCAGGGCCTCTCCGATCAGCAGGATCGGCCGGGGGAATTGGCCAAGCAATTCCTCGGCGCCAAGCACTGCCGGCGAGCCCTGTTGAACGATGCCGCCGTCCTGCCGGGCGAACAGGCAGGCGTACACCTGATCGTCCTTGGAGGCCATGACAACGCCCAGGTTTCGCCACTCCATGCCTTCGGCGTTCAGCGCGACGGCGTGCGCGGTGGGCACTGAAACAGTCTTCAGGCCCGCGACCGCCTGCGCCATCGTCCTTGCGACGGTGATTCCTATTCTAGTGCCGGTGAAGCTGCCCGGCCCCGCAGAGACGTACAGCTCGCCGACGTCGCCCGCAGCCAGCCTGTGCCTCTTGAGCAGTTCGTCCATCCTGCCGACGATCTGCACGGCATGGCGGTGCGACGCGTCGAACATGATTCGCTCGACCATCTCGCCATCTTCGCCAAGCGCCAGCCCGCCTCGGCGGCATGTTGTTTCTATCGCTAATGAAATAAGCTTGCTCATCGTCGCGGATTCTACAAAAAGACCCGCGGCGGGGCTAGTTTTCCGGTTCCAGACCCTAAAGTTGTGTTTGACGATATGGAGTGAAACGGGTAACCTATTTGGTCGATTACATTTACAGCCAGCTTCATTCCGGAACTGGCAGGTCAAGTGAGTTGTCAGATGTTCATGCCGTGTTTCCGTTGGTCGTGGTAGAATTATGTAGACCGCAGGCTGTTTGTGGACGACACGCTGTGTAGCCCGCAAAAGGAAAGGAAGACCATGGGAAAGCCTGTTAAAGGGACCGAGGAAAACAGAAAGAACTTGCTTCGCCGCATGTCAGCTGTGCCCGGTTGTATAGAGAAGGTCGTTCATTTCCAGAACGATGACGTGCCGGATTACCTTAAGAACCTCTCACGTTTCGAAGAAGACTCGAAGAAGACACACATCCTTGTTCGTTAATTGCCGTATCTCCGTGTTCGACTGAATAGGACTCGATATGGCGCGTCATGCCCGCTGGATAGATGGTGAAACATTTAAGATTTATCCGCTCGAAAGGCCCTTCTCGAATTTCGACTTTGTTGAGAGAGAGTTCGCGGGGCTGCCGTCGTTGCGGCGAATCATGTCCCAAGTGCGTCAGCATGACGGCAAGACAATGGTTGTCGAGAAAATACCGTATGCTCAAGCAGAAGATCTGGTTCAGGAAAACGAGGATATTGCCACCAGATATTCTCATCTTTCCGACTGTCGGGTTCGCCGACTAAGCTTCTTCAACAAATCACTGGAAACGCAACACGCGATTGCGTCAGTGTCGAATGACGCCTTTATCGGCTACGCAATTCTGAAGGAAGACGTTGTCCCGGGCCAGAAACGCAAAATCAGGGTATTTGAATCTGTTGTTACTTCAAGCCGGCATGACAATAACTTCATTCGTGGCCAGCAATCCTGGGATTGTTCTGTTGGCGGTCACACATTCAGAGTGAATGGATACCTGTACGCTCAGCAGAACAACATGACTAACGTTTGCGCGCATGTGGCGTGTCGAACAGCCGCCGCCAGGTTTCACCATAAAGGTGACATGACGTACAGGGAGATGAATCAACTCCCCGAGGTGAAGATTGATCATGTCAGGAAAAAGGCTGGCGGACCTGATGGGACCGGACTGACAGCGGACGAAATAGTGTCCATACTTGAGGCTGCGGGCGCCAACTGCACGAGAGCCGACTATACCGAGGCCACGGCGAACACACGGGAGCCGCCTCCGTTCCAGAAGTATCTCTACGGAAGCATTGAGTCCGGCTATCCGGTAATAATCTGCTTTGGAACATCTAATCAAGATCATCATGCGATCCCGTTATTTGGGCATACCTTTAATGAAGACACCTGGGTTCCCAGCGCCGAGATATCTTATTTTCGTGTCGGTGCGGGCACCGCATATGTGCCAAGCGAATCCTGGCTCAGCACGTATTTGGGACATGACGATAACTGGGGCTCCAATTTCTGCGTCCCAAGGAATTTTCTGTATACTAGGAGGCGCTGCAAGGACAGACCAGCCCACGCTCCACTGTGCAACATGCAGGATGAATGCGTGGCCCACGTTATTTCCACACTCCCAAAGAGCGTGAAGATCAATGGCTTGAGAGCAGAGGTTATCGGCTCGGATTTCCTTTTCAGCATGCTTCCTCAGCTTCCACACCCTGGCAAGTCATGGGAGTCGCGCCTGGAGGTCTCTGCAAAGGCCAATCGCCTTGTACTTCGCGCCATCCTGATTGACAGCCAGGATTACGTGAAGCATCTTGCCAAGGTTTCTGATTGGGCTGGATGCCTGTTCAGTAGAAATGAAATCCAAGCTCTTTCCGCTCTTTCAAAGGAGAAGCTCTGGATGATCGAGCTGTCGGTGCCGGAGCTTTTCTCCGCCAACCGGCGTAAGGTGGGTGAGGTGCTGATCAGGGCTGAAATGCCGCCATCCAACACGCGCGACTTTAGCACCTTCGTGCTTGGCCGTTTGCCAGGTTATTTCGCTATCTACACCGGTGGCGGTAGCAGCAATCCTCTTTACCAGTTCATCCCCAACGGGGTATCCGGCCACGTTGAGCTTTTCGGCTGCGAAGACGCCGGCGGACGTCCGTGCTGATTATCGGGGATTAAAAGCCAATATTGCACTCCGGCCGGGCGGATGTGACAATCGGGGCGTAACATGGGTATGAACGTTCATCAGACTTTTCGCAGTGAGATTGTCGACCGCATCAAGGCGGCGGGCGGGCGGTGGAAGCTGCCCGGGGGCGAACTTGTTCTGCCGGAGGTTTTTGGCTTCTGCCGCGGCGTGACGGGTGCTATTGCGCTGCTTGACAGGGCGTTGAACAAGGAATCGGCGGCGGGCACGCGGTTCTTCCTGCTGGGCCAGATCATTCACAACCCGTGGGTGAACGAGTATTTCCGCGGCAGGGGCGTGGTCATGCTGGACGGGCCGAGCATTGCAGATCTTGACAGCCATCTCAGCCCCGGCGACTGCGGCGTGATTCCCGCCTTCGGCGTTACTCTGGACATAGAAACGCGGCTCAAGGCCATCGGCTGCAAGATACTCGACACCACCTGCGGCGACGTGCGCCGGCTGTGGGCGTGGGCAAGGCACGCCGTGCAGGAAGGCTTCGGCGTGTTGATCTTCGGCAGGGCGATGCACGACGAAACCGTCGTCACCAAAAGCCGGCTCGAGGCGGTGGGCGGGCGGTACCTTGTCGTTGGCGATCTCGAAGAGGCAAAGCGATTCTGCGATCTTGTCGCCGGCGGCGATGACAGCGTTTCGCCGCGAGAACGCTTCGGCAGGCACGCGTCGAACGCCGACTCGATGGCGCCGCTTCTGCGATTGGCGCAGGTCAGCCAGACCACCATGTTGTACGACGAAACGATGGAGGTGCGGCGGCTGGTGAACGAGGCGTTCAAGTCCCGCTTCGGCAAGAATTGCACGGCCCGGCTGGCGTTTCAGCCCACGGTCTGCAAGGCCACCCAGCAGCGCCAGTCGGCTGCGTTGGAACTGTGCCGCTCCAGGTGCGACCTCATCGTCGTGGTGGGGGGCTTCGGTTCGTCCAACACCACGCATCTTCACGAGCTTGCCCGCCAGCGTGGACCGGCGTGGTTCATCGAAGACGCCGGCGGAATCGTCAGCGCCGAGCTGATTCGCGCGTACGATCCCGAAACCAAGCAGTCTTGCGAGTTCTCCGGCTGGCTGCCCGATCGCCGGCCTCTGACGGTCGGCGTGCTCGCGGGGGCGTCCAGCCCCGAAAACGTCATCGGCGAGGTTCTTCACCGCCTGGCGGATCTGCTGTCCAAATAACTCTCGCCGGCTCTCGGCCGTCAAACCGCATTGCGAATCGGCTTCGACGAGATGCTCTTCACGGGCGCCGTGGGCTGTCTGCCTATCGAGTGATACTCCAGCCGCTGGCGAAGCAGCGTCGCCGGTTCGTAAAGATTCCTGCCGTCGAAGATTATCCGCTCCTTGAGCTTCCGGCGGATGACGTCGAACTGCGGCGTGCGAAACTCATTCCATTCCGTGCATATGACTAGGGCGTCGGCGCCGTCGAGGACGGCGTAGGGGTCGCACTCGAACGTAACGCCGTCGCCAACGTCGCCCAGTTCATACCGGGCGTTGAGGCAGGCCTTGGGATCGTAGCAGCGAAGCGTCGCGCCCGCCTGTCGCAGCCGGCGGATGACCTCCATGGCCGGGGCCTGGCGAATGTCGTCGGTGTCGGGCTTAAACGCCAGCCCCCACAACGCGATTGTCCTGCCGGTGAGGTCCGGCCCAAGCCGCTCCAGAACCATCTCCGCCAGCAGACGCTTCTGCCGCTCGTTGCGAAGATGCACCTGCCGCAGGATGCCAACGTCCGCGCCTGCCTGCTGGCCCACGTGGATGAGCGCCTGAACGTCCTTGGGAAAACAACTGCCCCCATACCCGGCGCCGGGGAAAAGATACCCGCTGCCGATGCGCTTGTCGGCGCCAAGCCCGGCGCGAACCTGGCCAACGTCAACGCCGGTGCGAGCGCAGATGTCGGCTATCTCGTTGATAAAGCTGATGCGAGTGGCCAGGTAAGCGTTCGAGGCGTACTTGATCATCTCCGCCGCCTCGTTGCTGACGAACAGGATGTTCTGGTTGGTCCTGACGAACGGGGCGTACAACTCGCGCATCACCTGCATGGCTTCGGGATCGTTCGTGCCGACCACCACGCGGTCGGGACGAAGAAAGTCGTTCAACGCGGTTCCCTCGCGCAGGAATTCCGGGTTGGAAACGACAGTGCACGGATGGGCGGTCCTGCTTTCGATCAGTTCGCTCACCCGGCGTGCGGCGCCCACCGGCACGGTGGACTTGATCACAACCAGCAGCCCGTCGGACATGTTCTGGGCAATGCTGCACGCGATGTCTTCCACGGCCGACAGGTCGGCGCTGCCGTCTTCGAGCGACGGCGTGCCCACGCAAATAAACACCACCTGGGCCTGAGAGACGGCGTTGGCAATGTCGGTGCTGAATTTCAGCCTGCCGCTATCAAGCCCGTCCGCAAGCATCTCGCGCAGGCCCGGCTCGAAAAACGTGCATTTGCCGCGCGACAGGGCTTCTATCTTGTGCCGGTCGCTGTCAGCGGCCATCACATGGTTGCCCGACGAGGCCAGGCAACTTGCGGTGACGAGTCCAACATAACCAGAGCCAACCACCGTAATGTTCATGCGCACCTCCACATTTTCCGAGCCTCCGACGACGGACCGTCCACCGCCGGACATAGCATGGTAGGTCGCCACCTAAGGAGAAATCCCATGCGTATCATCATTTCCGGCGCAGCCGGGTTCATAGGCAGCCACCTGGCGGACCGCTTCTGCCGGGACGGCAACGAGGTGATCGGCCTGGACAACCTCGTCACCGCCGACAAGAGAAACCTGCAATGGCTCAGCGCCAACCACGGTTTCAAGTTCATCCTGCACGACATAATCAACCCGGTCGCCATTTCCGGGCCGGTGGACCTTGTGTGCAATCTTGCCTGCCCGGCAAGCCCGGTAGACTTCGCGCCGCTGAACATCGAGATCCTCCGTGTCTGCAGCGAAGGCACGCGCAACATGCTTGAACTTGCCCGGGAAAAGAACGCCGTCTTCCTGCATACTTCCACCAGCGAAGTTTATGGCGATCCAAAGGTGAATCCACAGCCGGAGAGTTACTGGGGCAATGTGAACCCCATCGGCACGCGCAGCATGTACGACGAGGGCAAGAGGTTCGCCGAGGCCATGATCACCGCCTACCGAAGTCGGTATTCAATGAAGGTTCGCATCGCGCGAATCTTCAACACCTTCGGCCCGCGCATGCGAATCGACGACGGGCGGGTTGTGACGAATTTCATAATGCAGGCGCTGGCCGGCGAACCCGTCACCATGCACGGCGACGGCTCGCAGACGCGCAGCTTCTGCTACGTCAGCGACCAGGTTGAGGGCCTCGTCAGGCTGAGCCGGTGCGATTACGACGGCCCGATCAACATCGGCAACTGCGATGAGATACCGATACGCCGGCTTGCGGAGGAAGTGATCGAGCTTACCGGCTCGCGCAGCTCGCTTGCCTTCAAGCCCCTGCCGGGCGACGACCCGAAACTCCGCCGGCCGGACATCACGCTGGCGCGGAAGATACTGGGATGGCAGCCGAGCGTGCCGCGCAAAGAGGGCCTCGAAAAGACGATTCAGTATTGTCGGGAAACCGTTCAGGCCATTCACGCCGCCCGCAATCATGAAACAGGCGACAGCGCGGCCCAGTGGACTTAGCTCTTCGCCGAATGAGCAAGGTCTATCGCGAGGTTTATCGCGGCGACCATGCTTGATGCATCCGCCTTGTTCTTGCCGGCGATATCGAAGGCGGTTCCGTGATCGGGGCTGGTGCGGATGATGGGCAGGCCCAGCGTAACATTCACCGCGTCGCGCCATGCAAGCAGCTTGATCGGTATAAGGCCCTGGTCGTGATACATGGCGACGACGCAATCGTATTGTCCCTCGAGCGCCTTGAGAAAGACGGTGTCGCCGGGGAAGGGGCCATGAACGTTTATTCCCGCCTCTTTGGCCATCAGCAGGGCGGGCTTGATGATTCGCTCTTCTTCGTCGCCGAATGCGCCGTTTTCGCCGGCGTGCGGATTAAGCCCCGCAACGGCGATTCTGGGGTGGTCGAGTTTCCACCACTTGCGAAGCGCCTGGTCGGCAAGGTCAACGGGGTTGAACACGCAGCCGATGGTCAGCAGGTTGCGTATCTCCGTAATCGCGACGTGTATTGTCGCCAGTACGACCTTGAGCCTGGGCGCGACAAACATCATGGCCACGTTGCGGGCCTTGAACTTCTCGGCCAGCAACTCGGTGTGGCCGGGGAATCGCCTGTACCCTGCCATGCGCCAACTGGTCTTGGAGATTGGGGCGGTGACGATCGCGTCGATGATTCCGCCGCGGGCTGCCTCGATGGCGTCTTCGCAGAACTTCATGCTGGCCTGGCCGCCAAGGCGGGTTGGCCCGCGGTCGATCTGGGCAGGCATGGTCAACTCGTCGTAATCGAGCACGACAAGGGGCAGTTCGTATCGCCGGGCTTCTTCGTGGTGGTCGCGATGGAACAGGAAGTTCTGTTCGGCAAGGTCGGCGGTGTAGGCAAGTTGTTCGCTGAGGCCGAAGATGACGAACCTTGCGCGGTTGAGCATGCCCGGCTGCGACAGGGCCTTGACGATAATCTCAGGCCCGACGCCGGCGGGGTCGCCCATTGTTATGCCAATTGTCGGACGGTCTGTCATGCCAAGGATTCTACCCTAACCGCGCCTGCCCGCACCGCCCAAAAGCCCCGTCGATGCAAAAACCATCAGCCGCCCTGTCTGGTCGCTTGCGTCTGCTCCTGGCGCCGCAGCAGATCGTCGTGATAGAACTTCATCAGCCAGTCCGCAAATCGCGGACTGAGGCTTGCCGCCAGGACAAGGAACTTCCCTCCGGGGGTGAAAACGACCTGCGGAACCCTTCGTCCCGTGATCGCAACTATTTTGCGGGCCACCTTTTGGGGGTCCATCATCGTGCGAAGCCGAACAAAACTGCTCTGGTAGCCCTCGCTGGACGTCCTGCCTCGGACGTTGCCGAAAAACTCGGTCCGTGTCAGCCCCGGGCACACGAGCGTTACGTTCACATTGTAGCTTCGCATCTCGACTCGCATCGATTCCGTAAGCCCGCACACGGCGAACTTGCTGGCGCTGTACGCCCCGTTGAACGGCGAGCCGCGTTTGCCGATGACCGACGACACGTTGAATATGTGCCCGCCGCCCTGGCGGATCATGACTCCCGCAGCCGCCTTGCACCCGTAAAACAGCCCGTGGAAGTTGACGTCGAAGATGTGCCGCATGTCCTCGCTGCCCACTTCGTGAACCCTGCCGTAATGTCCAAAGCCGGCGTTGTTGACCATTACGTCAAGGCCGCCGAATGCCTCCACTGCCGACCGAACAAGGTTTTGGACCTGTTCCTCCACCGCGACATCGGTGACAACCGCCAGCGCCTCGCCCCCGGCCTTGCGGCATTGGTCGGCGACCTCTTCAAGGTGCTCCTTTCGCCTCGCGCCAAGCACCACAGCCCAGCCGCGGCGGGCATACGCCAGTGCCGTCGCCTTGCCGATTCCGCTCGATGCGCCCGTAATAACCGCCGTTTGTTTCCGGTTCATGCAGACATCATGGCCTCCCCGGGCGGTCCGCACAACCATTCTTGCTATTGAAAAGCCCGTAACTTGCGGTAAAGTAACCGTTTCAATATTTCTGGAAAGAAGCCATGGATAACTTCACTGATGATGTGCTCAAACGCAGCCACAACTGTGGCGCACTGCGAGCGACGGATATTTCCACGAGCGTTCGCCTGTGCGGATGGGTTCGCAGCTACCGCGACCACGGCGGCGTTGTGTTTATCGACCTGCGAGACAGGTATGGAATCACGCAGGTAGTCTTTGACCTGCCAAAAGATAACGACCAGGCGGCCCAGGCCATGTATACGCTTGCTCGCTCGCTGAGAAACGAGTGGGTTATATCGGTCGCCGGCATTGTGCGGCACCGCGGCGAAGACCGCGTCAATCCCAAGCTGCCAACCGGAGAGGTCGAAGTTCTCGGAACGTCCCTGAGTGTTCTCAACCGCAGCGATACCGTGCCGTTCGAGCCCGACGAGTTCGCCAATGTCGCCGAAGAGACGCGGCTGAGGTTCAGGTACGTCGATATCCGCCGGCCGGACATGACGCGATCGCTCGTGCTTCGCCACGAAATCTGCAAGGCCATGCGCACAGCGCTGGACGAGCGTGGATTCACCGAGGTTGAAACGCCGTTCCTGACTCGCTCCACGCCTGAAGGCGCGCGAGACTTTCTTGTGCCGTCGCGATTGCAGCGAGGAATGTTCTACGCGCTGCCGCAAAGCCCCCAGTTGTTCAAGCAGATTCTCATGGTCGGCGGCCTGGACAAGTACTACCAGATCGTCCGCTGCTTCCGCGACGAGGACCTGCGGGCCGACCGCCAGCCGGAATTTACGCAGCT
>JAAYCO010000027.1 GCA_012729725.1 Planctomycetota bacterium
GCTTCTTTTTTGACTTTCATGCCTTGAAAGGGACGAACATGCTGCCTAGATGCCTCTTTCTTTGTCTTTCGCTTCTGGCCGTTGGCGGCTGCAACCTCATAGCCTGGCCGCTGTACGTGATCTCGCCGGCCAATCAGATGAAAAGCGTCCCCGCCGAATGCGACGCCAAGTTGAGCGGCAAGAAGGTGGCCGTCATAACCTACGTTGACCAGAGGATAAAGCACGAGTACCCAATGGTGCAGGAGTACATAGGACGGGCCATCGCCGGCGAGTTTGAGAAGGACGAGGTAAAGAAGAACTTCAAGGGCACAACCCTGGTGGACGTCGTGCGGGTGCTTTCCTTTCAGCAGGAGCGCATCGATTGGGATGAAATGCCCAGAACCGAAGTGGCCAAGGCACTCGGCGCGGACTATCTTATGTTTGTGACCCTTCAGGAGTTTACAACGCGCGAACCGGGCAGCATCAACCTTTTCAGGGGCATGGTCACCGGCACCGTAAGCATGTACGACGCCTCCGCTCCCGAACGAGATGCAATGGTCTATCGCAGCCAGGACATCCGCATTATCTATCCCGAGAAGCGGCCCGAAGGCCTGCTCGGCGACGACAACCGCATCGTGATGCACATGACGGTGCTTCAGTTCGCCGACAAGGTGGTCAAGAAGTTCTACAATCACAAAATCCCAGCTTAGGTGTGAATATGAACCACAGAAACCTGCCGTACGCCGGTGTAATGCTACTGATTGCTTCGCTTATGGGCGGCTGCCAGCTTGTGGCCTGGGTGGTGGCGGTGTTCCAGCCTCCGCAGAAGGTCAATGCGGTTTACGAGCCACCGCAAGGCAAGAGATACCTTGTCTTCGTTGACGATCGCCAGCCGGTTCCCTACGAGCCCATCAAGTTCGAGCTGGCCGATCTTGTCAGCAAGGGCCTGGTGGAACATGGCATTGCGCGCTCCACGGTTCCGTACGAGCTGGTGCAGGATCTGTCGATGACGCCCGGTTTTCAATCCATGCCCATCAGCGAGGTCGGGCGCCGCCTCGGCGCGGAGGTGGTGCTTTACGTCCAGATAGACAAGCTGATTATGAAGGACAACCCGATGAGCCCCCTGTGGCAGGGCAGATTTGAAACCTCGGTCTGGGTTGTCGACGCCGAGGCCAGCCCGATCGACGCCAGGCTGTGGCCAAAGGACCGGCCTCGCGGAATCGGGCATCCCGTGCCCCCTGTTGAACTCAAGCCGCAGGAAAATCCATCCGCAACGTACGGTCAGGAAGTAGCCTCCAAGCTGGCGCAGGGCATGAGCACAAACATACTTCGCCTCTTCCATAAGCACGAAGTATCTCCCGACGAGGGCCGCGAAAAGGAACTTGAATACATCGCGGACTAGAGCAACCGCGCCTGGCCTGATATCATCGTCGCCATGAATCAACAGGCGATTCATGACATTCTTTCCGGCGAGCGGCGCGGGCCTGCATGGTCTTCGTTGCGAGCGGTGCTGTCCGTCGCGTCGGGACCGTACGCTCTTGCCGTTCGATGCCGCCGTTGGGCGTACCGCAAGGGATTCCTGCCTTCGCACTCCGCGGGCCGGCCCGTCATCTCAGTTGGAAACATCACCGCCGGCGGCTCCGGTAAAACGCCGATGGTAGCCTGGTTGTCCGGCCTTCTTACGCAGGCGGGGCGCAAGCCCGCCGTGCTGATTCGCGGCTACAAGGGGCAAGGGGGCGAAGGCGACGAGGCGAAAATGCTTCGGGAGGCTCTTGGACAGCCCGCACTGGTGATTGAAGGGCCAGACCGCGTGGAATCGGCCAAACGCGCGGTGCGGCAAGGCGCGGATGTTCTGATAATGGACGACGGATTCCAGCATCTTCGCCTCAGGCGCGATCTGGACATCATGCTTATCGACGCCACCAATCCCTTCGGCATGGGCAGATGCCTGCCTCGCGGGCTGCTGCGCGAGCCGGTCAAAGCAATCTCTTCGGCGGACGCGATTGTCATCACCAGGAGCAATGCCGTCAGCGCCCAAGAGCTTGCGGCGTTAAGCAGCCGGCTGACGGAACTCGCGCCAAATGCTCTCAAGGCCGCTGCTGTGCATCGCCCGTCGGCGGTGATTGAAGACGGCGTCGCCCGCGACATCTCGATCCTCCGCGGCAAGCGCGTGTTCGCCTTCTGCGGCCTGGGCAATCCGCGGGCATTCTTTCGAACGCTGGCCGAGCTGGGGGCAAGCCTTGCGGGCGAGGCAGCCTTCGCCGATCACGCTCGATACGACTCGCTTCAGATGGAATACATCATGTCGCAGGCTGCGCGATGCAATGCCGAGGCGCTGATCACGACAGCCAAAGACGCCGTCAAGATCGCCGCCGCCAACCTGTCAATGCCGCTCTGGGTGTTGCAGGTTCACATGGATATCACATCCGGCAAGGACGATCTGAGGCGCGCCGTCATGGCTGCTTTGCGCTGCGCCCCTATGCCAGAATAGGCTTCGAACCGATAAGGTTGCGCCCACGCCCTCACCTACAATTCTTCGGGCAAATACTCTGAAAGGACCACATATGGGACTCATCGCGCGGATAAAGGCTGCGGGAAAATCACTCGACAACATGCAAGACCTTCTGCTGGAGGAGCTAAACGAGCTCTACGACGTGGAAGACCAGATCATCAAGGCCCTGCCGAAGATGCGAGAGGCGGCCAGTTCGCCCGTTCTTAAACAGGCGTTCGACAAGCATCTCGAACAGACGCAAAGACAGAAGGAGCGGCTCGAACAAATCTTCCGCGAGCTTGGAAGACAACCTGAGCGCGTTGGCGCTGAAGGCATGAAGGGCATCATCTCCGAAGGCCAGATGATAATCAGCATGGACGGCGATCCGCACGTGAAGGACGCCGCGCTGATCGCCGCCGCCCAGAGGGTCGAGCACTACGAAATGGCTTCTTACGGCTCGGCAAGAACATACGCCAGGGAGCTTGGCCACCAGAGGGTAGCAGACCTGCTTCAGACCACTCTGGACGAAGAAGGCTCAACCGACAAGGAACTTTCGCAGGTTGCGATTTCGCAGGTTAATCCAAGGGCCAGTCAGAGCTGATTGGCCAACCGAGCCATAAACATCCGGAAAGGACACACCCCATGGGTTTTAATCCGTTAGAGGAAAAAGGCACTCCCATAGACAAACAGTTTCGCAACTGGCAGGAAATGAACGTCATGCCAATCGACAAGGAATCAGCCGATCCGTACACGCGCACTCGGGTGATTCTGATGAACGGCATCGAAATTGAAGGGCAGATATTCAATCGCCAGTTCTCAAGGCACTGCAATGATCATGAACTCAAAAAGCAACTGGCGGCGACCAGGCGCATCGAGCAACAACAGCAGAAACATGTCAACTGGTTGCTCAGCGGCGAAGAAAGCACGCTGGAGGTAACGCTGGGTTACGAGCAGGTTGCGGTGGACCTTACCGCCTACCTTGCCAGAACCGAGCCCGACCCGAACGTCAAGGCAGCGTTGGACTTTGCCCTTCTTGAGGATTTCGATCATCTTTACCGCTACGCGAACCTCATGGAGATGCTCGAAAACAAGCGGCCGGAGAAGATCGTGGGCGATCTGACCGAAATCATGCCGGGCAGACCGACCATCAGCGAACATATTCACCCGTTCGACACGCTGCGAATGCACTATGATCGCAACACCGCGGACATCCTCACCAAGCTGCATGTGCTGACGATCGTCTCGGGCGAGCAGCAGACCATGAACTACTACATGAACGTGGGCCCAAGCTTCATCGAGCACATCGCCAGGGGGCTTTACCTGGAAATCGCCCAGATTGAAGAGCAGCACGTAAGCCATTACGAATCGCTGGCGGACCCCAACGAATCATGGTTCGAGCGGCTGCTGCTGCATGAATATAACGAATGCTACATGTATTATTCCTGTCTGACCAGTGAAAGCGACCAGCGGGTTCGCGCCGTGTGGCAACGCAATCTGGAAGACGAGGTCGAGCACCTTCGCATAGCCGCGGACCTGCTGATGAAGAACGAAGGTCGTGATGCCCGCGAGCTGCTGCCCGACGAACTGCCGCAACTGACGATATTCCAGTCCAACAAGGCGTATGTCAGGCAGGTGCTCGCGTCGCAGATAGATCTTACCGCCGACGAGACTGAATATGTGCCGGTGAGCGAACTGCCAAAGGACGCCAGGTTCTTCCGCTTCCAGAAAATGGTCAACGCGGATGGATACGTGCCCAGCCAGGCAGTGATCGAAGAGCATATTCAAAACAAGGGACGCGATTATCGACTGGAAACCGAAGGCTCCCATCCGGTGGAGCGGCTTCGAGACAGAAACGCTGCTGCCGCGTAAAACCAAGGTCGTCGGGAGTTCGCCATGAATCCTGGTGAAGTCGTCGAAGTGCTAGCGGCGCTGGCGCGCCTCGACATGGACGCCGTTGTGGCTTACGAACAGGCGATTGCGGCCGTGGACGTGGTTGCGATCCGCGACAGGTTCGCGCAGTTCAGATACGATCACGAGCGGCACGTTGACGAACTCACAACGACTATACGCAACCTGGGTTTTGAGCCTCCATCGCCAAAGTCCGGCAACGAAATGGAACCGGGACTTCTTCCGGTGACGCCCTCTGCCGGCGCGGAAGCGGCGCTGGATGTCATGCACACGAACGAGCGGCTGATAAGCCGTCGATACACCGAAGCAAGCAGGATGAAGCTGCCGCTGCCCATCCTTACGTTGGTGGCGAAAAACTGCCGGGATGAGCAGCGGCACTTCCAATACGTTGAACAGACGCTGGCAATTAGAACCTGGGGACGGTGACAGGCCGCAGACAGCATCAAACGGTGTTTCTCAATGCCATCAAGAGCCATATGGAAAGGCGTTATCGCCCTTGGGGCGATTCGCCCGGCCGTCAAACTGCACACCGCCGTCAGAAGCCGCCCCGTAAGCTTCAACATGCTTCACGATCAGGACATGGTCCGCCTTCGCCAGCAGATGTACTGCGGGCTGGAGAATGAGCCCGTCTCAAGCGAGCACATCGTCCGCGGTTATCCTCTGGAGCAGGATGAATACGTCATTCTGGACGAAGGCGAGCTTCGCGCCCTTGATCCGCCGCCCAGCAGGGACATCGACGTTCTGGATTTCGTGCCCGCCGGCTCGGTTGACGGGCGGTACATGGACCGGACATATTGGCTTGCCCCCGACCAGGACCGCCGGCCGCTGGATGCGCTGATCGAGGCGATGCAAATCACTTCGACCGTGGCCATATGCAAGTGGGTCATGCGAAACAAAAGCTACGTCGGCGTATTGGGGCCGATGTGGAACGCCGCCTCGCTTGTCACGCTTCGCGCCGCCGACGATGTCATTGCCGCAAGTTCCTTGTTCTCCCAAAGCGATCAGCTCAAGACTTCGCTCGACAAAAGAGAGATCCAAACCGCGCGATACCTTATCAACACCATGGCGGGCGAGTTTGATCCGTCGCAGTATCGCGACGAGTTTCAACAGAAGCTCCAGGAGCTGATTCAGAAAAAGATAGCCGGCGAGCCGATGCCCGCCGGGCCGGCGCCGCAACCAGCGCCAAGTCCAGAGGCCAACCTGCTTGAACAACTGCGAAAAAGCCTTCAGGAAGCGCGTCAAAGGAGAGGCCATGCCCCAAAGCGTGCGAGACGAGCCGGGTGAAATCGTGTGCCGGCACTGCGGCGGCCACTGCACGTACGACATGACGCAAAGATGCTGGCGATGCGACGATCTTGTCTGCATGCACTGCGTCGAGGAACGCGACGAGCCGCTCTGCCCCGACTGCCGCCGGGACATCAATCGCCTGCACATCAGCCCGATGCTCGCTTCAACCGGCGATCTGCCGACGGATGACGAAAACTGGGCCTATGAATTCAAGTGGGACGGCGCCAGGGCCATCGGTTACTGGAACAGTTCAACCTGGCGCCTTGAAAGCCGAAACCTGCTTGACGTCACGGCCAAATACCCCGAGCTTGAAGATGTCGGCGAAAGCCTGGGCCCCGGCGATGTGATCCTCGACGGCGAGATTGTCGCACTTGACGAAAAGGGCAGGCCCAGCTTTCAGCGCCTCCAGCACAGGATGCACGCTGGCAGCGATTTTCTGCATCACGCCCGTCGCACTCCGGTGCAGTACTTCATTTTCGACGTGCTGTGGGCAAACGGAGAAAGCACCATCAGGCTTCCTTACACGCGGCGTCGGGAAATACTCGACGGCCTTGGCGTCAGGCATCCGTGCAGCCGCGTGCCGCCGACGTTTGCCCACAGGGGCGAGGATTTGCTTAAAGCCGCCGCTGACCACGGCCTTGAAGGAATCATCGCCAAGCAACTGAACAGCCGATATGAACCAGGCGTTCGCAGCGCAAGCTGGCGAAAGATCAAGCTGGTGCTGGAGCAGGAGTTCGTGGTCGGCGGCTACCTGGTCGAGAAGCACGGCAGGGGCGGCCTTGGCTCGCTGCTGCTGGGCTGCCACGACGCCAACGGCGTGCTGCACTACGTCGGGAACGTCGGCACCGGATGGGACGAGCGCACCCGCCACGGACTTCTGGTGCTGCTGAGGCGACTGGAACGGCCCCTGAGCCCCTTCGCCCAACCTCCTTCTCGAAGCGCATATCATGTTGCGCCGCGACTGATAGTGCGTGTGGAGTATCGCCGCTGGCCACAGGATGGACAGGTGCAGCAGGCATCATATAAGGGACTGGTTGACGATCGACCCGTCGGGGATGTGGTCTGCCAGGCGGCGAAGCTGCAAAGACCGCGTTAGAACCAGGAAGGGGAACCATGGCCCGGCCGCTCTGGACAGGAAGCCTCAGCTTTGGACTGGTCACCGTGCCGGTGAGCATAGTGCCCGCCCTGCAAAGCCGCCGCGCCTCGCTGCACCTTCTGCACGACGCCGACCACGCCCGTCTTCATCGCCGCATGATCTGCCCGGCGCACAACGCCGTTGTGCATCCCGAGCACATACAGAAAGGATACGAATACGCGCCGGGCAAATACGTTGTCGTCCTGCAGGAGGAAATCAACTCCGTCGAGCCTCGCAAGAGCAGCACGATAGAGATACGCGATTTTGTGGACGAACAGGCTGTGGCGCCGGTTTTCTACGATCGTCCTTATTATCTTGTCCCCGCCGGCGCAGAGCGGCCGTATGCGCTGCTTGTCGAGGCGCTGGCAAAAACTCACAAGGTCGGAATCGCCGAGTTCGTCATGAGAGACCGACAATACCTCAGTGCGGTGCAAAGCATAGACGGCGTCCTGTGCCTGATGCTTCTGCACTATGCCGAATCGGTGGCGGACGCCGTTGAATTCGCCTCGCAACACGCCCCCGAGCAACTCGTTGCCGCCTGCCGCGAAGTGATAGCCAGGATGAAACGCAAGGATTTCGACCCTTCACGCTATGACCAGGACGGCCAGGAGCGCCTCATGCGGCTTGTTGAAGAAAAGCGATCGCACAAAGAGGTTGTGCATGCTCCGCCCGTTTCCTCGGAGGAAGAGGAACCCGGCGACATCGCCGACCTGCTGGCGGCCCTTGAGCAGAGCGTCGAACAAGCAGCGCGCCAGAGGAAGTCATGAGCGGTCGAGTGGTCAGCATCAACGACAGAAAGCTCAAGCTGACCAACCTCGAAAAGGTGCTTTACCCACAGCAGGGGTTCACCAAGGCGCAGGTCATCAGCTACTATCTTCGAATAGCCCCGGCCATGCTGCCGCATCTCAAGGACCGTCCCGTCACACTCAAAAGGTATCCGCACGGCGTGGAGGACAAACACTTCTACGAGAAACGATGCCCTTCGCACCGCCCCAACTGGGTTTCAACGGGAGAGGTTCCCACGAACGACGAGCCACTGAGATACTGCCTTGTGAACGACGCGGCGACCCTGGCGTGGGTGGCCAATCTGGCCAGCATTGAGCTTCACACGCTTCTTCATCTGTGCCAGACTCCAGATACGCCGACGACCATGGTGTTTGATCTTGATCCGGGGGAGGGCGTCTCTGTCATCGACTGCGCAAGGGTGGCGCTCGAACTGCGGGAGATGCTTAATGCAGCCGGGCTTCAAAGCTTCGCCAAAACCTCCGGCGGCAAGGGCCTTCATCTTCATGTGCCGCTCAACACGCCCGTGACGTTCGCGCAGACGAAATCGTTCGCCCGCGCGGTTGCCCAGGCTTACGAAAAGAAGCGGCCGGACAAAGCCCTTAGCCAAATGGCCAAATCGCTTCGCGCCGGCAAGACGTTCATCGACTGGAGCCAGAACGACAGCCACAAGACCACCGTCTGCGTTTACTCGCTAAGGGCCAAGTCGCTGCCGGCTGTTTCCACTCCGCTTAGATGGGATGAACTGGAAGCGGCGATTGAAAGCCCCGACGCCAACAGCCTGGTTTTCGACGCCAGGGCGGCGATAGACAGGTTCAACGAAATGGGCGATCTTTTCGCGCCTGTGTTAAGCATGAAGCAGGCGCTGACGTGATTTACGGCGCGAGCGGCCGGCCCTGGCTGTCTACGTTGATGCTGTTGGTCAGGATCATAATGCCTTCAACAAGGCTCCATATGAACGAGATCGGCCAGCCCACACCGCACGTTAGCGTTGTTATCAACAACTGCGCCAGCCCCTTGCCGGTGTTTCCAAGGTAGAAGTTGTGCACTCCAAGCCAGCCCACCAGCACCGCCAGCAGACCCGCCGCAAGTCTCGATCTGAATTGCGGCAGGGGAGGCTCAACCGCCATCGATCCAAACAAGCCCGAGATCTGGCCGGCGGTCTTCCATGCTTGATCGAGGTCGCTCCAGACCATGTCGCTGGGGCTTATACGGCTCTGGGCGGCCCATTCCTTCAACCGCCCGAAGTCAACCGGTCCGTACTGCCTGCCGCCGATCATGCAATACCATTGTTCGTCCATTCGAGGCTCCAATGTCCAGACTGACGAGGAAACCAAAGCAGCAGCGAATCCGACGTATAAATCTATGACCGATTCAAAGGTTTCTCAACCTGCTTAGACTCTGCACGGATGCGATGTTTGAAAGATTGATTCTTCCGCCGATGCATATTAACCTTCGCGTTGAACGCATGAAATCAAAAAGGAGACAACATGCGCAAGTTGAACAGGCTGAATGTCGCGTTAATTGGCAGGGGTTTCATGGGGCGATCGCACTCGAATGCGTGGTCCCAGGTCAATAAGTTCTTTCAGGCGCCGTTGCCGGTGGTGATGCACACAATCGCCGGGAGATCCGGCAGCGCGCCGACCGAATTTGCCCGGACATGGGGCTGGCAAAACGCCGCAAGCGACTGGAAGAAGGTTGTCGCCTCCGACGATATCGACCTGGTGGACATTGTCACGCCCAACAACTGGCATGCTCCGATGGCCAAGGCAGCCATTGCCGCCGGCAAGCCCTGCGCATGCGAAAAGCCGATTGCAGGCACGCTGAAAGAGGCCCGCGAGATGGCCCAGGCAGCCCTGAAAGCCAACGTGCCAACATTTGTGTGGTTCAACTATCGACGCGTTCCGGCGGTGGCGCTGGCGCACCAGATGGTCAAGGCCGGCAAGATCGGCCAGATTCGCCACGTCCGTGCGTTCTATCTTCAGGAATGGGCGGGCCCCGATGTTCCGCTTGCGTGGCGGTTCGACAAGAAACTGGCCGGCAGCGGCGCCCACGGCGATCTTAACGCCCACATCGTGGACATGACCCGATTCGTCACCGGCGAAGAAATCACCGAAATCTGCGGCGCAATCGCCCACACGTTCATCAAGGAACGCAAGTTGATCAGCGGCGGCGCCGGCGGCCAGATCGCAGCAGGGCTTAAATCATCAAAAGGAATGGGCAAAGTCACCGTTGACGACGCCGTCCTGTTCCTCGCCCGTTTCAGCGGCGGGGCGGTGGCAAGCTTCGAGGCGGCCCGCCAGGCCACGGGCAACTACAACCGCAACGGGTTCGAGATCAACGGAACCAAGGGCAGCCTGAGATTCGACTTCGAGCGAATGAACGAGCTTGAATATTTCGATGCGACTCTCGACCGGGCCGTCCAGGGTTGGACGAACATCATGGTCACCAACGGCGCCACCCATCCCTATGTCGGCAACTGGTGGCCCGATGCCCATATCATCGGCTACGAGCACGGCTTCACCAACATGGCCTACGACATCATTCTGTCTCTTGCGGGCAAGAAGCCAACCGTGCCGCTGCCGGACTTCAACGACGCATACCAGACGCAGCGGGTCCTTGAAGCTGCCCTGATATCCGCCGGCGAGAAACGCTGGGTAAAGATGTCCAGCGTCAAGTAACGGTTAGAAATACGCGGATTTTCAAGCGATGGGCGCTGCCGAGCGCCCGTCGCTTTTTTTGATCAACATGCTTTGTGCAGTTGTTCCCAGCACTCCTCTGCCTTAGAATAGCATTCACTTTTATCCGAGGTCATTTATGACAAGCCGCACAAATCATCTATCGGCGGTCTTGCTTGCAGGGGTAGTTCTGGCCGCTTGTGTTGCGTTGAATGGTCAAGGCGATGACCCAACGACAACCACTGCGCCGACTTTGCCCGACACTCAACCGGCAACCCAGCCGACAACCGGGCCGGCGACTCAGAACGTCAGGCAGGTTAAACTGGGCGAAATGACGTTTGAAGGTTGGTTCGCTCCCGCCCAGCGCCCGGCGGCCGCCCCGGATCTCAACAAGTCCATGAAGAACGCCTACATCATTCCCATACGCGAAGATATAGGCATCAAGACTTTCAGGGCGATCCGCCGCAAGGCCACCAGAGCGCTTGAGGCCGGCGCCGACATTATCATCTTCGACATGGACACGTGGGGCGGCAGGGTGGACGCGGCAATGGACATCAGCCGCTTCATCAAGGTCGATCTGGCGGATGTGCCCACGGTCTGTTACGTCCGCACGCGCGCCGTATCGGCAGGGGCGCTGATAGCGCTGGCGTGCGACGAGATAATAATAACGTCTGTCGGCACGCTGGGAGATTCGGCGCCAATCTCCATGGGCGGCGAATTGCAGGGCGTCCAGCGCGAGAAGATCGAGACCGTCCTGCGAAACGAGTTCAGGGAATCGGCAAGACGAAACGGATACAGCTCCGCGCTGGCACAGTCGATGGTCAGCCGGGATCTGGAAGTCTGGCTCATCCGGAACAAGCAGACCCAGCAGCTTCAGTTCGTCCTGGCTGAGGAGTGGTCAAACCAGGTCACGACGCCGGACCAGAAGAATGCCGACGCACAGTGGGAACTGCTTCAGGTTGTGGTCACCGACAAGCGTCTGCTGACGCTGGACGCCCCTCTGGCGAAGGACTATGGATTCGCCGCCGCGGTTGTCTCGCCATCTCTTGACGAGCCATATGCGCCGCTGATTGAGCGATACGGCATAGCATCCCAGCCGACGCTGCTTGAGGATACCTGGAGCGAATCACTGGTCGAAGTGCTTACCTCGCCGGCGGTGAGCGGCATCCTGGTGTTCGTCGGGCTGTTGTGCGCGTATGCCGAGATGCAAAGTCCCGGCTTTGGCGTAGCGGGCACCATCGCCATCATCTGCTTCGCCACGTTGTTCGGCGCCAACTACCTGATTGGCATGGCCGCATGGTGGGAGATCGCGATATTCTTCATAGGCGTGATCCTGCTGGCGATCGAGTTGTTCGTCATCCCCGGTTTTGGCGTCGCCGGCGTCCTGGGCATAATCATGATGATTATCGGAATACTGGCGATGCTTGTGCCCAACGCGCCCGACAGGCTGCCGATACCTACCAATCCGGTGGACTGGGGCGTATTCAGCGACAGCCTTTTCGCGTTCTGCGTTGCCGTCGTCAGCGCGATAGTGGTGGGCTTCGCGCTGTCGAAATACCTGCCGAGCGTCCCGTTCGCCAGAAGGCTGATGCTTGAGCCAGTCGTCGTCGCCGGCGATACAACATACGCGGAGGAATCGCCTATTTCGCACATAAAGCCGGGCGATGTCGGCGTGGTCGTGGCAGTGTGCCGTCCGATCGGAAAGGTAAGATTCGGCGACGACCTTGTTGACGCGTACAGCCAGGGCGAGATAATCGACGCGGGCGCCAGGGTGCGGGTGCTTCGCAGGGACGGAAACCAGATAATCGTCGAAAGAGCGTAACGCAGCTATGCTGCATGCGGAGTAATAATGAGCCCCACATTAGGCTTCATCGTGTTGCTGGTTCTGGCCGGCCTGGTGCTCATGCTGTTTGAGCTGCTGACGGTCAGCTTCGGCATTTTGACCGGGCTTAGCATTATCTCATTCGCGGCGGCGATCTACCTGGCGTTCACCATATCTGTCGCGGCGGGCATATGGATGATCATCGTGCTGGCCATCGGCGTGCCGGTCTACCTGGTGGCGATGATCAGGTGGTTGCCGAAAACCTCCATTGGCAAGAAGCTGTTTCTTGAAAAGGCGCAGAAGGATTCCGGCGCCGCGGCGCCTGACGCAGCCGCACTGGACGGCTTAATAGGCAAGGAAGCCCTCGCCGAGACCATGCTTCGCCCCGGCGGGATGATCAGAATAGAAGGCCGGCGAGTTGACGCCCAGGCCGAAAGCGGCGTCATCGACGCAGGAAAAAAGGTTCGTATCGTCGGCATCAGCATGGGTAACGCCGTCGTGAGACAGGCAGAGTAGTTTTTCTTTGGTGGATACTTAGTGCATGCATACGTATAATTCGGTTTGTCTGCTTTTAATTTCATCTTCCGCATGAAAGGGATAAGAATGGTTTCCATGCTCGCACAGGAAATTCCCTGGCACTGGATCATCCTTGTAGTTGTCCTGCTGGGTCTGTTTCTGATACTCATCCTGGTCGGCCAGATGTTCGGCATCTGGATTCAGGCATTGTTCGCGGGCGCGAAGGTTTCGTTGCGAGAGCTTATAGGTATGAAGCTTCGCAAGGTGGACCCGCGCCTTATCGTGCTTGCCAAGATTCAGGCAGTGCGAGCCGGTCTGGATATCACCACCACGGCCCTTGAAAGCCACTACCTTGCGGGTGGCCGCGTTCGCAACGTGGTTATCGCGCTGATCGCCGCCAGCAGGGCGAACATCCCGCTGGACTTCCGCCTGGCGACGGCGATTGACCTGGCGGGCAGGGACGTGCTTGACGCCGTGCAGACGTCGGTGAATCCGAAGGTGATTGACTGCCCCAATCCCGCCAGCGGCAAGAACAGCATAGACGCCGTGGCGAAGGACGGCATCCAGCTCAAGGCGCGTGCGCGGGTGACAGTCCGCACCAACATCAACCAGTTGGTCGGCGGCGCCACCGAAGAAACCATCATTGCCCGCGTCGGCGAGGGCATAGTCACTTCCATCGGCTCCGCCGGAACGTACAAGGAAGTGCTTGAGAATCCGGATGGCATTTCAAAACGAGTGCTGGCCAAGGGTCTTGACGCCGGCACGGCGTTTGAAATTCGCTCGATCGACATTGCCGACGTTGACGTAGGCGAAAACGTTGGCGCAAAGCTTCAGGCCGACCAGGCCGAGGCCGACAAGCGAAGGTTCCAGGCCGAGGCAGAGAAGCGCCGCGCGATGGCGATGGCGCGCGAGCAGGAAATGCAGGCCCTCATTCGCGAGAACCGCGCAAAGGTCGTGCTTGCCGAGGCGGAGATTCCGAAGGCCATTGCCGAGGCCTTCAAGAAGGGCAACCTGGGCATAATGGACTACTACAAGCTTCGCAATGTGCAGGCCGACACGCAGATGAGAGAGAGCATCAGCGGGCAGGGCCAGCCGCCAAACAGTGACAAGGAAACCCAAGGCTGATGAGCAGCGTCTCACTACTTCTTGGCGCCGGTTCGGGCGATTTGCTGGAACTGCTTTTCGTTCTCGCGATTTTCGCCATCGGCATTATCAGCAAGATCTTGCA
>JAAYCO010000176.1 GCA_012729725.1 Planctomycetota bacterium
ACATTCTGTTGCGAGGCGTGCAAGGAAGCGCCGAACGTGGTTGTTGACGGCAAGGTCATAGGCGCGTGCACCATGGATAAGATAAAGTCCGCCATTATGACGGCAGCGGGATCACGAGCACAAAAAGCACAGGCCCTGCCGATGGAGTAAAAGATGCAAAGTACGCCGACTTCCGTCGTCTTCACAAACAAGGCGCGATGCAGAGACTGCTATCGCTGCCTCCGCGCGTGCCCCGTCAAGGCGATACGCATGAAGGACGGGCAGGCGTATGTCGTCGAGGACCGGTGCATCGCCTGCGGAACCTGCGTGCGCGAATGCCCCCAGGGCGCTAAGACCATTCGCGTGGACGTCGAGAAGGCGCAGGCGCTGCTTAAGACCAACGCGCCGGTCGCCGCCAGCGTTGCCCCGAGTTTCGCGGCAGCGTTCACTCCGGCTCAGCAAAAGCGCCTGCCTTCGGCGCTGCGTCGGCTTGGCTTTGCGTTCATCGCGGAAACGGCGGTGGGGGCCTATCACGTGGCGCAGCGCACGGCCGAACTTGCCCAGACCAAGACAGGCCCGCTGATCTGCACGGCATGCCCGGCAGTCGTCAATCTGGTTCGGCGGTACATGCCCGAACTCACCGGCGCGCTTGCAGAAGTGGTCAGTCCCATGGTCGCCCACGCCCGCGGCCTCAAGGCCAGGCTTGCGCCAGGTGCGGCTGTGGTGTTCATCGGCCCGTGTGCAGCAAAGAAGCTTGAAGCCCAGCAGGTTGCAAACGCCGGCGTCGATTGCGTACTGACGTTCGAGGAACTCAAGGCATGGCTCCAGCGCGAGCAGATAGACCTGCTTGGCCTTGAGGAAAGCGGGTTCGACGAAACGCCGGGGCCCGACGCGCAGTTCTTTCCCGTCAGCGGCGGGCTGGCCAAGACCGCCCAACTGGCGACCGACCTGCTGGATGAGGAAATGGTCAGCGTGCACGGCCCGCTCGACGTGATGCAGGTGCTCCAGACGGTCGCGAAGGGAAGCGCGCGAATGCTGGTCGATCCGCTGTTGTGCCCGCAGGGGTGCATCAACGGGCCCGCGATCGGGTGCGACACCACCATCTTCCAGCGGCGCGGCGACGTGTTGAAGTACGCCCGCAGCCGGCCCAGGACAGATCATCTTCCGCCGGCTGACAACCTTGACCTGCGGACAAGGTTCACGCCGCAACCCGTCACGCCGGACGTGAAAGTAACCGAAGAGAAGATTCGCGAGGTGCTTGTCCGCACCGGAAAATCCAGCATTGAAGACCAGCTTAACTGCGGGGCGTGCGGCTACGATAGCTGCCGCGAAAAAGCCATCGCGGTCATCTGCGGCATGGCTGAAGAAGAAATGTGCATGCCGACGATGCGCAGGCTGGCCGAGCAGCGCGGGGACAAGATCATCGAGTCCAGCCCAAACGGCATCGTGATGCTCAACGAGCAACTCGAAATCCTGTCGATGAACCCCGCCTTCAGGCGCATGTTCCTTTGCACCGACGCCCTCTTCGGCAAGCGGATTCATCACCTGATGGACCCCGAGCCGTTCGAGCAGCTTGTCGCCGGCAAGGCCCGCCTGGTGCGGGAACTTGTGCGGCACGACAACTACGGGCTCATCTGCCGCGAAATATACTATCGGCTCGATCAGGAAAAGCAGTACGTCGGCCTGTTCACCGACATCACCGACAGCCAGAACAACAGCAAAAAATACCACGATCTCAAGGCGGGCTCCATCGCACAGGCGCAGCAACTGCTTGAGAACCAGATGAACCTCGCCCAGACCATTACGCTTCAGCTTGGCGAGAGCACCGCCCAGTGCGAAGAGCTGGCCAGGCGGCTTATGGAACTGGCCGAGGAGAAATGAGCCGCGCGTCCATGTATCTTCACATTGAAACACACATAGCGCAAAGCCCCAAGCGCCCTCGCAGCCCATGCGGGGACGTGACGATCGTCGAAAGGCAGGAGAACTGGACAACGCTCCTGCTGGCAGATGGCATTGGTTCGGGCGTCAAGGCCAACCTTGCAGCCACCCTGGCGGCGCACAGACTGATCGGTCTTCAGCGTCGCGGCTTCACGCTCAGGGACGCGTTCGGCAGGCTGGTCAAGACCATGAACGCCAACAGAGATCCCTCGCTGCCGTACGCCGCGTTCGCCATCGCCAGAATACTGCCCAACGGCCTGACCACCGTGCTGAGCTACGAAATGCCCGCGCCGATACTGCTTCAGAACAATTACGCCACCGTTCTGCGGCAGCGAACCTTCACGCACGAGCGGGCGATTCTTGGCGAGGCCACCTGCCAGTTGGACGCCGGCGAGGGGCTGGTGCTCGTTTCGGATGGAATTACGCAGGCGGGGCTGGGCAAGGGCTATGCCGAAGGCTGGACCGAGGAAGGCGCCTGCCGCTACCTTAACCAGTGCCTGCGCTCGCGGGTTGCCATCACGCAGATACCCCAACTGCTGCACGACAAGGCCAAGAGCATATGGGACGGCGTTGGCGACGATTGCTCCGTCGCGCTGGCCGTGCTTCGCAAGGGCATTGCCGTGAACATTCTCACCGGCCCGCCCGCCGACAAGAGCACAGACAAGCAGGTGGTCGCCGATTTCATGGCGTCCGAGGGCCTTAAGATCGTCTGCGGCGGCTCGACCAGCGCCATGCTCGCAAATGTTCTGGGCAGGCATGTTGACATCCAGCAGGACGACAAGAGCCTTATCGCCCCGCCAAGGTGCAAGATCGACGGCATCGATCTTGTGACCGAAGGGGCCGTGACGCTTAACCAGGCGTATAACATCCTCGACGCAGACGCAGCCACCTATTCGGAGGTCAGCAGCGTGACAGAGCTTTGCTGCCTGCTTCAGGTTGCCGACAAGGTAAGCATCACGATGGGCTCGGCCAAGAACCCTGCCGGCGACGACATTGCATTCAGGCAGCAGGGCATCATCAACCGTTCAAGAATCGTTGAACTGCTGGCCGGGAAACTTCGTGAAATGGGCAAGCTGGTTATACTCAAACGCCGGTAGCCGTCGCGGCGACACGCAGGTTCTCGCGCTAAACACTACCAGTGTTTGCACTGTCTGCAATATAATGCCCACCTGCCTTTGAGCAGGCATTGGAGACAACAGATGAAGGCTTTGGTTAAAGCCCGGCCGGAACCGGGTTTGTGGTTGCAGGACGTCGCCGAGCCCGTTGTGGGCGTTAACGATGTTCTGATTCGCATTCTCAAAACGAGCATTTGCGGCACGGACGTCCACATCTGGAACTGGGACCAGTGGTCGCAGAAGACGATACCCGTGGGCCTGACCGTCGGGCACGAGTTTGTGGGCGTTGTTGAGGATTTCGGCAGCAACGTGCATGATTACCGCAAGGGCGACATGGTCAGCGGCGAAGGCCACCTCGTCTGCGGACGCTGCCGAAACTGCCTGGCGGGCAGAAGGCACCTGTGCCCAAAGACCAGCGGCGTGGGCGTGAACCGAAACGGAGCGTTCGCCGAGTTTCTGTCCATCCCCGTTACGAACGTCTGGCCGTGCGACTCGAGCATTCCGTGCGAAATCTTCAGCATCTTCGACCCGCTGGGCAACGCCACGCACACCGCGCTGTCGTTCGACCTGCTTGGCGAGGATGTGCTGATCACCGGCGCCGGCCCGATCGGCATCATGGCCGCAGCCATCGCCAAACATTGCGGGGCGAGGAATGTGGTAATTACGGATATTAATCCGTACAGGCTTGAACTCGCCAAAAAGATGGGCGCGACACACGCAGCCGACGCCAGAACCACGGACCTCAAGAAGCTCATGGCCGACCTTGGCATGAAGGAAGGCTTCGACGTCGGAATGGAGATGTCCGGAAATCCCCAGGCGTTCCGCGGCATGCTGTCGAACATGTGCCACGGCGGAAAGATCGCGATGCTGGGCATTCTGCCTACGTGCGAGATCGACTGGAACGAAGTGGTGTTCAACAGCCTGACCATCAAGGGCATCTACGGCAGGGAAATGTACGAAACCTGGTACAAGATGACGATGATGCTTCAGACCGGGCTTGACATCAGCCCGATCATCACCCACAGGTTCCACTACACCGAATTTGAAAAGGGTTTCGAGGCCATGAGGTCCGGCCAGTCCGGCAAAGTGGTTCTCGACTGGCAATAGAAAGCAAAGCCAAGATGTTGAGCATGATCCGCAAGGATTTGGACGCCCTGCGAGAAGCGGGCAAGTTGAAGTCGGCGCCGTACATCGCCTCGGCAATGGGGCCTGTGGTCAGGCTTGACGACGGGCGCGAAGTCGTCAACCTGTCGAGCAACAACTACCTGGGCCTGGCGGACGATCCGCGCGTCATCGAATCGGCAGCTCGGGCGATGAAGGTTCACGGCTTTGGAACCGCCTCGGTGCGGTTCATTTGCGGCTCGTTCGAGCTGCATCGCGAACTGGAACGCGAGATATCCGCCTTCACCGGCATGGCTGCCTCCACGACCTACGTTTCGTGCTGGAACGCAAACGAGGCGCTGCTGCCCACCTTGCTGGGAACAGACGGCGCGGTCATCAGCGACCGCCTGAACCACGCCAGCATCATCGACTCGTGCCGCCTGTGCAACAAGAACGTGCTTCGCCTGGTGTACGAGCACTCCGACATGGCGGACCTCGAAACGCAGCTCAAGGCCGCCGCCGACCGGCCCCGGCGCATCGTCATCACCGACGGCGTGTTCAGCATGGAAGGCGACATTGCCAAACTGCCCGAGATCATCCGCCTGTCGCACAAGTACGGGGCGCTTGTCGCGGTGGACGATTCCCACGGCCACGGCGTTCTGGGCGACAAGGGCGGCGGAGTCTGCGAGCACTACGGCGTTGCGGCGGACATCGTGACCGGCACGCTTGGAAAGGCCCTTGGCGGGGCAGCGGGCGGATTCATCGCCGGCCCGGCTGACGTTATCGAGATGCTCGTCCAGGCAAGCCGGCCGCAGTTGTTCAGCAACGCGTTGCCCCCGGCGGTGGCCGGCGGCGCGCTTGAGGCAATCAGGATTCTTCGCAACGATCCGGCGCTGGTGGCGACACTGCGATCGAACGTCGCTTACATGCGCGGCGCACTCAAGTCCAAGGGGCTTGAGGTGCTGGACTCTCCATCGGCCATCCTGCCGATCATCATCGGCCCGACAGCCAAGGCGCTGGAGATGTCTCGCAAGCTGCTGACCGAGGGCGTGCTGGTGACGGGCTTTGGCTACCCGGTTGTGCCCGAAGGCGCCGCCAGGCTGCGTGTTCAGGTGTCGGCCGCTCACAAGCCCCAGCACATGGACGCCGCCGTCAACGCCATCGCCCGCTGCGTGAAGTAGCGAGGCTTCAGCGCTTGAACTGCCGCTGAAGATCGCGCATCGACAGCTTGATGCTTGTCGGCCTGCCGTGCGGGCAGGAGATGCCTTTCTCCGCCTCGCCCAGGCGGGACAGGAGCGACCGCATTTCAGTTTCGCTCAGCGGGTCGCCGGCCTTGACTGCCGCCTTGCAGGCGGTCATCTCAAGCACATCCTCAAGAAGGCGCTCCGGGTCGGTTGATTCATCCTCGCCCAGGCGGTCGAGCAGCTCGCGCATGAATTCCTCCGGCGGCGCGCCCTTGTTCGCCAGCAGGGTGGGAAACTGCTGCACCGCGACCGAATCCGGCCCGAACTGCGTTACCTCAATGCCCAGCCGGGCCAGCATCTGCGAATGGCGACCAAGCAGGTCGGCGTCGGCGGGTGTTACCGAAATGGTCGCCGGCAGGAGCATCCTCTGGCCTTCGAGTCCGCCCTCGGCCAGGCGCGTCTTGAGGTCGTTGTAGATCAGCCGCTCGTGAAGTGCGTGCTGGTCAACGATCAGCAGGCCGTCCTCGTCGGCGGCAACGATGTACATGTTGTTCAACTGCATCATCTCCGCCGGCGGCGTTGGCTCATCGGCAGCGGCAGCGGGCGGACGCTGCATGTGCGCCGCGGGCGTCGGGGCCGGCGGCACTGGCCGGCGAAAATCACGATCTTGCTGCCGTGACGGCGATTCGTAAGTCCTCGGCGTCAGGTCAAGTTTTGCCTGCGGCGGGGGCTGAGATTTGAAGAAATCCGCCATCGCCTGCCTGATGGACTGCCGCCGCTGGTCCATCGGGAGGTTGTCATCATCATTCCTGGCATTGTCCAGTTGCGCCGAAGCGGGACGCTGAGCCTTGTTCAACGCGGTGCGCATCGCCGCCAGAACGTGACCATGCACCGCCTGGGAATCGCGGAATCGCACCTCGATCTTCGTTGGATGCACGTTGACATCCACCTCCGACGGGTCCATCTCGATGAACAGGAACGCAACGGGCCAGCGGCTGGCGTCCGCAAGGCCGCGGTAGGCTTCCTTCAACGCGTGGTTGAGCAGGCGGTCGCGTATGAACCTGCCGTTCAGGAAGCAATACTGCCACCGGCCCGAGGCCCTCAGGCGATCGGGCGGCGAGATAAGCCCGGTCACTCTGATCCTGTCATCGCCGCTGGTGACGGTCAGAAGCCCCTCGCAAACCTCCGCGCCGAACAGATCCGTCGCACGCGCGCGAGTGGACTCTGCGCGGGGCAGATTCTGAATCGTCTTGCCGTTGTGCGTCAGCGTGAAGGCGATTGGCGGATTGGGCAATGCGATTCTCGCCAACTGGTCGCTGACGTGGCCCAGCTCGGTCGCGGTCGTCCGCATGAACTTGCGGCGGGCGGGGGTGTTGAAGAACAAGTCGCGCACCGTGACGCACGTGCCCGGCGGGGCGGCACAGGGCCTTGTTTCGCCGATGGTTTCCCCGGCTGAGGAAATTTCCATGCCGCTCTCGTCGTCGCGGCGGCGGGTGCGGATGTGTGCGTGGCTGATAGAGGCAACCGAAGCCAGCGCCTCTCCGCGAAAGCCCATCGTGTTGATGGCGTAAAGGTCGTCCTCGGCGGAGATTTTGCTCGTTGCGTGGGGCACGAACGCCAGCGACAGATCTTCCGCCGACATTCCGCCGCCGTCATCCGCGACGGAAATCAGCCTTCTGCCGCCGTCCTCGATTGTCACGTCGATTCGCGTCGCGCCGGCGTCAACGGCGTTTTCGAGCAGTTCCTTAACCACGCTTGCGGGGCGCTCGATCACCTCGCCCGCGGCGATCTTGTTAACCAGATGTATCGGCAGAACACGAATAGCCATGCCGCGATTGTACTGTCCCCGCCGTCAGGAACAAGGCGAAGGCGATATTGGACCGGCTAAGAAGCCCAAGCCCGTGCTATGCACGCTGGCGGCGGACCATCAGCGACAGGCCGCCCAGTGCCAGAAGCGCCATCGTCCCAGGCTCGGGGATCACGCCAGGCGTGAATGTGATGTTGTACATGCTAAGGGAAATGGCGTCCAAGTTATGATCGCCATTTACATCCTCGTGCCAGGTCAGAGACGTCCACACGTTCGAACCGCTGTATTCCGAGGCGAACGCCAGGCAGCTGCCACTGTAGCCTCCCGGCCCGTTATACTCCGGAAAGACGAAACGCAGAGCCTCGTGCATTTCCGGATGGGCGTTGGGATAATCCGTGGTGCCCTCTCCAGCGTCGTTGAACCAACCCAGACCGCGATAGCTGTCGGTGGAGGCATTGGTGAAATCGGCCGTGAAGGTTCTCGTGCCGCCCAGGGCCGTGGGAAGGCTGATCGTCGCGCCGGTGATCAGCCACCCGTCGCGATAGAAATCGTAGTCCATTTGATACTCGCCGGGCGTGTACTCGCTTTCCTTGTATTGGACTTCCAGCGTGAGGGTTCCGGCGAAGGCGCCGTTGTGAGCCAGCCCCAGAATGCCCAAACCTTGCTCGTATGTTCCGCCGGCGAAACTGCCGCCATAATAAACAACGCCGTTGATGCTGATCTGCCCACCGTTAACGTCGTTCAGAACCCCGGACACGTCGATCTGCCATGTTTCGTGAATTGTCGCATGTGCTGCCGATGCGCACACAAGAACCAAAGCCAGTGATAGCCATAGCGCAGATTTCATGATCTTCCTCTCTTCTGTGAGCAGACAAAGCCGCCAGTTCTGATGCAGCCTTGCCTAAATGATATGTACTAATGCTTCACTGTCAAGAAACAGATTCTGACTTCGAAGAAGAATTTTTATATCTGCACCGGCTTGACAAAAACCACTATTTCATCTTCGCCAGTTGTCGCAGGAACGCATCCGGAATGTTTCCCGCAAGGTCAACGGGCACATCCCACGTTACTGCCCCGCCGAAGGAGTTGATGAAACGGGTGTATTCAACCGCCAGGGCATCCGGGAAGCGGGGCTGTCCGATGCACCATGACTGGCCCAGGAAGCTGAGCACTTGCAGTTGGGCGCCGTCGACGAATCGGCCAAAGGTCAGGCTGTTGTGGGGCGTCGGCAGGTCGTTCACCTCGCCGGCGGTGTAGTCCTCGTATTCAGTCACGCAGATGATCGGCATCTTCACGCCGGGGTTGAAGGCGACCAGCGAATCGGGATTGCCAGCCTTCATTGCCTGGGCGAAGGTGCGGAAGTTTGGCTCGTCCTCGCTGCGGTACATGATGTCGGCGTAGTAGCAGCCGTCGATCCACCAGCCCGACACGTTGTCGCCCCAGCGCAGGCTCCACTCGCGGATGACGGCCTCCCAGTTGCGCTGGAATTCGGTCAGTCGCTGGTCAACCGGATGCAGGCGGAGATAACTTCCGGGGATGAGGCCCCACCGGCCCCCGTCCCATTCCGGCGTGCAGCGAAGGCCCTCGATTGCCTCGTGATGCTTCGACGGCGCGTGGGACGGCAGATAGGCGACTGTTCGCACGCCCCTGGCTCTCAGCGCTGCCGCGACCTCGCCAACCAGGTCTCGCCGCGAAAGCCGGCTTGGCGTTACTTTCACCAGTCCGTCGTAGGTCTCGTTGGGCGAGCAGTAGTATCCGGAATTCTGGCCGATGGTGAAGAACAGATAGCCCGCGCCGGTGTCGGCGATGGTACGCGCGAATCGTTCCACGTCGAACGCGTCGACGATCTTGTTCCATTGCTGCGGCGACATTTCCATCGCCGGCGCGCCCGGAGGATTCACGATTGTGTGCGTCATCACTCCGAACTTCGCGTCCCGCATCCAGTCGGTGTTCGCTCGCTGCCAGGGCTTGGTCATACTGTCATTTCACCTGTAGTTGGTATGTGTGTGGCATGTGTATCCGCATCGCAGAGGCGCGTCAATCCACCGCGGCGGTTACGCCTGTATTCGGCGGGTCCTCTGCACGACATATTTCGTCAGACCCAGCAGCGTGTAACCGACGGCGGCAATGGCGGCTGTGACAATGGGCTCGATCAGCACGGCCAGCACGACGATAACCAGCTTGACCAGGTAGCTGAAAGGCTTCTTGCCTCGGATGTACTGATTGACCAGGTGCGGATACTTGATCCTGCTGACCATCAGGAACGCGACGGCGAGGGTGACCAACGGCACGACGATGCTGGCAATGAGGAAGATCCACCCGTCGGGCAGCCATTGGCGTTCAAGAGCCCTTCCGACCAGCAGAACCAGGCCGATGATGTTGGCGGCTGCTGCGGGCGACGGCATGCCGCGGAACCACAGGTGCGCCGATTCGTCCGGCTCGTTCTCGACGTTGAACCTCGCCAGGCGAAGGGCGGCGCAGGCCACGTACGCGCCGGCGATCATCAGCGCGATTCGCTCCGCCGGGATGAACGCAACCTCGTCGCGCATGCCGCGCATGGTCAGCACAACAAGCCTCTGCATCATGATTGCCGGCGCCACGCCGAAGCTGATGACATCGCAAAGGCTGTCAAGCTGCGCCCCGAAGTCGCTGGTGCGGCGGGTCATTCTGGCAAGCCTGCCGTCAAGCATGTCGCAGATCATGGCCCCGACGAGCATCCACGCGGCGATAACGAGGTTCGAGGCGTCGGTTTCGCCAAGCCCGCCCTTGGTTGTATAGTGGATCGACGCAAACCCAAGCAGGCCGTTGGACACCGTGAACAGCGCCGGCAGCAGGGCGGTGCTTCGGAGAATTCGCTGTTTCATCGCATTCTTGCGGCGATGATGCTCACCTGGCGTTCCTGGCGCGTGGTTATCCTGAGGCAGGTCGGTCATTGTGTTTCACCTGATGCGGCGATAACTGTTTCGCCGGCGCGGGTTTTGTCGCCAACGGACACAAGCACGCGCCGGGCAAGATGGAGCGGGGCGAACACCTCGACCCTGCTTCCGAACTTGATCATGCCGATGCGCTGGCCCCTTTTGAGAACCTGCGTGGGCGTCAGATCGGTGACTATTCTGCGAGCGATCAGGCCGGCGACCTGGCGAATCACAAGCGGAGACTGTTTTCCACCCTCCGAGGGGACCGACAGGTAGATTGTCGCCGATTCATTCTTCTCGCCGGCGTCGGGATCGCGGGCGTCGAGGAACAGGCCCTTCTTGTGATCCACCTTAAGCACCTGGGCATCCTCGGGCGAGCGGTTGACGTGAACGTTGCAGACGTTCATGAAGATGCCGATCTTCACTCCTTCTGTCCCCAGCGGGCTTTCAGCGCCGACGGGCGTGATGTCGCTGACAACGCCGTCGGCGGGGGCGATCAGCAGGCCAGCGTCGGCGGGGCAGGTGCGCTGGGGATCTCGAAAGAACCACAGAACCCACGCCCAGAACACCCCCGGCGCGACCAGCCCAGCCGACCACGCCGGATGAATCTTCCATGCGGCCGCCGATATTGCCGCCGCCGCCGAGGCGCATAACGCCGAACAAAGCACGATTTCCCGCCTGCCGTATTGTGTCAGTGCTATCTTCATTTTCTTATCTACGCTCAGGTTAACAGGATGGCTCGTCCGCGTCAAAGCCGCCCTTGCGCAATTCAGAAGAATGCTCGCCAACCCGATTACGCCGACAATCGAGCCATTTCCATCATCTTTGTTTTGACTTGGACGCGACAGAGTGGTAATTGTCTGGGTTTTTCATGGAGAAATGCCGTGGATCAGGCAATCCAGAAGGCCCAGACCCTCATTGAGGCGCTGGGGTACATTCAACGGTTCAACGACCGCATCGTCGTCATTAAGATGGGCGGGTCGGTGATGGACGACGAACGCGCCATGGCTGACATTCTCACCGACGTGGTGTTCATGAACACCGTCGGCATGAGGCCCGTGATCGTCCACGGCGGCGGAAAGGCCATCAGCGAGGCTATGATGAAACGCGGCCTCGAAGTGCAGTTCGTCCAGGGCCGGCGATACACCGACCAGCGAACGCTCACCGTCGTTGAACACGTGCTGTGCAACGAGATCAACCGCCAGATCGTCACGATGATCGAGACGCTGGGATCAAGCGCAATGGGCCTGCACTCGCTGTCCAGCGGCGTGCTGTTCGGCGACAAGCTGTTTCTTGAGGAAGAAGGGCGCAAGATCGACATCGGCTTCGTGGGCAAGGTCAACAGCGTCAACGGCAAGCTGCTCGATCTGCTTTGCAAGGCGGATACGGTTCCGGTAATCGCCCCCGTGGCGCGCGATCGCACCGGTGGCAAGTTGAACTGCAACGCCGACACCGCCGCCGGTGAAGTCGCTGCCGCCCTCAAGGCCGAGAAGTTTGTCGTCGTCAGCGACACCTACGGCATCCGAAAAGACGTCAAGGATCCCGAAAGCATGATCCCGCAGATCAGCGAGCAGGAGATCCGCGGCATGATCGCCAGCGGCGCCATCGGCTCGGGCATGCTGCCGAAGGTCGAGGCGTGCCTGCGGGCGCTCGACGCGGGCGTTAAGCGAGCGCACATCATCGACGGCAGAATGCCGCACGCGCTGCTGCTGGAGATATTCAGCGATCGCGGCGTTGGCACGTTGATCTACAAGCAGGAGAGCCCGAAGGCGACCAACTAAACCAGCCGCGTTTGCGGCAATTGCCGGGGATCAAAATGTCCAAAAACAAGGCGATGAAGGATTTCATCAACATCAGCGATTTCACGTCCGCCGACCTGGCCCAGTTGCTTGATCTGGCCATCGCGGATAAGAAACTCTTCCGCGCCGGCGCCTTGCCCAAGACGTTGCAGAACAAGACGCTTGCGATGATTTTCGAAAAGCCGTCGCTGCGCACCCGCGTCAGCTTCGAAACGGCAATGTCGCAACTTGGCGGACACGCTATTTATCTCACGCAGGCCGACATCGGCCTGGGCAAGCGAGAACCGGTGAAGGATATCGCCCGCGTGCTGGGACGAATCTGCGACGGCATCATGGCCCGCACTTTCAGCCACGACATGGTGGTCGAGCTTGCAGCCCACAGCCCCCGGCCGGTGATCAACGGCCTGACCGACTGGTCGCATCCATGCCAGGCCATGGCCGATCTTATGACCGTGCAGGAAACATTCTCCTCGCTCAAGGGGCGAACAATGGTGTTCATCGGCGACGGCAACAACGTCGCCCGCAGCCTTGGCTTTGCGTGCGCCAAACTCGGCATGAAGTTCATCCTCTCCAGCCCAGAAGGATACGAGCTTGACGAGGCGTCGTCGCAAGCCATGCTGGAAATGAGCCCCGAGAGCTACAGGCTTGAACGCCAGCCGATGGTCGCGGTGAAACATGCCGATGCGATCTACACGGATACATGGGTGTCAATGGGCCAGGAGCAGGAGCGGGCGAAGCGGCTGAGCGATCTTTCCGAATTTCAGATCAACGCAAAGCTGCTCTCCGCAGCCCCCAGGCACGCGATTGTGCTTCATTGCCTCCCTGCCTACCGCGACCACGAGATAACCGACGAAGCCTTTGAATTGCACGCGGCAACCATAATGGAAGAGGCCGAGAACCGCCTGCACTTCCAGCGCACTCTCCTGAACGTGTTGCTGGCCGATAGCTAGGCGATTCCACCGAAACGTCGCGTTCCCGCATAACACCCAGCACCGCAACCAGCGCGACGCAAAGCCCCGCATGGCAATGCGGGGACCTGACTCCATGTCGCGGAGCGACACCCCGCCGTTGCATTTTGTTTCCTGCGATAATCACGACGCGAACCAAACAGCAAACGGCGTGGTTTCGCTGCGCGATAGCAGTTAGGTCCCCGCATTTCCATGCGGTGCTTCTGCGATGTGCCCAAATCGTATCAACAGATATATGAACAAATGCAGCGCAGGCTGCGCCGGCGGCGGCGGAAGATGGATGCATGTGAGGCTGCATCCACCTTGGCGTACTTCCGCCGCCGTCAGCGCGCGGGACGAACCCGCTTAGCCTTACGCTAACTTTTGTTTTTCCCC
>JAAYCO010000177.1 GCA_012729725.1 Planctomycetota bacterium
CCTGCGCCTTTATTGAAAAGCTGGCCCAATGGGCGGCAAGTCAGGCGGTTGTCCCGGTTGTTTTCGCCGGGAGGGGTTCGTACGGTTTCGGCAATCGTCCCGCGCCGCTGATAGAGATATGCTATCTCCAGGAAGGCGGCTTTGACCGGGTGAGAATGGGCAAGAAGACCGTCGCCCTGCCGTGCAACCACGCCGCCATTCAGAGCGTGCATCACGGCAACATCTCTCCTGAGCAGAAGCGGATAAGCTCGTGGTGCGTTTTCATTGACGTCAGCGCCGCGCCGCAGTTCGCCTCTCTTCACCGCGCGCCGGTGTTTCATCTTGTTGAGGTTCGCCGTGGCGGGGAGCTGGTGCAGGCGTTTTCGAAGCTGTCCGTCAGATGCCGGCGGCTCGGCTGGACGTCGCCGACATACCCGGTAAGCGAATCATTTATGCAATCTCGCAGGGACCCGGCGGACATAATCGACCGGTTGTCGATCAACGCCGCGTTCTTCGAATTGCTCTGCCTGCTTTGCAGCGAAGCAGACAGCGGCATCAGGCCCCAGACCATGCCCGAGGCGGTGCGCAAGGCGATTGAATATATCGACCTGCATTACTGCCAAAGCGACACTACTATCGCGAAGCTCGCGCGGATGTCGCATCTTTCGGCCGATCATTTCGCCAGGTTGTTCAGAAGCAGCGTCAACGAGTCGCCGCTTCAGTATCTCAGGCGAGTCCGGCTGGGGCGAAGCAAGGAACTGCTTCGCAACCATGACATGAGCATTCAGAGCATTTGCTGGAACGTGGGGTTCCGCGATCCGTTTCACTTCTCCAAGGCGTTTCATGAGTTCGCTGGGATGTCGCCTACTGAATACCGCCGCACCTTGAGTGCAAAGAACGATTGACGCATCATATTTGCACAGCGGCATATTCTTGCCCCGACACGGACTGCATGCGTATAAGGTTGGTCGAAGGCGAGTTGATTAATGGCGATTTTGGTTAATAGAAGCGTCGGCGGGACATTGCTTTCGATGGCAGTGCCCATGCTGGCGGGCACGTTGGCGCTGAATGCGTACAACCTGACTGATACGTGGTTCATCTCGAGGCTGGGCAAGATTCCGCTGGCGGCGATGGGCTACACGCTGCCGGTGGTGATGTTGTTGGCCTGCGTTGCCCGCGGCATTGGCGCCGGGGTCACAACACTGGTTTCGCATGCGATCGGCAGGGGCGATCATAGTCTGGCCGCCAAGCTGGTTACTCACTCGACGTGGTTGATGCTGGTCTTGTCGGCGATTGTGACAGTGGGCGGTTATCTGCTGGTCACGCCGGTGTTTTCGATGCTTGGCGCAGAAGGCCAAACCCTGGAACTGGTCGGCCAGTACATGCGAACGTGGTATGCCGGGGCGATCTTCATGATTCTGCCCATGCTGGGCAACGGAGTGCTGATATCCGCCGGCGACTCGAAGTCGGCCAGCAGATTCATGATGATCGGCATGTTCCTGAACCTGGTGCTCGATCCGATCCTGATTTTCGGATGGGCCGGAATACCGGCCTTGGGCATGTTCGGGGCAGCCCTTGCGACGGTAATCGCGCAGGCGGTTTCGACAGGTTGGCTGGTCTGGCTGCTGTGCCGCAAGCACAGGCTCATCGTCAATCTTCCGCTAAGCGGCAGGGATTTTCTTGCAAGCCTGTCGCACATTTCGGGTTTCGCCATCCCCAGCATCCTGAGCCTGATACTGATGCCCGTCTCGGCGGGCGTGATTACGAAGCTGCTCAGCAGATTCGGCGACGCGACAATCGCAGCCGTCGGCGCAGCGGGCAGAATAGAGATGTTCGCCTTTGTCGTGCCAATGGCGCTGGGCATTTCGCTTACGCCGTTCGTCAGCCAGAACTTCGGCGCCAACCGGCCCGACCGGGTTCATCGGGCGCACGTGTTTTCAACATGGTTCGCACTGGGCTATGGCGCGTTGACCGCGGTGGTCTTCTTTGTCGCAGCGCCTTTCATGGCCCGCTTGTTCAGCACAGACCAGCACGTGGTGGACACGCTGGTGAGCTACATTCGCATAATCTCCTTCGGGTACGGGCTGATGGAGGTTCACAGGTACTGCGGCTTCTTCCTGATGGGCACCCACAAGCCCAAGTCGGCAACGATGCTTAACATCATTCGCATCGTCGTTCTGCTGATACCGCTTTCCTGGCTGGGGGCGCGCTTCTGGGGCGTCACGGGCGTCTTCGGCGGCAGACTGGTCACCGATGTTCTGGGCGGCTTGATAGCACTGGCGTGGGTTTCTCGCTCTCTCAAGGCTGCGAAAACAGCCCATCAGGCGTACGATTCACACGTCGTTGGGCCTGATCACAAAACGGTCGAGCAGCGTCCACAGAAACAGGTTAATGGGGAGGGCCAGAAGCACCCCGATGAACCCGAATACCTTGCCCCATAGCACGATGGTGAACAACGTGACAACCGGCGGAATGTGCACCGCCCGCTTCATTACCAGCGGCAGGATTACATAACCCTCAAGTATCTGGATTATCAGATACACGATAACCACGCCGACGATCTGCGTAAGGTCCATCGTCGCAGCCACCATTAAGGCCAGCAGGAACGACAGCAGCGGTCCGATTATGGGCACGACCTCCGCCAGGCCGCCGAATATCGCCAGCGGAAGCGCAAATTGCAGGCCGATGATGACGTAGCCGATGTAATTGGCCACTCCGACCAGCGTCATGCTGACGAGCGTGCCGAGAACCCACCACCTCAGCCGCGGACCAAGGTCCGCCAGCGCCGCCTTCGCGTTGGGCGTAAACCGCGAGGGCAGCAGCCGAAGCACGGGAGAAACCAGAGTGCCCGGATTCTCTACAAGCATGTACAAGGTTCCAAGGAAGACAAACACCAGCCCGATGCCGATGCTGGTGACGATGTCGGTTGTCTGGGCGAATATCTCGCCCAAACCGTTGGATGTGAAGATGCCAGCTATCTGCTCTCCTATGGTTTCGATAGTCACAGGCGGACTGAGACCAAACCTGTCGCTGATGTTACGTAGCAGGTTGTCAAGGCTCTCTGCCAGGGCGGGCCACTGCTGCATCTGGTTGCGAACCGGCGCGACAAGCAACCATGTAAGCAGCGCCAGTATCCCCGCCACCACAAGCAGAAAGGATAATCCGACGATTGCGCCCGACAAAGAATGGCGTGTGGGCAATATGCCCACCACCGGCCTGAGCACCGACGCCACGGCCGCCGCCGCCAGAAATCCAAGCAGAACCGGGCGAAGCTGATTAAACAGCCGGAAGAATATCAGCAAAACCACCGACCAAACGAAAATCCCCAGCAGCGGATATACTCGCACCGCCGGGGCGTTCCTGCCGTTAATCGACCCTGGGTGCTCGGATTTGTCGCTTTCGGCCATTTTTTCCCCTGCAATAACACTATAGCGTGCCCAAACACCAGGCGGGGGCGTTGCTGCAACGGGCGCGCCAAAGTACAATGCAAATTATGAGGCTCGACGTTTCGCAACATCTTCGAATGCAGCAGGAAATGAGGCTGTCGCCCAGGATTATCCAGGCGATGGAAATCCTCCAACTGCCGCTGGCTGCCCTTCAGGAGCGGATCGACGAAGAACTGCAATCAAACCCCGTTCTCGAAATGCGAGAAGGAGGCGACGAACCGTCCACCGCCCCCGAGGCGCCAAGCGTTGAACGCGGCGAACAGCCGATGGTTGTCCGCGAGGAAGGCTCTGACGACGATTTCGGCAGGCTGGATGATTTCAGCAACGAGTACGCCCATGAGGATATCGAGGGGCTGGACGTCCCCCGCCACGCCCCTATCGAAGATCGAGACCGAAAGCTCGACGCCATGGCCAACGCCCCCGCCCCGGGCCTGACGCTGACAGAGCACCTGATGGGCCAGTGGGCGTTTGTCGAAACCAATGCCCAAACCCGCTCCGCCGGCGAGCTGATAATCAATAACATCAGCCCGGACGGCTATTTGCGGGCGACTCTCGATGAGATCTCCGTCCAGACCCAGCCGCCAACGCCGCTGGAATTGCTCAGGCCGGCATTGCGGCTGGTGCAGACACTTGACCCTATCGGCGTCGCCGCCAGAGACCTCAAGGAATGTCTTCTGCTGCAACTCTCTGCCGAGGCCGACGGCGGCGCGGATGTCTCGCTCGAAATCCAACTCGTAAGCTACTTCCTGCGCGACATCGAGGGCAACCGCCTGCCGCAGATCGCCCGAAGAACAGGCAAAACCCTCGAACAGATCAAGAAGGCCATCGCCGTCATATCCCACCTCAACCCCAGGCCGGGCCTGCTGGTTGGCGAACAGGCGTCACCAATCATAACTCCTGATATTATCGTGGGATACGATGATCAAGGCGAGATCGTCGTGACGCTTCCAGACAGCACTTTGCCTTACCTGTACGTGTCTAAAACGTATCGAAAGATGGCCCGCGATCGAGCTGCCGACCGACAGGCTCGCCAATTCGTGCAGAAGAACATCCGCTCCGCGGAGTGGCTCATAAGCGCGATACTGCAACGGCAGCACACAGTCAAACGCGTCGTCGAAGAGGTTTTCGCTGTGCAGCGCGATTTCCTGGAAGCAGGCCCCGAATCTCTCAAACCGCTGCCGATGGGAGATGTCGCAGCCAGGGTCGGCGTTCACGTTGCAACGGTAAGTAGAGCAGTGGCAGGCAAATACGTGCAAACGCCGTGCGGAATATACCCGCTGAGGATGTTCTTCTCGGGCGGCACGACAACATCCGAGGGTCAGGACGTGGCATGGGACGCCATCAAGGCCAAGCTCAAGGAGGTTGTTGACGCCGAAGACAAGGCCCACCCGCTCAACGACGACCAGATCGTCAAAGCCCTTGGCGAATCCGGAATCACCATCGCCCGGCGGACCATCGCAAAATACCGCGACCTTCTTGGCATTCCGCCCGCCCGCAAGCGAAAGGCTTACTAAGCGCTTGGCGTTTAGCCCGCCCCGGCAGGTGGCCGGATGTCAAAGACAACGTCTGGTTCAATCGCTTCCGCGACTGACAGCCCCGCAAAGCCGGTCGCCTGCACGGCAAATGCACCGTAAGACTCGTCCGGATCAGACTGATAGTTTCACACCAGGCGATCCAGCACGTCGATGCAGTAGATCAGCGCGCGAGGCAGGTGGAACGGGTCTTTCACCGGCAAAGCGACCGTGGATTCGAAGGGTTTGCCGAAACGGTCGAGTTTCTGCCGCCATTCACCGTGGGGCGTCACAGGATAGTGCGCAAAGCAGTAATCATGCACCTTCTGGAACCATTGCACGCACCACTCCTGCCGACAATGCTCGTACGCCAGCAGCAGCGCGTACATTGCCTCGGTCTGCGGCCACCACAGCTTGGTGTCGGCAAAATCCCAACCGATATCGTCACTGCCGTCGGCATCGATGGCCAGCAGCAGGCCGCCGTACGAATGGTCCCAGCCCGCCTCGATGTGGCGGCGGATGATGTCGCACGCCTGCATGATCCGCCCGTTGTCGCCGCGGTCGCGGGCGATGTGAATCTGGAACCACATGTCCTCGATAACGTGACCCGGAACAACGGCAGTGCCAAGCGGAGCGGGAAGCTCTCGCCCGTCATCGGCAATTCGCTCAAGCAACAGGCCCCGGCTGGGCCGATAGAATTTGCCGAATATCTCGTCGCTCATCGCTTCGGCAGCGTCCAAGTAGCGCTGCTCGCCGCAGGCCCGGCCGAGTTCCCACAGCACCAGCGAGAAGATCATCGCCAGCCCGTGCACGCGACAGCCTGCAGGCGCCGGGTACGGCCACATCTTTATTTTGTCATGCGGCTGGCCCAGCTTCTCGATCACGCCCTCGGCGGTGCGGCGGGCGAGGGCAAGGGCTGCCTTGTCTCCGGTGGCGGCGGCGTATTCTGTCAGGCCGTAAATGGCGAACCCGTCCACGTAGATGCTATCGCAGCCGGCAAGCTCGCTTCCATCATGGGCCAACCTCAGCCGCCACCCTCTGGCCTGCGCGTCCCAGCCGTGCCGTGCGGCAAATTTGTATATGTTCGTCGCCAGATCCAGCCACTCCGGCCTCTGCCCGATGCGCCGATACAGGCGGCTGAAGACCCAGACCGCTCGCCATTGGCTCCACAGCCACTTATCCCTACTGACAATCGAGCCGTCGTCGCGTATGCATGTATTCAGCCCGCCTTCGGCGTCTATGGCATGCTTGAGCCAGAAAGGAACAACGCTATTGAGCAGGTGAGCAAGCAAAGACTCCCTAAGCTGCGAGAACATTGCTGCATGCGGATCGTGTTTCAATTCATCTTTCCTTTATGGGCTGGCCACTCTACCGCGAATTTGACGTTAGATACAACTGAATGCCCAGTCGGTGGCTGCAACACACACAACCTCTGCGTGAATGCCCGATAGCATCATCTGCGGCTCTTGGGTTTTCCAGACCCTCGGTGCGACAATACATTTAATCTCGCCAAAACGTTTCATTGACAAGAACGCAGCACGCTGGTAGTATAGTTGGCCTACATATCTTGAGGCCGGGCGCCGGCTTTTGTTCGGGGTCTGCGTCCAATGAAAAGGGCTTTGAAATGAAGGTGTGCGTTTACATCAGGCCCAGTCAACGAGGCGGCTTTGTGGCCATGTGCCAAACGCTTCCTGGGTGCATTGCCTGGGGTGAAACCCGCGGGCAGGCTCGCCAGAAGCTTGAGGAAGCCATTGAAGGCTACCTTGCCGCGGTTGGCGACTTCGTGCCGGCTACCATGATCGAGGAGACGGTGGAGGTTTGACGTTCACGGTTTTCTGGAGGATGGCCCAGCCGCATTCCTTTCGTATGAGGGGCTTCTACAGCCTCATTAAGTGACACCCCGCGCTGACATCGGCATCTTGTCCGATCTTGGAACGGCCGCGCCTGTACCGTAGAATGTGGCCATGAAGCAGTTTGCGATCATGCTCAATCTTGAAGGCAGGCGAGTTGTGGTCATCGGCGCTGGGCGGGTTGGTCGCAGGAAGGCCGCCGCCGCCGTCAAGGCCGGGGCGGATGTTGTGCTTGTCGATCCCCAGGGCCAGGAGGTGCAAGGCGCTCGAACCGTGGCCGCCTCATATGACGTATCTCTTCTTGAGGGCGCCTTCGTGGTGTTCGCCTGCACTGACGACCGCGGGCTCAATGCCGCCATAGCCGCCGACGCCCGCCGGCTCGGCGCTCTGGTCAATGCCGCCGATCAGCCTGAGGACTGCGATTTTCACCTCCCGGCTGTGATAGAGCAGGGGCCGGTCACCGTAGCCATCGGAACCTGCGGCTGCGCGCCTTCGCTGGCTGTGGAACTGAAGAATCGACTGGCCGCTGCCCTGCCGCCTGACCTGCCCGAAATTGCCCAAACGCTGGAGGGCATTCGGAATCAGTTGCGGCTGAAGGTTTCGGATGCACACGAGAGAACAAGAATTATGCGTGCCCTTGCCAAAAACGCTTCCGTGGAAGCACTTAAGGAACGCCTGAAACAACTGCTATCGGAGTGACATTCGCCAAAATGCGAATCCTTTGCACCGGAATCAGCCACAAGACAGCGCCAGTCGCGCTCAGAGAGCGCCTGGCGATATCCGGCGATGCGCTGCCGGCGGCGCTTGATAATCTTTCGTCACGCTGGGCTGGCTGCGAGTTCGTCGTGGTCTCCACCTGCAACCGAACCGAAATTTACGCGGCCCGCCCCCTGCACGGCAGCCCTCGCGAGCACGAACTGCACGCATGGATTGCTGAATACTTTTCGGTCGATCCTCGGGATTTTTCGCATTCGTTGTTCACACACTCCGGGGCATCTGCCGCTCGCCACCTTTTCGAGGTCGCCAGCGGGCTCGACAGCCTTGTGCCCGGTGAAGGACAGATAGTCTCGCAGGTGAAGGAGGCGCACGCTGCCGCCGTGAACGCCGGATGCTGCCGATCAGTCCTGGGCGAGTTATTCCAGACTTCGCTGCACGTGGCCAAGCACGCTCGAAGCGAGACGAACATCGCAGCAGGCAAGGTTTCCGTGGCGTCGGTGGCGGTGCAGTGCCTTTGCGACGAGCTTGGAACGCTTGAAGGAAAGACCATCCTGGCAATCGGAGCGGGAAAGATAAACTCGCTTGTTCTTCGGCGACTGGCTGCTGAGGGCAAAGCTCACAGGATTCTGCTGGCGAACAGGTCCGCCCAAAAGGCGCATGCCTTGTGCATTCAAGGCGCTTGCATTGTCGAATGGGCAGATCTGCCGGCCGCGATTATGCAAAGCGACGCCATCATCTCGTGCACCTCCTCTGCGTCGCCGGTGATAACCGCCAAAATGCTGGCGCAGGCTTGCGCCGCCCCCACCAGGCGATTGCCTGTGATAGATCTGGCGGTTCCGCGCGATGTTGAGGATAGCGCCCGCGATCTTGCTCACGTTCGGCTGCTGAACATCGACGACCTCGAGGCCGTCGTCCGCCGCACGCTCGAAGGCAGACGAGACTTCTCGACGGTGCAAGCCATCATTGACGACCACATGAAACAGTACCTCGCTTCGTTCAGGACGCGGCTTGCCGCCCCCACAATCGACGCGCTGTACGACAGGATGCGTCGGCTGGCCAGTCAGGAGCTTGAAGCGGCGAACGCCAGGTTGAGCACGCACGACGACGCAGCCGCCGATGCGGAGATTATGCAGAAGGCGATGCACCGGATGATCGGAAGGATATTGCACCCCGCCGTGGCCAATCTGCGAAAATGGAGCCAGGGCGACGGCGCGGAAATCTACCTCGAAGCAGTGCGAAAGCTGTTTGATCTTGGACCGGGCGAGGCGCCACCGAAGCCCTAAGCACTGTGCAATAAGGATTGCACAGTGCTGGAGCAGGAGAACAGGTGAACAGGAGAAAGAAACAAAGAAATCACACGGGGCCAGTCCGCTACCGGTCATCGTCTTTGGCGTCTTCGTCCTGTTTGTCGTCCACTTCCTCGTCGGGGGCTATCTGGAACCGTCTGCCGGCAAGCCTCCACGCATCGGTATGATCCGTTGGTTTGCGGGGCGATGCAGGCAGAACTCGGCCAATCACCATGCGAACGATCAGTGCCAGCAGCACCAGAACCGTCAACGACAGCAGGGCAAGCGTGACAATCGCCAGCCGGGTCAGCCCGACCTTGGTGTCGTCATCCGCCGAGGCAGCATCCTTAAGCAGGATCGACAGCAGCCCCCACAGCATAAGGGCCATGACCACAAGCGCCACGATAAGGACGGTTGAGAGCAGCGTGTGAGGCCGATTGCGGATGTTTACGTCCATGGGGCGTCCTTTCGCGGGTTGAAAGGCTCCTGGCGGTCGAATTCGCGCAGCAGTTCCTGCCCCTTGGCGGAGATCTTCGGCGGGGCAAGCACCTTGAGCACGACGTATTGATCTCCCGCCTCTTTGCCCGGCGGCGCAACGCCCCTGCCCCTGAGCCGCAGCTTGAGATTGCTGGATGAACCCGGCGGTATGCGCACCTTGGTTATGCCGTCGATCGTAGGCACCTCGACAACCGCCCCAAGGGCCGCCTCGGTTATGCTTATCGGCACGTCCACGTAGATGTCGTCCTCTTCGCGGCGGAAATAGGGATGCTCCCGCAGGCGCACGACCATGTACAGGTCGCCCCTTCCGCCAGGCCCAGCCTGTCCCTTGCCATGAATGCGTATGCGCGAGCCGTCCTTCACGCCGGGGGGAACCTTAACGTTCAGGGTTTCGCTGGTTCGCCCGTCGCTGATGCGCAGGGGCGCGGTCGTTCCACGGACGGCAGAGAGAAAATCCAGCGAGACCTCGTATTCAACATCCTGGCCTTTTCTGGGCGGCCTTGCCGCACGCCTTCCCCTGCCGGCGCCTCCGAGCATCTCAAGAATCTCGTCGAGGCTCATTCCCGAAAAGCCCTGGCCGGCGCCGCCGAAGATGTCTTCAATGTTAATGCCGCCCGGCGCGCCGCCGGACCATTCGTATCTGCCGCCGGCCGCCCCGCCCGGACCGGGCCTCGGAGCGTTGTGCCCGAACTGGTCGTACATCTGCCGCTTCTGCTGGTCGGAAAGCACGTCATATGCTTCCGTCGCCTCCTTGAACTTCTCGGATGCGTCAGGCGACTTGTTCACGTCGGGATGAAACTTGCGCGCAAGCTTACGATAGGCGGATTTGATCTGATCCGGAGTAGCCTGGCGGGAAACGCCCAAAACCTGATAGTAGTCTCTCTTGGCCATGAGACTCATTCTATATCAGGCGGCGGTGGCGTGTGAAGCTTCCACAGGCCCGAGCATGGGAACAAAAAGCAGGGGCGGGCCGCTGTGCAAGCCGACTTCGCCCCTGCCCCTAGTAAGCAGGAATGAAAAACATCAACAACTACTTGGCCATGATCTTCGAGACGCTGAACACCGGCAGCAGCAGGGCCATCGCTATGCCGCCCACCAGCAATCCCATGACGATGATCATGACGGGCTCGATCATGGTGGTTATCGTTTTGACCGCCACCTTGAGGTCGTCCTCGCAGAACACCGCGATGCGGACCATAACGTCGCCGAGCCTGCCCGTTCGCTCCCCCGCCGAGATCATCTGCGTGATGGTCCTGGGCACAAGATCGCACTTGGCCAGCTCGTCGCTGAGCGATGAGCCCTCCTTGACGCTGTCGCACAGATCCAGCCAGAGTTTTTCATACAGCAGATTGCCCGATGACTGGGCGGTTATGAGCAGCCCGTCGAGCATGCTCACGCCGGTGCTCACCATCGTGGCCATCGTCCGAAGCGAGCGGGCCAGCGACGCCTTGCGATACATGCCGCCGAACAGCGGCAGCGTGAGCCGCAACTTGTCGGCGATCAGCCTGCCGCCGCTGGTGCGAAAATAGTAAACGCCGCCCCCTATCACGACCGCCAGAACGCCAAGGATCAGCGGCCAGTACGTGACAAGCGAATTGCTCAGACCCAGCAGAAATCTTGTCGGCGCGGGCAGTATCGCGTCCTTGCCCGCGTATATCTTCTCAAACCTCGGCAGGACGAAGATCAGCAGCGCGACGACAACCAGCATGCAGAAGCTCAACATGCACACCGGATAGATCATCGCGCCGAGCACGCGTTTTCTCGTCTCGCGCTCCTGCTGCATGTAATCGCTGCCGCGGATCAGCATTTCGCCCATCGTTCCGGACGCTTCCGACGCCTTCATCAAAGCGACGAACAGCTTGCCGAATGCTTTGGGATACGCTTCCAAAGCCGCCGAGAACTCGACGCCCGCCTTGACCTGGTTGGATATGTCCGAGATCATCGCCTTGACGCCGGTGTGGTCGGTCTGGTCCGCGATTGAATCCAGCGCCTCGGTCAGCGGAACGCCCGTATCGATCATCACCGCCAGTTGAGTGGTGATGAATATCACGTCGTCCTGTTTGACCTTTTTGGGTCTTGGCGCGTAGACGGCGGCGCTTGGCGACGCCTCCGCCGGCGGATTGTACATGGTTGTGGTCATATCTATCCCCTTGTCACGCGGCTGTGGCGCGCAGAACCTCTTCTATGGTGGTTATGCCTGCCTTGACCTTGCTCATGCCGTCCTGGCGAAGAGTGACCATCCCGCTTGAGACCGCCGCTGCATGAAGCTCGTTTAGCGTTGGCGATGCGCAAATCTTGTCGCGCATTCCGTCGTTGGGGACAAGCAATTCATAGATGCCGATTCGTCCGCTGAAGCCGCTGCCCCGGCACTTGGGGCAGCCGACGCCGTGGTAGAACGTCTGCACGTCGCCGGCAAGCCTTTCAACGGCTCGGCGGACGGACGGCGAAACTTCATACGGCTCCTTGCAGGCGGTGCAGATCTTGCGCACAAGCCGCTGCGCCAGCACCGCGTTGAGCGATGCAGCCACCAGGTAGGGCTCGACGCCGACATTGACAAGCCGGGTTACGGCGCCGCTTGCATCGTTGGTGTGCAGCGTGCTGAAAACCAGGTGGCCCGTCAGCGCCGCCTGAACGGCGATGCGCGCGGTTTCCTGATCGCGTATTTCGCCCACCATGATGATGTCCGGATCCTGCCGCAACAGCGACCGCAGCGCCGATGCGAAGGAAAAGCCGATGCGGTCGTTCACCTGGAACTGGTTGATGCCGCCCAGGTTGAATTCGACAGGATCTTCAACCGTGCATATGTTCACGGCGTCGTTGTTAAGTTCCTTGAGCACGCTGTAAAGCGTTGTGCTTTTGCCGCTGCCGGTGGGCCCGGTCACCAGGACGATGCCGTTTGGCGCCTCAAGAACGCCGCGCCACTCCTTGAGCATTTCGTAGGAAAAGCCCAGTTTTTCGAGGTTCACCAGAACGCTGCGGTTGTCGATGATTCGGATGACGATCTTTTCGCCATGCCTGCCGGCCAGCGTGCTGACGCGCAGGTCGATCGGCCTGGAGTCCATCATGACGTGTATGCCGCCGTCCTGAGGCAGCCTGCGTTCGGAGATGTCCAGCCCGGCCATAATCTTGATTCTGCTCGAAATCGCAGGCAGCATCTTCACCGGCGGGCGGATTTTCTCGTACAGCATGCCGTCAACGCGATACCTCACTCGCAGCGAGTTCTCGTCGGGCTCGATGTGGATGTCGCTGGCGCCTTCGCGAACGGCGTGGAATATCAGGTAGTTGACCAGCTTGATGACCGGCGAGCCTTCGGCGGCCAGCTCCAGATCGCCGATATCCTCCACCTTGGTTTCAACAAGCGACAGTTCGCCGGCGTCTCCGTCGTCGAATATATCGTCAATGACGAATATATTGGCGGACGGCAGATGGTTTTCGAGGGTGGCCTTTATTTCTTTGGTGGTGGCGCAGACTATGAGGATTTCGCAGTCCGTCAACCTGCCTATTTCCTCGATCAGGAACACGTTGGCGGGCTCGTTGACCGCAAGCGTCAGGCGGTTGCGAATCTTGAACAGAGGCAGAACGCAGTGCTTGTCGAGAAACTCGCGCGGAAGCACGTCTATCACTTTTGGATCGGCAATGCGCGGGCTGATGTGCGCGAACGGTATGCCGTATCCGGCGGCGAGGGCCGACATGATCTGCTCTTCGGAGCAGATGTCGAGCTTCTGAAGAACCTCGCCCAGCAGCATCGTCGCGCCCTTTTGCTTCTGGTATTCCAGGGCCGACTTGAGCTGGTCGTCGGTCACCGCCCCATGCTGTATGAGCAGTTGTCCGAGTTGAAGCTTTCTGTTGGAATCGTTTGCGATCATGTTTTGCCCCGGCTGGGTTGGTTAAACTTCCACAGCCTTAACCGCCTCCGTAACGTCGTCGAAGACCTCGAAAACACTATCAAGCCTCGTTATTTCAAGTATCTTCCTTATGTTTTCATCGCACTTGACGAACCGCACCTGGCCCAGCCGCTCCGCGAGCTTATCCTGAAGGTCAAGCAGGTATTCCATGGCCTTGCTGTCGATGAACGGCACATTCTCAAGGTTCAGCACGATGTCGATTACTTCCTTATTGGCAAGCTGGTGATCAACCGCCTGCCTCAGCGGCTCGATGGCGTCTTCCAGAAGATCGCCCTTGAGAATCAGGATGACCGCATGCCCATAGCTTTCGGTGGTTATGTTCATCAGAGCGCCTCGGATGCGCCGGCGGGAAACACCGTCATTGGCGGCCGGCGGATCTCTTCAAGGATCTTCTGCATATCCATGTTCAGCAGAAGATCCACAAGTTGCGGATCGAACTGCGCGCCTTTGTGCAGGTTCAATTCCTTGCTGACAACGTCCAGTGTCAACGCCTTTCGATATGTTCTGTCGGAGGTCATCGCGTCGAAGACATCCGCAAGGCAGATGATTCTTCCCTCAAGCGGCACCTGGTCGCCCTTGAGACCCTGAGGATAACCCTTTCCGTCCGGGCGCTCGTGGTGAGTCAGTATTCCCTGGATAATGTCGTCCAACTGCCGGATGCCTCCAAGAATTCTCGCGCCAATGGTCGGATGCAGCTTGATCTTCTCGTATTCCTCGCTGGTCAGCCGGCCGGGCTTGCACAGAACGCTTTCGGGCACGCCGATCTTGCCGATGTCATGCAGCAGGCCGGCAAGGTACACCTCGTGCACCTTCTGAGCGGGAAGCTTGAGCTGCTGGGCTATAACGCGGGACAGCGCCGCGACCCTTTGGCTGTGGCCGCAGGTGTACGGATCCTTCGCGTCAATGCTGGACGTCAACGCGTGCAGCATGCCCATGAGCAGATCCTGCAACTCGGCGTACAGCCGGCTGTTGCTGAGGAATACCGACGCCTGATTGGCCAGCGAATTGAGCAGCTTGAGGTCGGCGCTGTCAAAATCGCCCTGGCGGTTCATCGCTATGACCATGCCCATGAGCGATTTGTCGCGGATCAACGGCGCCGCGATGAAGTTGTGAATCGAGCCAAGCTGGCTTTCCCTGCCGGGGGCGAAATCGTTGTTAAGCGTGGGGCGATTGTCCCTGAATTCGCCGGCAATATGCGCCGAGGCAAGCATTCTGACTTGCTGAAGCGATATGTCCGGCTCGCCTGCAAGCACTACGCTTTGATCGGCGTGGGTTTTCTCGGGCGGGTTGATAATGGCTGCAACCGCGCCAACACGCATGACGTCAAGAAGCTCGCCGCACATGCCGCGGAAGAAATCTTCCGGCTGCTGGGTAACCTTCATCGAGCCGCTGATCTGGTAGAGCAGGCTTAGCTCTTCATAGGTGTTTGCAAGGTTCGACGAGAGCATTTCGGTTTCGCCCTTTGAGGTAAGCAGCGAAAGCTCTCGCTCAAGAATCCAGCCAATGACGTTAAGCAGATCCTGGGCATCCGCCGATGTGCGACGAATGGCGGCGCCAGGGGCATTAAGTTCTTCAGCAGGAAGGTTCAGGCTCCGCCACAACTCGCGCAGCACGCCGTTCTCGTACGCCTGCCGCACGGGGAAGCACGCGGCGACGACTCCGACGGCCCGGCGCCTCTGCATCATGGGAAGCGCCAGCAAGACGCCGCCGCAAGGGCACACGCCGCAAATGGGTTCATTCGCGCCAAGCGCCTTTTCGGACATGCTCCTGCACGCCCGGCGGCAGTCAAGCCCGGCGGCGTGCATTTTGGCGCAGATTCCGTTAATGTCGGCGGGTTTTGCAACGAGCTCGCCGTCCATGTCCCACGCCCACAGGCCAACCTGCAACAGTTCGGCCCGGGCTTGAACAGCGCGGACAACCGCCTGCACAAGGTCGTGAGCCTGCGTTTTTTTTGCGGCTACTGACAACATCTACAACTACTCCGATTCGTTATGGGCGGCCTGATTCTCGTTCAACAGGCCAGAAACCTTTTCAAGCACCTCTCGCGGCGAAAAAGGCTTTGCAAGAACCGCAGCCAGTCCCGCGTCGATCATCTCCTGCGGCTCGATGTCAAACCCGCGGGCGGTAAGCATGATCGCCGGAATGGCCTTCGTCTTTTCATCGCTTCTGAGCTTCAGACACAACTCCATGCCGGTCAGATACGGCATCTGGTAATCCGTAATGAGAAGGTCGGGCTGCTCTGAAAGACACAGCTCAAGCGCCTCTTCTCCGTCCACCGCCGTCAGCACCTCATAGCCGGCGTTCTTCAACTTCATGCTGACCACATGCAGGATGTGGGCCTCGTCATCAGCAACCAGGATTCGTTTACTCATGATTCACCTGATATCGCCTCCGCCCGACGCGTTTTACACAATGATCGGCAGCTCGAACGCGAACGTGCTGCCCTTTCCTTCCTCACTTGTGACGGTGAGTTTTCCGTCGTGCACTGTTTCCACAATGTGCTTCACCAGGGCCAGGCCCAGGCCTGTTCCCTTGGCCATCTTTTCGTTGGCGCGTACCCTGTAGAACTTGTCGAAAATCTTGGGAAGATCATCCACGGGTATTCCCGCGCCCGTGTCGCTGACCTCGCAAACCGCAACCTTGCGACGCTCGTCGACGTTCACCGTCACGTTCACGCTGCCGTCCTCGGGCGTGTACTTGATGGCGTTCGAAAGCAGGTTCAGCACCGCCTGGTAGATCATGTCGCGGTCGGCTTCGATCTGGTAATAGACAGGCGCGAGGCTGTCGGTCAGCCGGATGTTCTTGCTCTTGGCCTGAATCACGGCAACGTCCAGAACCTGCTTAACCACCGATGTCAGGCTGATGGGTTCTCGAACAACCTTGACCACGCCAGATTCAATTCGCGAGATATTCAGAATGTTCTCAATGAGCCGGTGCAGACGATCCGTCTCGAACGAGATAATCTCGTAGAACTCCTTGGTTGTCTTTTCGTCCTGGGCTTCTCCATCGAGCAGCATCTCGATGTAGGCCTTGATGCTCGAAAGCGGCGTCTTGAGTTCATGCGAGACGTTGGAAACGAAGTCGGTCTTGATGCGCGCGATTTCCTTTTCGCGGGTGACATCGTGCAGCACGGCAACCACGCCTGAAACCTCGTCCGCGGGCGCCGCGACGCAACTGAGCGTGATGTTGAACGTCCGCGGCGAACCCTTCTGGTCGATGCAGTGCTCAACAACCTTTCTGGTGATGTTTCTGCCGTTGGATCGCGTCTCGCGGATCAGCCGCACCAGCGTGCCGTTGGAGATAATCTGGTCGATGTTCTTCCTTAACGACGGCGTCAGCTTGAAGCCCAGCAGCTTCTCGGCGGCCTCGTTGGCCAGAATCAACTCGTCGAAGCGGTTGGTGACGATCACAGCATCCGAAATCGAAAAGATAATGGCCTCGGTGTTGTGCTTTTCGGCGGCTGCGACCCTGAATTGGATTTGCAGTTCGCGGTTTTCGACGCGCAGATCCTCGGTCTGCCTTCGGATCATCGTCAGGAATTCGTTAAGCGGCTTGACGATCTGGTTGAGTTCACCGGTGGATTCGAGCATAACAAGCCCGATTTTGCCGGTTTTTGCCATTGTGTCCATCTGCGAGGAGATGGTGTTGATGTCTCTCTGCACGGTCTTCCAGAACGCCATGACGCCGCCGGCAGCCAGGGCGGCTATGAACACAAGCGCCACCCAGGGCACGTTCTGCGCCGATTCGCCGTGCCCGTTGCGCAGTGCAAGGGTCGTTGCGTAATACGCGATGCTTGCGCCGAAGGCCACAAGCAGCACGCTGGCTATTCCCAATCTTCTTACCGTCGTCACGCGATGCTCCCGCTAGCGCCTGCTCTGGTGGCTGGATAGCGCCAGCAACTCTCGTGCAAGATTGTTCTGGGGTTCGATATTCAGCGCGATTTGATAGCACTGGGCGGCGTCATTCATCCTGCCGCAGTTAGCAAGCGCCCTGCCCAGAACGATTTGAAGCACGGCCGAATCAGGGTGCGCACGACAGGCGGCGCTGAGAATCTCAACCGCCCCAGGGGCGTCATCCTGGCGAATCATTGCATAAGCCAGAACCAGCGTTGCCTCGATGCAGGATGGATCGATGCTCAACGCCTGCCTGGCCGAGATCGCCGCTCGTTGCTCATCCCCCGCCGAAAGGGCCGCCTTGGCCACATTGCACCATGCGCCGGCGGATTCGACCTGCAATTGGCAAACCTGCTGATACATGCACAGGGCGTCGCCCGCCCTTCCTCCAATCATCAGGCAATCGCCGGCAAGGGTCAGCATCCACGCCGGCGGCTCGTATGAGTGGTCGCTCATCAGAAGGTTGAATGTCTCGAGCGCTTGTGCGTACATGCCGGCCTGATACTGGGCCCGGCCCATTTCTTCGCGGTAGCGAACGTTTCTGCTGTCGATGTCGGATGCGTGCTGATAGTCCTCGACCGCCTTGACGTAGTCGCCTCGCATCATCGCAAGCCTGGCCGAGACTTCGTGCAAACCGCTGTCAGTCTGAGCAAGGGGCAGGTAAGCCTCGATATACGCAGCCGCCTCAGCGCTGCGTCCCAATGCGACCAACACCTCTGCCGCCGCCATGACGGCGTCGAGGTTCCTGTTATCCTTCACGTAGCTAAGCTTGTAGGAGGCAAGAGCCGCCTCAAGCTTGCCAGCCTTCTCCTGGGCGACGCCAAGCAGATATGCAGCCTGCGGATCGGCCGGCAACTGCTCCACCGCCTTGAGCAATGCGCTTTCGGCAGGCAGATAGTGCCCCTGCTCGATCAGCACGTTGCCAAGCAGCAGCCTTGCCTGGGCATTCTCGGAATCCAGCGCAAGAGCATCGGTTGCACTTCTGGCGGCCTCATTCAACTGGCCCGACCGGAGTTGCTCGACGCCAACGCTTGCCAGCATGTGCGAGCGCGTCTGATTCCATCTCTGAAACGCCTCAGCCTTGGAATCCTGCATCTCGGGCTGACCGCAGCCGATCAACAAAACCAAAGGTATCGCAGTCGCCATGCAGGCGAGCTTGTTCATAAGTTTTCTCCCGACAAGTCGGATGGAGGTATTACTGCTGGTCATGATCTTCCTCCGTCCGCGCCTCTGCGGCGTTGGGCGCTTGGGGCGAAATCGCCTCGTCATTGACATCGACTACTACCGTGGCAGGCTTAACTTGCGCATCGACGGCGGCAGGCGGCGTCGGGGGGGCGTACTGCTCCTGGTTTTCAATTTGATAAGGCGGGATCAGCAGTTCCAGCGGCACATCCGGCGGGGGAACTATGCCGAAGGCGTTGCGGATGCTCTGGTCGAGCCTGCCTGTGTCCAGCGGGCGCGCCGGGGGAATTACCTGCTCGACTGGCAGGTTAAGCTCCTGCATTATCATGCGTTCAATAACGTACTTCGCTGCGCTTTGCCTGCCTTCATCAGCCCAGTAAGCGGTCTCGGTGAGACGTTCCTTGAGGCGAATCGCCTCGATGAACCTCGGTTCCAGCGACAAGGCCATGTCCAGGTTCCACAGTGCGAATTCGCGTTTTCCGGCAGCGAGGTCGGAGCGCGCCTGACGCAGGTGAATCTGAGCCAGCCGCTCTCTGCCCCACCATCTGACGCCCTTTCGCTGGCCGACGCGGAAACGCTCGACATCGTCCTTGAGTTGTTCGCCTATCGCCTCTTCCACCGCCTGACGGACCACGCGCGGAGTAATCAGGATGATTACTTCTTCACGGACGGTCGTATCCGTCGTGCTGCGGAACAGCGTTCCCAGATAAGGCACGTTTCCCAGAACCGGAACCTGGTTTCGCTGCGAATTGGTGTTCTCGCGGAACAGGCCGCCGATGACGATGGTGTGCCCGTCTCGCACCAGCACGTTTGACGTAACCTCGGTGGTGGTTTCTCGCGGAAGAATGAAATCGCCTATCTGGGTTACGGCGCCTGCCGAGTCTTCGGGGTGAATCTCAAGCCTGATAACCCCGTCTCGCCCGACGAACGGCCTGACAACCAGCCTGGTGCCGGTTTCAAGGAACTGCACTGTCTGGGTTGCGACTGTTTCAGTTACCGTTGTGGTGAGATACCCGTCACGGTTGCCGATCATAACTTCGCCACGCTGCTTGTTGATGACCAGCAGCTTGGGATTCGCCAGCACGGTGACGTCGGTCACGCCCTCCAGAGCCCTGATGAAGACGGCGATGTCGTTGGTGACAAGGCCCATGCTCAGGCCGCCCGAGTCGATGCTGGAATTGAAGTCTGTGCGCACCGTGCCGGCGGAACTGCTGAAATTGCTGGCGTTGACAGTTGCTGTCGTCAGGTTTGTCAGCCCCGCGGTAGTGGCGTTCAGGCCCGAGAAATTCACTCCCGCCAGGGTGTTGAAGTCGATGCCAAGTTGGTTCTTTTCGGTCAACGTCGCTCGCAGAATCGTCGCCTCGATCAACACCTGCTCCGGCTGGCGGTCGATCTGCCGGACTATCTCGGCGACGGAATTGAGATTCTCGGCGTAGTCCTTGACCACAAGAAGGTCATCGTTGGCGTGCGAGTTTCCGCCCGCATCGATCTTGCTTGTGGGAATGCCGGTTGCCGCAGCCGGGGTCATGGCGATGCTGCCGTCCTTCGACAGCGCGGGCGCAACAAGCATCTTGGCGTCTGCAGCGGTGACGTGCGAGAGCCTGAAGGTTCGCACTTCCAACTGCCGCAGCGATTGTATCTGTTCAGCCAGTTGGGTGGGCGTCATGACGTAGATGAAGTTGCCCTTTTCCTGGTAAACAAAGCCTCCACCGCGAAGAACCGACTCGAGCGCCTCTTTGAAGGTGACGCCATAGAGCGTTGCGGTGACTGTTCCGGCAACCTCGTTTGTTGTGACGATGTTCCTTCTGGTCTGCGTGCTGAGCAGGCGCAGCGCAAGACGGATATCGGTATCCTGGAACTTCACATCAAAAGCGCCGGACGGTTGAACATTCACCCGGGCCTCATCCTCCGCCGGTTGAGAAGCCGGCGCGGGGACCTGTTCAGCCTCCGCGGCATCGGCGGGCATGGTTTGCGCCTCCGATGCGGGTTGCTCGGCAGCGCCTGGCGCTACCGGCGTTTGAGGAGTCTGTGGGTAGTCCTGAGGGGCGGCATCCTGCGCGATGAGGAACGCGCATGACAACGACAGGATGATCGCCATAAACAAACTCGGGCTGCGCGAGCCCTTACGCAGGCGGTGAAACATTGCAGCTCTCCTTACTAGGTTCAGCGCAACAACTGGACGCTGATGTAAGAGCTATCGTTCCACCGGTAGGCGGGGTTAAGTAAGAATCTGATGTTTTTTCCGGCTGTGCGGTCTGGGAGGTTTAGGATTGCCTTAACGGCGGGGTATGCCTAGTCCTTCATTTCCAGAACCACAACAACGTTATTCTGCATAACCTTGCAGGAGCGGGCGGTGATTTCCACGATCTGGAAGCCGCTTATCCAATCTCCGACGCCAAGCACCTTTCCGTTGATAATGGCTGTCGGCGTGCTCGACGCCATGGTGCTTTGCAGCGTGAGGCTTTGGGCCTGAGCCCTGATGACCTGTTCAACATTGACCGCCGGCTGAGGCTTCTCAACGGGCGCTTCGCCCACTGCCATCTGGGGGTCTGGGGGGAACAGCTCAAGATTGGCTGCGAATATGTCTCGCGTTATCTTGCGTCCCGCCTGCGAAAGATACTCGCGCAGAGCAGGACTGTTTTTTTCCGCGCTTGCAATGGGAGTCAGGGTATGGGCGGCTGCAACGGTCTTGGCCGGGGCTGCTATTGTCGATGCCTGGGCGGCTGCGGGCTTGTTCTGACTCAACAGCCTGACCACGCAGATAATCGCAACAACCGTGAGCACGCTCAGCACCGCTGCCTTCTTGCGCTCGTGCTTGAGCTCGAGGACAAACCGACTCCAGACCCCGATTTGCATGTTGTTTGCCGGCATATTCAACTCTCTGTGAAGTAGATATTCATGTTCAGGGTGATGTCCAACTCGTTGGTCCGCGGGTCGGAGACAATCTTGAGCTTCTGCACCCGCGTCAATCGCTCCATCTGA
>JAAYCO010000178.1 GCA_012729725.1 Planctomycetota bacterium
AGGCAGTCGGTTACGCGTCAGGAAGTGCTTGACGCCATCCTTGCCCCAGGCCGGCCTCACCCGTGGCGGGCGCAGTGGCTTGAACTGTGGCGTCAGACGATGATCGAGCCCGCCCTGGAACTCCGCCAGGCGGTGCAGCGGGCGAATGCCTCCACTCGTCTTGCGCTTATGAGCAGCACGCCCGACGTTCACAGCATGGAAGGACGCGATTGGCACGCGCTTCAGGATGCGCTTGGTTTCGAGCCGGTCTTTCTTACCCGGCCGCACCTTGCGCCATATACCGAAAACTGCGCGATTCAGGCGCCGCCGGACTGCACACGCCTGACGATCGCCAACCTGAAGCGCCCGCTGGGCATTTATCCTGAACTCGAAAACTCCCCGCGTTGCGGCGTCTATTCCAAGTCCAAGACGTACACGACAATGGAGTGCCTCGAAAGCGTCTGCTACGGTTCGCACGGCATAACGATCAACCACTTCGACATGATGGGCAACGGAACCGGCCTGGACAGGGGCTTCGAGCGCGCGCTGTCGGAGCCCAAGGATGTGCTCGACGCCGTGGTGAAACTGGGCATTGACGATGACCGCGCCCAGGGTGCGGCAGTGCTGTATAGCCCTGATGTGGCTCGATACCGCCATGCATCTCCGTCGGCGGCGAAAGAGATGGGCGCGTTGCGCAATAATTCGCAGGGCTGGTCGAGCGCTCTGGCGATTCTGGGCATCGGCTACGGATTCGTTCGCCAGCCGGTGAGCGACAGACCGGTGTTCGTGTGCGACCAGACTCTTCGGGCGTTCGACGACCAGACGATTAACAGCCTGCTGAGCGGCGTGCTTGTATGCGACGCACCCAGCGTTGAGATACTGCTCGAACGCGGCCTTGGCGGCATGATCGGCGTGCAGTCGCTCAAAGGCGGCATTCTGAATGATCTTGCCTATGCGTACGAAGAGATCACAAACGGCTCAGCCGGGACTTACGGCCTAGAGCGGCCAAGGATGAGCGCGTCGCGTTGCAGCCATAACATCATCGTCATGCAACCTGCCGGCGACGCCAGTGTAAGAACGATGCTCAAAACCGCGGATCACGACGATGTCGCCCCCGGCATGATCGTTTACAGGAATTCGCTGGGCGGCGTTGTTGTTTCGACCGCGTACCCGTTGGGGCAGGCGCAGTTCTACATGGGTTACTTCAACTGTTTCCGCCAGATGCTGTGGCAGGAGTTGCTTTTCGAATTGTGCCCCAGCGCCAGGCTGATTGCCTCGCGTGAATTCCCGTTGCGCGTTTATCGAACCCTGTTGGACTCGGGCGAATTCATCGGTGTGATCAATCCTACATTGGACGTGCGTGACGAGACTCATCTGAAGCTTGGCGGTTCCCTGCCGGCGGGACGCATTGAACTTCTTGATCGTACTGGCCGGTGGCTTGAAGGCAAGGCAAGTGCCTCGGCCTGCCCCGTCGGTTGGAAAATAACCGTGCCTGTCCCTCTGGAACCACTGAAGGCCATGTACCTGCGGATAAATTCCTAATTGGGGACAGTTACCAATTATGTCTCCGGCGTGATTTCACGAATATCCATCTCTTAGGAAACCAGCGCGACGCAGAAGCCCCGCATGGCAATGCGGGGACCTGACTTCAGTCGCGTAGCGACACCTCGCCGTTGTTTTTGTTTTTCGTGCGATAATCACGATGCGAACCAAACAGCAAACGGCGAGGATTCGCTGCGCGATAATAGTCAGATCCCCGCATTTCCATGCGGGGCTTCGTGCGTCGCGCTGGTTTGAATACTGGATGTGATGCGAAGGTTGGGCTTATTTCTTGTGAAGTAAGTATAGACAGGTCCGGATGAGTATGGTATAATACAACCCGCAAATCAGATCAGGCAGTGGGAGGTGTAATATGGCTATCGGAGATCGCCGCGGGTTGTCGCGAGAGGCCAAAACGGCCTTGGAATACCTCAGATACCTCGGCAGGACCATTCCCCTCAAACCCCCGCCGGACTACAAGGGCTC
>JAAYCO010000179.1 GCA_012729725.1 Planctomycetota bacterium
AGGCCCGCGACGACAATTCCCTTCAGTACGCGCGGCGGCCCCATTTGCCATGTCTGGTCCCTCTGCCCTGCCTTAATGCCGAATACCAGCTCGGGTCCGTGGTCCGGCGCGTCGAGGCGAAGAGTGTGTAGAACGCCTCGTCTCGCAACGTGTCGAGGATGAAACGCCCCTGGGCGTCGGTGGTGGCAAGCAGAGGCTGATTACTCTCGCTGTATGGACGGTGCCCGATCCGAATGGTTCCGGTGCGCGTTACCAATCTGATCTCCGCGCCGGCCAACGGCTCGCCGGTGTCGCGGTCGATGATAGTGCCCGTGGCGGGAGTGGCGGCGGTAAGACACAGATCATGGACACTCGCGGAGGCTGGGTTGATCTCGAAGCGGTCAAACTGGTAGCCCGCCGCCAGAACCTCCACCTGCAATGGCATATCCGCTGCTCGCGGCAGGATGATCTGGCCGTCACTGTCAGCTTCTTGCGGTCCAGAGGACGTTAGGTAATGCGTAGATGACCCTAAGCCTGCGTTTCCTGTCGGACATGCGGCGATTGTTCGAATCGCTGAGTTGCAGGCCCAACGGAGTCTGTTGGTTGCGGATACGGCAATAAAGGATGCACCGACACATGAAACATGCCTATCGCAGCCGGCAGCAAGGCCACGGCCAAGACGACAGCCGCTCTTATCATCCGGATTCGCAATCCATGATGCGGCAGCGGTATGTCCAGTTCTTGTTGACTCACGTTGGCGTAATTATGCAAACATCCCTTGTGATGTTCCATGAAATATGCACGGTGCGATGCGACGATAAGTTGGCTATTGTTGATTGTGGGGGCGGGCCGATAGATAATAGAGGCAGTCTTCAAGAAGGAGAAAACATGAAAGCAGCAAGCATACTTGTGCCGGCGATTATCGCCTCCAGTTTCCTGTTCGCCGGATGTGAAGAAACATACTCGTTGCGGTTCACCAACGTGACCTCGGAACCAGTGAATGTGAGAGTGCTTCAAGACGGCAGGTGGGACAGGGGCCATGCGCTTGTGCCTGCCGACGGCGGTAAAAACCGCGTCGAGATCAAGCAGGACAGCGACGACAACCTTGCCTACATAGTGGCGACAGATCGCGAACAGTCCCAGCCGTTCCCGATAAACAAACGCTCGCCCAAAAAGATGTACTTCCGCATCAGCCCCAACGGCATCTCCGGCCCGACCGACTCGGAAGCCCGCGTTGACGAGTCATGGGACCGGCAAGTCGAAGAAGTTCCGATTCAGCGCGGCATAAAAATACAATAGGCGGCCAGCCGCTCGTAACGCCGGCCCGACCGCCCAAGCCGTGGGAGGTAGAGTCTTGGAGACCGTCAATGCGATCGCCAGGGTCCGCTTCAGTTCGGCCAGGCCGCAGGTTGTTCAACTGCACAAGCCGGGCGTTGCTCACGTGGAGCTGCTGTGCATGGAAGCCGGTCAGAAGCTCACCGTGGACAAAACTCCGGTCGTCTACTACGTGATCACAGGCTCGGCCAGCATCGCCTCCGCCGGAAAGACCGTGGTTGCGGCGGCAGGCCACACGGTTTCGCTGGATACCAACGAAACGCACGTTGTGGTCAGCCCGCCCGAGGGCCGGCTGGTGTGCCTGATGATCACGACGTAGTCCGCCCCGCCGGCAGCAGCTTGCGCCGATGCGTGTCGATCACGGCTCGCATGCGGACGCCTTGGCCCTGATTACCACTCGCGTGGGGTGCAATTCGGCGTCCAGGTTCATCGGCATGGGCGATCGCCCGAGCATTTCATCAAAGAACATGTCGTGATACTGAATGGCCGGGGCATCGGTGTTCAGCGGCCCGAAATCCTTTTGCGAGGTTACAAGTCTGGTTCGCACGCCGCCGTCGGTGGACTCGACGAAACCGCCCGTGCCGAATATGCGAAGCATCTCGTTGCCCCACTTGCCGAACGTCGGCGGGTTAAGGTAGTTGCAGATCAGCGAGGCGATTCCACCATTTTCCAGCGTCATCTGCATGCCCGCGGCGATTCTCAGCCGGCCCCTGCCGCTGTTGCCGAGCGTCGTTTCAATCGCGCGAGCCTGGGCGACGCGAACACCCGCGACGTGTTCAATCATACGCGCGGCATGCACGCCGACCTGCATAAGCAGCCCGCCGTCGATATCCTCATCGCCCGGCCGGCGGTCGTGAAGCGGATACGACTTCTGCACGAGCACCTGCACCACCTCGCCGATTTGCCCCGACGCGACCACCTGGCGCATCGACAGGTACGGCTGGTCGAAGGCAGTGCCGGCCATTTCGTGAAACAACCTGCCCGTCCGGCGTGACGTTTCGATTATCGCATCGAGGTCGCTCTCGCTCATGGCGCAGGGCTTCTCGGCGTAGACGCATTTGCCCGCTCGCAGGGCTGCGATTGCCTGATGGGCCTGGTCTCGCCTGCGCGGCGAGCAAAGGCTGATTAAATCCACGTCCGGGTCGGCAAGCAGGTCATCGAAGCTCTCGCACCGCCGGATATTTGCAGCGTTGGCAAGGCCCGCGAGGCGGTCTTCGCGGACCGCCGACACCGCGACAAGCGTCGCAAGCGGATGGTCCGCAAGTTCACTGATAATCTGGTGGCCGTTATCGCCAAAGGCAGCAACCCTGATCTTTTCGCACTTCATGCGGGCATGATAACGCCGCGGGCCGCCGGGCTGAATAGGAAAACCGCGTTGTTGGCGACCAGACGCCGAGGCGCGACTATCCGCCAAGTTCGATGCAGCGTTTGCAGTAGTGCAGGTAGTTTTCCAGCGTAACCTCGGCGGGCACGTTGTGATCGCAAGTGGGAATGTATCCGCCGCGTTGACGCATCTGCGGAAGGATGTGCTCAAGGTGACGGTCTATCGCATCCTTGCCTTTGGCGAGGACTCGCTTGTCGATGCCGCCGCTCATTATCAGCCGCGGATACTTCCTGCCGATCTCAACGACGTCGCAGCCGCTGGCGACCTCGAACGGACTCATGGCGGTCATGCCGATGCCCTCGTACAGCGGGATTACAGGCTCGGCGAAGCCGTCGGTGGCAATCTGCACGTGCAGCTTGCGGGAAGGGTCCAACTGCCTGCTTCGGACGTTGGCGATGAGCTGCTGATAGTACGGCAACAGGAATTCCTTGATCATATCCGGCGAAATCAGGGGGCCGTGGTTGTAGCAGATGTCCTCGTCGAAGAGCAACTCGTCAAACGTAACGCTCTGCTGGTGGCGGGCGGTAACCGCATCCGCCAGTTCAAGCCAGGTTTTCATGCAGTCGTGAATCAGCTCGGGCATGTCGTAGAACGCGCACATCACCTCGGTGGGACCGATGAGGCTTCGAAGATACATGTAGCCGCCGATGGCATACTGCGACATCCACATGCCCTTCGCCGCCGCCTGGCGGGATGCGTCCATTGTTGCATCGATATCCTGCCATCTCTGCGGGCTGGCCGGATCCAGACGCCACTTCACGTCCTGCCGCCAGGTGCGGGCGTCCTTCACGGGATGCTCGATGTACTCGGGCATGAATCCGCTTCGCCGGCCCTTGAAGCACAGCACATGCCTCCCCGCGCTATCCAGCACAACCTCATGGGGACCACGATCCTCGAGCACCTTTTCTTCAAACGCTGGCGCAAAGGCCGCCTGGCAGCCGCCAAGGCCGACAATGCAGTGGATGGGCTGGTCGTCATGTCCGAACAGCTTGCCGAGATTGGTCTTGCGGTCCAGGCCTGCCTCATACCACGCATCGAGGCTCTGGAAGCCGAACTCGCGATGAACCAACGGCGCCCCCGGCGTTTGTGCATACGTCGCGCGCAGCTTGCGGATCGACTGCGACATCAGCTCGTCGGGGACCATTTCGTGTACGCCATCTGCTACTGGCTGCGGTTTTTGGGCATTCATTTGCTGCTCCTTATGATATATTAAACGGAAGGTTTCAGCGGCCGTACATGGCATAATCGGCGGATTGCATACATCTTTCGGAAATTACTATGACTCGCGAACGATGTTCATGGACTTCAGCGGCGGCGGTGGGCGTGTCGGCCTCGCTGCGGTGCATATGGGCCGTGGCCGCTGACAAAAGCTACAACGTGATCAGGCCATCAAAGCACCCGCCCTTTCTGGTGGCGGCGCGCACCACAAGCGGCGAGGGCGAGATGATGATTGAGGGCCTGCCGACGGTCACTGTCGCCGGCGGCGATTTGATTATCGTGCAGAACCACCGCCTGATGCAGTACCGTCGCAGCCGGGGCGTGTGGCGCTTCTGGTGGTTCGAGTTCGTCGCCGACGACCTGCTGGGCCTGGCCCTGAACGAACCCTTCAACGTAAAGCCAACGAAGGATGAATTGCAGGGTTTCCAAACGTGCTTCAATCTGCTGAGCAACCCCGGGCCTTTGTCGGCGGCGATGGCGTCCTCGATGTTCAGCACGATGCTTCAGGGCTGGATCATGCATTGGCGCGAGCTTCATTCCCCGCCGCACCCGCACCAGCTTGTCGTGGACCAGGCAATCAGCCGCATGCGCGCTAATCTGGAGAATCCGGTCTCGGTTGAGCATTTCGCTCAGCAGGCGGGTTTAAGCTCGCGCCGCTTCCGCCAGGTGTTCCAGCAGATCACCGGCAACAGCCCCAAGCGGCACTACGACCTGCTTCGGTTGACGATGGCGGCGCACCGTCTTGGGCAGGGAAGATCAGTCACGCAGACTGCCGAGGAGCTTGGCTATTCGAGCCCCTACCACCTCAGCAAGGCTTTCAAGGGCTGCTTTGGAAAGGCCCCTTCGCTGCAAGGCGAAGCGGGAGCAATCGCCCGCTGAGGACAGGGGCGGGGCTAGTTCAGCGCCGGCTGAGACTGCGCTTGCAGTTGGGCCTGACTGTCGAGCCACGCGCGGGTCTTGTGAATCAGGGCGTCCATGTCGGCTGGGGGCATAGACGCAACCGTCCCCTCGCTTAGCAGCACATACCCCACTTCTTTGTAGTGGAAGTCCGGCGACAACCACACCCTTGCCAGATCACGCGGGGAATGAGGCGGGAGCTTTGCATATGTATAATCGCACGGGCCGGCGTAGGGATGCTGTTCGTAAGAAGGCGCTTCGGAGTCGGAATTGGCCGATAGCAGGTGCTGCCCCGAATATCCAATATCCACCAGTTGCCTGAGATCGTCAGGATATGCATGATACTCATCATGATAAAGCATAAGGTATCTTCCTATAGATCTTATGCTCACTTGATCCATGCAACGTCTGCTCAACTCTCTCCACCTGCTCAGGCCCAGCAGAACCGTCGCCTGGAGTACAGCCATGTATACCAGCACCGTGATCGCATGCGCGCGGCGGATGTTTATCCGCGGCGGCTGTCTGAAGCATTCAAATGTGACAAGAACAACGGGAACCGCGGCCACAGCAAGCGCCCAGCCCCATTTGAGCAGTCCGATTCCGATGGCGAGCGTAAGAAATGGAATCGTGAAGACCAGCGCGAACCC
>JAAYCO010000028.1 GCA_012729725.1 Planctomycetota bacterium
ATTCCCGTTCGCACGCCGATTCTGCTGCGGGCGCAGCTCGAGGCCCTGTCGCACGAAAACCTCGCGGCAGCCAGGGTCAGCCAGGAAACCCGCATCGCCGGCGCGACGCTTAAGGCAGTGCTTGATGCCCAGGGCAAGACCGTCCTGCGAGCCCGCACGCCCAGGAACATGGCCCCCAAGGCAGTGGCGTGGAACGGCAAAGACACAGCGTTCACCCTCAAGGACGGCGCTGCCGAGTTCGCGGTGGAAGGTTCGGGACAACTCGAAGTTGCTTACATATCCGAGTTATTCAATATCAATGACGCCGATCTTCTTGATTATCCGTTCGTTTTGGACAACAAGCCCAATTGCAGCATCGTGCTTTCTCCATCGGCAGGCGAGACGGAGAAATTGATGGCCCACCGTCTTCAGGAGTACTTCCGATACTGGTTCGGCCACGTCAAGAAGCACCCGAGCCCGACGCTCATTCCCATCACCGCCGCGGCGCAGAAGCCCTCGGGGGCCTGCGTGCACATAGGAATCGACTCCAAGCTTGCACGTTCTCGAATCTCTTTGGCCGGCGGGGATCTGCATATTAAAGCCCCCAGCGGCAAGGCCCTCCAAGCAGCCATGGAGGACATGCTGCGAGCGCTGGACACCAGGTACAGCGACCCTGGCGGTCTTCCCAACTTCGAGATCTTCAAGCGCCTTGGCATTGCCCAGACAGTTCTGGATTAGTCGCCGATTGACATCCGCCAGGCGACGCGGCCTGGCGGATGAATGACGCACACAACACAACGGGCACGCATTTCACTTTCGTACTCGTAATCCATCCCCCAACCCCTGAGTCAATTGAGGTTGGATATCTTCCAACCTCCCGCCTAATCTGCTGGTATGACACCACAAACCTTTATCTATGTTGGTTGTAAGAGTCTGTAATAACGTAACTTGCAGCATTTGACCCAAAAGAATGAAGACCAGAGGCATAAAACCACTTTACATCCGGTGGCATGGTGGTATACTACCAGTATTGGCGAATAGAACCACGCATAGTGCGGAGTAATCCTAAGTGACCTTGGTTGATCAGATTGTCGCAACACCTGATGTGGCCATCAAGCCGGGCACCCATCTCATCCGGGTGGGATACTATCCCAAGTGGCGCGATCATCAGCGCGACCCGTATCTTAATATCGATCCGGACCAGATTGTCCGGCAGGCGCGGGACATGGGCGCCACCGTGCTTGAATGGGCGGTTCCCGAGAACCACGTGTTCATCGAGTGGGATGGCGTCCTGCCGCATCCCGCTCAATCGCTATATGACGGCGATCTGCTTGCGGATGTTTCCCGAGCTTGTCGCCAGTACGGCGTGAAGCTGTTGTTGTGCTGGGCGACCAACGCCATACATGAAGATATGGCTGACTGGTTGCGGCGGGACTGGGCGACCATCCAGACCACCGGGTTCGATCTTGGCAAGATTGGCACGTATCACCGTCACATCTGCCCGAATTACCAGCGTCACCGCCAGTGGGTTGCAGGTTATGTTTGCGAATTGGCCCAAAGGTACGACATCGACGGATTCATCTTCGACGGGCCGTGGTTCCAGCATCATCACGTCTGGCCGAGGAACGCCGACGGCAGTGTCGCGTGCAGGATCTGCTGCGATGCTTACAAGCAGGCGACCGGCAGGGATGTTCCGCTGAAGCTTGACTGGTCAAGCCGGGACTGCCTCGATTACATCGACTATTTCAAGTCCGAAGTCTATCGCGGATACATAAGGTGGTTGACCGGCGTGGTTCGCCGGAAGCACCCGCACCTGTACATCAGCTACAACAGCCCCATTTACATATGGGGGGGCTGGGGCGACAGCTGCACGCCTGATGCGGCCGATCTTGCCGACAGCTTCTACGTCGAAATGCACCTGGCAGGGCGCGAAGAGCTCCAGCCGGTGCTGCAACTGAAGCTTAATCGAGCGGCGTTGGGCGGCAAACCGCCCGAGATGTACTGCAAGACCTTCGACCTGGCAGTCGCGAATTTCGCCTACAGCCGGCCGCCTCTGTGCGAGGTGCGGGCGCTTGGCTACATAACACTGAGCGAGGCGGCCATTATCGGCATTCACAGCTCTATGGACGAGAACGGCAGGGCGCATCCTGAACGTTCTTCCGTCTATGCGGAGTTCGGCGCCGAGATTTCGCCGAAGATGCCGTACTACGTTGACGCGGCGCCTGTCGAGTTCGCCGGCATCCACTTCAGCGAACGGACTCGCGACCTGTACGCCGGCGAGAACCCCAGCCAGTACCTGGTTTCGCCGGTGGGCATGGCGCAGCTTTTTGCCGAGAGCCAGAAGACATACGGTTTCGTTCTGGACGATAACCTTGAGGATCTCTCCCGGCTCGGGCGGCACAAGATGATCGTCCTTGCGAACTCCGCCTGCATGAGCATGGAACAGGCGCAGGCGGTGCGGGAATACGTATCGGGCGGCGGCTGCCTTCTGGCCACCGGCGAGACATCGCTCTTCGATGAGAATGACAATCTGCAACGCGACTTCCTGCTTGCCGACGTGCTGGGCGTGCGTTTCAACGGCCCCAGCAGCGAGCGCCTGAAGCACCGCGGCTCGCCTCTGCACGACAGGTATCCGTTCCTGCTCAAGTCGCACGAGATATCTGAAGGCCTTCAGGACCGCATGATCAGCCGGCGACCATGGTTCGAAATCGAAGCTAACGCTGATCGTGAGATCCTGGCGACATGGGCGCAGGTTCGTGAGGAGACCGATTTCGGCTGCGTCAACGGCGGTCTTGAGATCATCGGCGACAGCCAGTTGCCTGCGATTGTTGCGGGACGCTTTGGCAAGGGCAAGGTTGTCTACTGCGCGTGCGACATCAGCGGCCAGTACATGTTCGAGATGAACCGTCACATCCGCATGCTCGTCAGGCAGGCGGCCCGCTGGCTGTCACGCGATGCGGTTGAGGTGGCCGCCCCCAAGCATGTTCATTTTGCGATCACGGCCCAGACGGGTCAGTCGCGCGTTGTGCTTCACTTTGTTAACGTGTTGTTCAACAACAAGTCCGCCAATGAAGTGCTTGGTCATGGCTTCCCGTACGATCCCGCTGCGTATCGCAAGCGAGAGGGAACCGCCGACCCTTGCTGCTCCCAGCCGGGACGAACCGACGGCCTTGCCGCCGAGTGCATCAGGCAGTATCGCGCCAAGCACGTAAGAAAAGAATCATACTGCCCGACAGGCGCTGATCAGCTCAGTGCGTATGACGAGGTGATTCCCCTGCATGGAATCAAGGTGAGCATCGATCCGCGGGCGTACGCGTTCAGTCGGGCGTTTGACATCGACACAGGAAAGACACTCGCATGCGGCGTCACGGATGACGGCCGACGGGAAATAGTCCTCGATGAACTGCAGGTTTATCGGGGCATCGTGCTGCAGATGTGAACGAGCAGGGCTGGGAGCCCAAGAAGGCCACATGGCTATATCAGACACAAAAGAACACGAATACGAGAAGCTGGCGACTCTTATCGCACAAGACATCAGCCGCAATCGCGCGGGAACGAATGTGTATCGCCTGCCCAGCGAACGCGAGATTGCCGAGCAGTTTGAATGCAGCCGGGTTACGGTGCGTGCGGCCCTCAATAAACTCGCCTCCACCGGGTTGGTCATGCGGTTTCCCGGAAGGGGCACCTTCGCGACGGACATGCCTGTGGAATCAAAAACGCCTGCCGGTCGAAAAAGCCTGATTCACATCGGTCTGCTGATATTCAACCGTTCTTGCAGCGGGGCCTACGCAAACCTGATGGATGGCCTGCGGGCGGGGCTGCCCGAGTCGCAATGGATCGTCAGTATCTGGCAGCCCCAAAGCGGCGAGCACATCCCCGAGCTGATGAAGGCTGCGATGGAGCAGTTCGACGGAATCGTCATTGCCGGCGATTTCTCTCAGGAAGATCTTGCCTGGGGCGTCAAGCAGCACAAGCCGATCATCGTTATCGGGCTTGCGGGCGACGACCTGCTGTCCGCCGTGGGTGTCAAGAGCGTGCAGTTGTTCCACGACGAAAGGGCCGCCTACATGCGGGCGGTTGAGTACCTCTGGTCTCTGGGATACCGCAAGCCCGCCATACTCATGGGTTCCGCCCACAGGGCGTACCGCGCCAGGTACGAAGGCTTTGCCGACGCGCTGCGGGGTTTTGGGCAGGATGTGGCCAAATTCGTAGCCGTTGCAGCAACATCCAGGGACGTCCATATTAATCCAACGCATGAAGAAGTCCTGGCCGCGGCTAACAAGATACTGGCCCGCGAGGGAGATTTCGACTCAATCATAACGACATCGTTCTTCGAGGTCATTCAGGCCGCCGAAGCGAAGGGGCTGAAGGTGGGCAAGGACTTCGCGCTGATCGGCGAGACTTCATACCCCGACCGAATCGCCCAGCAGTTCAACATCACCGAGCTCAGAAGCGACCACGCGCAACTCGGCAAGCTTGCCGCCGAGAAGCTGGTCGCCAGGTTCACTGAAAATCAAAGATTGCATATGCGTATTCCAGTGTCGTGCGAATTGATCATCCGTGAAAGCTGCCCTTCGCGGGTCATATAGCTGTGCAGGCTTGGGCAGCGACAAGCCTGCTTCAGGAAAGGAAGGTCCGCAAATGGTTGGGAAAAAGGCATTTCTTGTTACGTTGACGTGCCTCGGCGCGATGCTCGTGGCGTCAAGCGCCCAGGCGGAAATGGTGGTGTACGACGAGTTCGAAAGCGGCATTACCTCGCTGTGGACGCAGACAGGCACTGCGCATGCTCGCAGCGGATATGCCGGTAGCGACGGTAAGGCAGTCGATCTTGCCGCCGGTGACGCATTCGGACAATTGGTGTCGACTGCATCGTTCGACGTGCCGACAGTTAACGGCGCATCACTTACCGTGCAGATCGATTATGCCAATGTGCTAATGTGGGGGCGCTCCATGAAAACCGGTAGCTTCCAACTGGTGGGCCCCGACGACAGTATCGTGTCGGGACTTCTGGGCAGGCCTGCCGAAGCAGGCTGGCGGTACGGTTACTACAACCCGGGCTTCAGATGGAGCGATCCCGTTGCGACGGCGCCTGTCGCCGCCGTGGGCGCCAATCAGCTTATCCGCATGACGTTGACGAAGGTGGGCGGTTCCTTGATGCAGTCATCCACTTTCTCAAACGACGGCGGAGCGACGTGGACTCAGATTTACAGCGGGTCGGTGAGCAATGCGCCCGAATCCGTCAGAATACTGATGATGGCCAACTGGGGATCAGTCTGGATCAACGACGTGCAATACGAGCTTATTCCCGAACCAGCCACCATAGGCCTTCTCATTCTTGGTGGCAGTGCAATGATTCTGAAGCGCAGGCGGTAGGCCGGGTGGTACAATGGGCTCGCGGGCGCCGTAAGTGGATGGCGCCCGCGGAGCCCTCCGCCATGGTAGTTTCTTGCCTGGCGGGTTGTGGCGGTCATTGTTGCTTACCTTTGGCGGTCGTAATGCCGGTGGACGGGAACCGGGGCGCTACTCCGGCCCCGCCTCACCAGACCGCCAAGAATTGATTATGACCCTATGCAATGAGGAGTTAAATATGTGCCGGCTCCAATCCAAATCGATGAGCAAAAACGCTTCCAGAAGTGAAAATCGATCAGCCCGCGGCGGATTCACCCTCATAGAGCTGCTGGTTGTGGTGGCGATTCTGTCACTGCTTGTGAGCATCCTGATACCGGCGCTGGAGAAAGCAAAGCAAGTGGCCAGGCAGGTTCAGTGCCAGACGACTGTTCGCAACCTTTCTTTGGCGACAGTGCAGTATCTCCACGACTATAACGGTGCTTATCCTTATACATATCTCACGGAACCAGTAAATTACGCCTTGCGCGAATACATAACCTTTTATGAAGACACCGTTCAATGGAGGGCCAGTCCTAATTGGCTCTGCCCGGAAGCAGAACGCAGTAGCGGCCCGGACTATGGGGCGAACGTCGCCTTCACCAGGGGAACCGTCGGCAGTCCATGGGGATCGCAAAGCAGCAGGATGTCTTCGGAGAAAATACCCTCGCCGTCGATGACGATCTGGATCATCGAGGGCGGATGGCGCGGAGCGCCGGGAACATACGAATTTGGATCAAGGGTTGATTTCACGGCAACGTCCGATCGTTTCTCGTATTCCGCCAGCATACCTTATAATTGGCAAGCATTCGTCTGGGGGCCTCCGTGGGGCGTCGGCATGATTAACTACCCGACCGTGTCATTGAGACACAACCTGATGGCCAATGCAACGCACGCGGACGGCCACGTCGAGGCGATGACGTACGACACGCTTGAGGATTCCGACAGGTGGCTGCTGCCTCGTTAGCGCCACCCAACAGTAGAACTTCATTTGCGGCCCAAGGGCCGTTCCTTCCACAGGCCGAGGTTCTTCGGTCAACGCAGCCACTCTGTTATGATGAAAGGCCACATAAGATGAAGCGCACAACCATTCCGACAACAAGTGTGACCAGAAGAACTCTACTGGCTGCGATGGTAGTCATGGCGGCAGTTGCCTTAGGCCGTTGCCAGACTGCAATCGCCGCCCAGACGGAGGTATACGATGACTTCAGCGGCAGCAATCTCGACACGACCCGCTGGGCGGTGGAGTTGCCCAAAGACAAGCGCCTGGCGCGCGCACACGTTGTTGATGAGGATCTGAGGGTGTACGGCAACGGCGGGAGGGCCACGGTGGCAAGCATTCGAAAATGGCGGCTGCCGGCGCCGGGGCAGAGAGGCAAGATCACGTTCCAGTTCCGCGTCAAGCCGTGGCAGTGGGGCAAGTATGGCGATAAAAACATAGAAGATTCAGGCATCCTGCTGCGTGGCAAGGACGCCGCCAGGCAAAGCTTCGGTTTCATGATCACCTCGCGAAAATACTCCGACGGCAATTACATGCTTGTGGATGAAGGCAAGCAGGTGAAGTCCGCCTTTGCCGTGAACACCGATCTTGCCAAGTGCGATCATCTGCGGATCACCCTCGGGCGAGAGAACAACAAAGCGGTCTTCGAGCTTGCCGCCTCGATCGATGGCAAAGACTGGAGGACGCTAAGCAAGTCATCTCCGAAGCTTCCGCCGGAGGTGTGGATAGAGATCATGGCTAACTGGGGCCACCTTGCCGTTGAGTCGGTGACTGTGGAACAGGAAGGCTCGTGGAGGGGTGTCTCGACCCAGGCGGCCAGCGAGCCGGCCGCCGCACCGGCCGGTCATATTCCAGTGCTTTACGCCGAGCCCATTGCCGCCGACCAGAAGCCAAAGATCGACGGCAGCATCGTTGAGCCGGTCTGGAAGACCGCGCGAAGCGTCGAACTGGTGCGGGTTGCCCCGGGCTGGCCCGCGCCTGTCACTCAGCCGACAACCGCGCTGGTGTGCTATGACGACGAGAATCTTTACGTCGCGTTCCGCTGCCGCGAAGACTCGATGGACCGAATCTGGACGAACTCCAAGACGGGCGGACCGGTGTGGTCGGATGATTGCGTCGAACTGTTCGTTCAAAGCGATCCGGTGAATCGCCCCGACTTCGTCTTCCATGCTGCCGTCAACAGCATAGCATCCCGCGTTGACGAATCGGGCCTTCATGATCAATGGACCTGCGCCGCGCAACGCCAGCGGACGGAATGGTCAGTGGAAATGGCGATACCCTTCTCCGTTCTAGGAACTGTCCCAGCCAAAGGCGAGTGCTGGGGAATCAACTTCAACAGGCAGGAGCGGCCGCACGGCGAAAACTCGACATGGGGTCCGGTGCGCAGCTCATTCCACGATTCGGAGAAGTACGGCAGGATCGTTTTCGGCGTGCCCTCCGCAAGGGTGGATGCATTCGCCTCCGTGTCGAAATCGGATGAGTCGCCCGGCGGTGTGCAGCTGGAACTTTCAGTGAATGAAGAAACAAAAGGCGAAATCAGCATAGCATCGAAGTGGAATGCCGACGAATGGCAAACACTGACGGTTCAGAGCGACGCCAGGAATGTGCTGCTGCCCTGGCCGGACAGTCTAATGCCGGGTTACAACAAGTGCCTCCTCAAGATCCAGGCGCCTGGCGAAGAGCCGACGATAATAAGCACGGGCCGGTTGTGGATCGATCAGGGTCTGCCGCTCAACAGCGTGCTCTGGCCGGCTGAGGATTACGATAACGTGTTGTACATGGCCGACGGCAGGATGAATTTTCTGTACTGGCTTATCTGCGACACAAGAGGCGGAAATGAAGGATTTACGGCGATTATTGAAGCTCCCAGATGGGTCGAGATATTCCCTTTGGCGGCCAAGGGCGAGGTTGGTTCTTACCCGGCTCTTCCGAACATCAGCGAGTTCAAACATGAAGACGTCGTCGTTGACAATGAACCCGTGACTCGCGTGACTATCAAGAGCGATTCGCCGCCTTGGAAAGCGCCATTGGCCGAGACAGCCGAAGTGCGTGCGCCGTTCCGAATGTGGTGGCGAGCCACCGCTCCAAAGGATGCCCAATTGCCGCTCAAGGCGAAGCTGCGATTCTGGGTGTCGCGAAATGGCGTGGAGGAACCGGCTCGTCAGATGCCTGTGGTTTTGCTGCCGACCGTGAGGGGCGTGCAGCCCAAACGATTCCCCGTTTTCGCATGGACCAATGGCCCAACCTATCCAAAGCCGCTATGGCCAGACATCACTTCTCATCTTGCTGACATAGGGCTCAATGGGATAATGGCCGGCCCGCTTGACAAAGACTTCGAGGCGGTGGCCGACAAGGTTAACCTCCAGACGATTCACTACTGTTTCGGCTACATGCACTCCAAAAGCTATCTTGCGCAACACCCCGATCATGCCGCGATAACCTTCGACGGCAAGAAGCATGCCGACCTGGTTTGCCCCGAGCTGTCGCTGGAAGAAGGAAGCGAGAGCTTCGCACAAGCCTCGGCGCATCTGGACAAGTACTGCCCTCCGTTGGGCCTGAACTGGGATCTTGAAGGCCCGCCCATCTGGAGCGTGTGTTTCTGCCCGCGATGTCTTGCCGCCTTCCGCAAACATGCCGGGCTTGATGCCGCAACTTCGCTGACGCCCAAGCAGATGAAAGAGGACCCCAAGCTCAACAAGGCGTGGGAGGATTTCACCCTCAACCAGTCCATACGCCTGGCGATCAAGTGGGACAAGCGCATCTCGCAGGCCCGGCCTGGCGCAAGGCTCTACATCAACGGCGGCCAGGCAACCAATCCGCGAGTGCGGACTGACGGTCGGCTGGACTGGGCAAACATTCTGCCGCACATAGGCGCGGGGCAGATGTTCAGGTACATCAATTCTCCGCAGGCGTCGGCAACGGCATTTCATGCCGAATCGGTCAGATCTCTTGAGCTTGCCAAGCCGGGCAAAACCCCGATGATGGCGGTGCTGACGACCGGCTACATGCGAGTGGGCGAGAGGATGGTCTTCCAGTACCCCGAGCTGACGACGCTTCAGATGCTGCAAATGGCGTGCATCGGGTACAAGGGCATATACTACTGGCACTGGTACAATAATGACGGCAGGTTTGACAACGCCATTGCCCGCGGCACACAGTACATCGCCCGCTATGAGGACTTCTTCCTGGATGGCGAGGTGCTTGACGTGCCGGAATCGGCCTTCCGCGGCACGAAGTACGCTCTTGTGCTTGGCAGACGACTGGGCGACAAGGGCGTTCTGTTCCTGCTGAATTACAGCCCCAGCCGAGAGGCGGAGATCGCGATCGACTTCTCGCGTCTGCCCCTCAAGACGTGGCGCATCGCCGACGGTGGGGCGGTTGTGGAGTCCCAATCCGTCGTCAAGGTGGGGCCGCTGGATGTTGTGGTCCTGGAGGGGCAATGAACCTTGGCGCGGTTCCCTGAACCGACGGGTCATTTTGGTGGTAAAAAGGCTTGCAAGCGGGTTGGGTGCTGTTAAAATGGCCGATTCGATTTGATGCAATAACTGAAACCTGCCGCCAAGGCAGGATACATGGAGACCGTTTGTGGCGGTAAGGTTGAGACTGAAAAGATTCGGACGCAGGCACCGGAGTTTCTTCCGGGTCAGCGCGATGGACGTTCGCAGTCCTCGTGACGGGCGTGTAATTGAAGAGCTTGGCTGGTATGATCCCCAGGCCAAGGAACCGCAGAGCCAGCTTTCGCTTAACCGCGAACGCATTGAACACTGGCTCAAGGCGGGCGCCCAGCCGAGCGAGACTGTGGCCGACCTGTTGCGCCGCCAGGGCATTGTTTAACGCCCGCTTGTGCGGAAAGCCGGTCCAATGGCCCTTCGCATCGACATTCTCACGCTGTTCGTAGAGATGTTCGACGGGTTCCTGGATGCCGGCATCGTCGGTCGCGCGGTGCGCCGCGGCCTTGTGGATGTCCACAGGACGAACTTCCGCGATTTCGCCACCGATTCCTACGGTTCGGTGGATGACGCACCCTTCGGCGGCGGGCCGGGCATGGTGCTGATGTGCCAGCCGGTGTTCGACGCCGTCGAGCACGTCCGGAAGCAGGCCCAGCCGGACGGTACGCTGATAATGCTCAGCCCGCAGGGAAGGCCCTTGGACCAGCAGTTGGTTGGGGATCTTGCCCAACGGGAGCGGCTGATTCTGCTTGCAGGCCACTACGAGGGCTTTGACGAGCGGATCAGAACAGGCCTTGTTGACATGGAAATCAGCCTCGGCGATTTCGTTCTCTCAGGAGGCGAGGTTGCCGCGATGGCTGTAGTGGACGCGGTCGTGAGGCTGCTGCCGGGAGCGCTTGGGAAAGATGCCTCCACCCATGAGGAATCTTTCTCCGACGGCCTGCTGGAGTATCCTCAGTACACCCGGCCCAGGGAATACCGGGAAATGGGTGTGCCGGACGTGCTGCTTAACGGCGACCATGCGAAGATCATGCGGTGGCGCCTCGAACAGTCCAAACTGAGGACGATGCAGCGACGCCCCGATTTGTGGGAAAAGTACGTGCGGAAGAATTCCGGCGAAGAACAGGACCGGCGAGGAAGTTAGTAGTTCGCCCGTCATCGAGTTATGATTGCATGCGCCGCATGCCGGCGCGGGAGAGCAGAACCGTGAGCATGGAACTGATGAACAAGGCCGTCAAGGCATCAATGAAAAGCCAGCCGCCGGTTTTCGCCATCGGCGACACCGTCAAGGTTTCAGTGCGAATCATCGAAGGCGAGAAGGAACGCACCCAGGCGTTCATCGGCACGGTCATCACTCGCCGCGGTTCGGGCATGTCCGAAACGTTCACTGTCAGGCGAATCGTCAACAACGAAGGCGTCGAGCGAACCTTCCCCGTGCACAACCCCAAGGTCACGAGCGTCGAAGTGATCCGCGGCGGTAGAACCCGCAGGGCCAAACTCTACTACCTGCGCGACCGCGTCGGCAAGGCGACCAGGCTCAAGGAAGTCAAGGCGGAGAAGGAATCGCCAAAGGCCCAAGCCTCGGCCCAGGCGTCCAAGGACTGAGCATGTGGCCTTGGCGTCCGAAGCCTGGCCAATCCAGTTCACTAATCGGCCCATCCGGCGAACGTCTTGCGTGTAAGGCCCTCAAGAGGGCGGGCATGAAGATACTCGCCAGGAATTACCGCTGTCCCTCCGGCGAGATTGACATCATCGCGTTCGA
>JAAYCO010000029.1 GCA_012729725.1 Planctomycetota bacterium
AGAAGCTGTTCACGCCCCCCGCAGCGTCGCGCGATCCTGCGACCCGTTCGGCCCTACGTTCCCTGGCCAGCTACGGAAAAGCTGCGGCTATTATGTTCGGTTTTTGTTTGGTCGTCAAGATGCCGCATCAGGATTTTGCGACCGTCACTGACACCGGGTTGTCAGACCAGCTTCTCGGCCGGGCTACACCACGCTTAAGTTCATTTTGGCACTTGTTTTACGCGATTGGCATTCTTCGCGGTTACGACTCAGCCTTCGGGCTGGGGCCGGGCCACAAGCGGATCGCTCGCGAGAACAGATCCTTCCCTCGCTTCTGGATCGCCTCCTCGTCCCATGTGTCGAAGCCATGAAGCTGCTGGTTGATCGGCAGCAGCGATGACTTCATCACCTCGGGCCGCTTCGTTACCCATGCCCCGTTTGACACCGACGAGTTCAGCGCCTGGGTGAGCACGGTGAGATTGCCGATCGTCTGGAGGGCGGCGTTCCTGGCTCGCGTCGCCGCGACGCGCAGATCGCCCGGCTCCGCCTCGCTCATCTCGATCCACGTCATGCCCTTCGTGCCGTCGGGCAATGGCCAGTTCTCGATCCAGCCTTGAGGCAACAGGTGCTCCACCGTGAGCGCCCCGTCGATGGTGATCTCCTCGTTGCGGTTGGTCAGATAGCTGTCGCTCAGCCGACGGAGAATGTGGACGATCTTCGCGTTGTTCAGCACCTGGTAGATGTGCTGCGTCTGCCACGCTTCGCCGAACTTCTCGTCGCTTGGCCAGGCGGAAGTCTCGCCTTCGAGTTCCGAAAGCGCCTGCCGCAGATTCAGCGGGGTGCAGCCCACCTTACGAAGGGTCTTCAGAAGGTTTAGGAAGATTCGATTGTACGCCTTCGTGGACCACCCCATCACAGCGCGTCGAAGCAGATACGACTCCATGACGGTTGAGATGTCCGCCCAGTCGCGAGCCATCAGGTCCTGCTCGGTCAGGTACAGCAGCAGCGGATAGGCCGTGCGGATGTCGAAGCGCTCCATGAACGTGGCAAGGCCGAAGATCGGGTCGTCCTTCTTCGGCTCGATGATCCGCCGGAAGTTGGCTCCCTGCTTGGCGAGCGTAGCGAGCTCCGCCTCGACGGTCGGGAAAGGACGGTTCTTCTCGATCCAGAAACGGTACTCGACGAACAGGTGCTTGATCGGAATGTCGACCGCCTGGCGGCTTGCCAGGTAGTGCTGCATGAACAAGTCGCTGCGCGGCCGGATCAGGCGTCCTTGACGCACCTCCTGCCGCCAGAACTCCTCGTCGAAGCGACGCCAGTACTTCTCGTACAGCGTCTCCTGCGGCTCGTTCAGTCTGGCGGCACGCAGGAAGATGTAGTTCCGCAGCAGGTCGGCGGGCAGCAGCGGCTCGCCCCGTGCGTTGAGCGTCTCGAAGATCACCTGGGCGTCGTCGTCCTTCTCCAGGTCGATGGCAACGACCTGAAGTGCGTTCTTGAGGGCCTGGAACGATTCCTCGATCCGGGCCGCGAGTGGTTGATCGCACGCCAGAGGCGGTTCGTCGCCGTTGCCCAGGAAGAACTCGCGGATCTGCTCGCTGAAGAAGAAGTACGCTTCGACCATGCGAGGGCGCGGGTCGTACTTGCGGGCGTACTTGCGTCTCGTCAGCGGATGAGCCGCGTCGATGGCCGCGCGCGAGCCAAGCGATACGACATTGGTGAACTGCTTACGGTCGAGTTGCGTCGGCCACACCTTGAACTTGTCCACCTCCGGGTCGGCCATCATCCCGGAGTTCAGGGTGTAGCTGCGGAACTCCTTCGCCAACTCCTCGCATTCCTGTTCAACGCAGAAGTCGCGCATGGCGGCAAGGAAGATCTGAAGCGTCGTGAGCCGCTGCTGTCCGTCGATCACCTGACGCTTCTCGACATGGGTCGATGGCGTGAGCTTCTGATCCAGGACCATCGCGCCAAGGAAGTGGACCGGGCCATCCTTGCGGCCGTCGAGGTACTCGACGAACTTGCGGGAGATGTCCTCCCACAGCGGCTCCCACTGCTGCTCGCGGCTCCAGACGTACTGCCGCTGAAACAGCGGCACTTCCAGCCGCATCTTCCGTTCGAACAGGGCCAGCAATGGGACGGCATTGGCTTTCATATCGCGTTGCCCTCATTGGTCTGCAAGGTGACCAAGTCAATCAAGTGCTGCACTTCGACCGCCCGCGCGCCTTGCTGCACGAGGGCCGTGTTCTCGTCATCCTCAAGCGTGCAGACCACCTGCCCGCGTGTGAGCGCCACTTCGACCGTGGTCCACGTCTTGCCGCCGTGGGCGGCGTGGGGCACGAGGACGATCTCCGACAGAGCTGCAACAAGGTCGTTGCGCTGCACCGCCTGTGCGGCCGTCGTCCGGCGCACGTTGTCGTCAAACGGCGAGATGGCCAGCAGACGGCCACCGGCTGCCGCCTGGCGAGCGGCTTGGCCCATCCGCAGGCCGGGCAGGCCCTTGGCCGCACAGAGGACCACCGGCTGGTCGCCGCGCAACAGGATGTCCAGACATTCCTTTTCCATCGGCGAGTGGAACCCGCCGATCACCGCCACGCCCGCATCCCGCAGCGCGCGGGCGGCATCCAGCGTCTTGATCACGATGCTGCCGGGACACTGGATCGAGCAGATCAGGCCCAGCAGACGCTGCCGCAGGATCGACGGCTCGCCCATCGCATACAGGCAAGGCGGCGCATCCTCGCCCAGCCGGTCCGTCAGACCCGTCGGGTAATCGCTGCTGCCTTGCTCGATGCGCGTCGTCGCCACGTGCTGCCCCCCCCCGTTACTTCGGTTCTTTCAATGCCGCCCGGCCCTTGTCGCTGATCTCCCAGACGCCGCGTGGGGAGTCGCCCTTGAGCAGGCCGTCGCGGATCATGCTGTTTCGCGCCCACTGGGCGGCGTTGCGCCAGCGTGGATTATCCGGGCCGCTGGCCAGCGGGTCGTAGTCCACCTTCTTGAGCACGGGCTTCATCATCTGTCCGACGCGTTCGAGCACGTCGGCGACCTTGCCGCTGCCGCCCATCTGGTCCAGCACCTGGAGGATTGGCTGGTAATAGGCCGACTCCGGCGTCCGCACGCCTTTGCGCAGCTTGCCGAGGTTGCGGCGCTGGGCGCGGGTGTCCTCATCCTCGTCGCGCTCCGCCGCCGCCGCCATCTCCTCCCACTCCTTGCGCAGTGCGGCAACACGATCTCGGAATGCCGTCAGCGTGCCTGATCGTTCCAAGGCTTCCTTGGCCTTGTCGTAGTCGCGGCCCTCGAACGCCTTGGCCCCGACGCCGTTGACGAAATCAATCTCGGCCTCGACCTCTTCGAGAAGCATCTCGAAGGCCGATGACACGTTGGATGGGTTGTTCTCGATCATGTCGGTTCCTCGTTGAGCGGGTTATCGGGAGGCTCACTGGTGGGGCCGCCTGATTCCAACCGTAACCGGCTCAACATCAAGAGAATGTGCAGCAGGCGATCAGTTATCTGCGGCGTGAAGCAATCAGGCTTGCACAACCCGTGACATAGCCGATTACGAAGGTTCAGGGCACGCTGGTCGGTCAGCACGACGCGCAGGTACAACGCCACATCGCGTTTGGCGGCCTGCTTCCAGAATTGCTCCATTAGTGGGTCACGCAGGACGGCTCCGAGATCCTTCTCGCGGTAGGTCCTGGTCATAGAATCCAAGCTCACCGTGATGCCACCCAGACTACCCAACAGACGACGAAGCAGGTGTTCGATCTGCGGGATCAGCAAGTGGGCACACGAAGCGTGGTCGCCGCCCATGTAATGCTGGACGCCAGCGAGTAGCAAAGCCCTGCGGTCGTCCTCGAACAACTGGGAACGGTAGAGAAGATCAACGAACTGCTCCGACGTCAGTTGGTAACGTGACAGTAGCCGATTTATCGCTTGGTGGAGGAAGAGCGATTCGAACGCCATGTGCTGGTGCATGTGCATGACCAGACGCCCCGCCTCGTCGTCTTGCACACCGCCGACCTGGGCACGTGTGAACTCATCGGCGATCACCACCTTGAATATGCCCATCAATGGATGCTTAGCGAACTGCTCGTGCATCTGCTTCCGCAGGTTCTCGGCGTCGGGCGCAAAGGTGTCGACGATTCGCTCAACGGCCGCTTCAGCGCTGCCCTCGGTGATCCCTTGGCAGAACTGCTCCATCTCGTCATTCGAAACCTCCACGGAGGTGGATATCTTTCGCATCTCTCCGCCCATCTGCTCTCCAGCCTTCGCCACCTGCGGCACCAGAGCATCGGCCTCGGCCCGCATGCCGGCGTCCAGATAGTCCTGATGTAGTTCCTCAAGCCAGTGGTGTGACAGCATGCCGTTGGCTTGGCCGGCGATGTGGAGCTTCGCCTTCGCATAAATCTGGACTACTCGCTTCACGTCGTCTGGGCGGTTGCTGGCGCGATAGTGCTGCACCAATCGCTGGCCCAGTTCGCGTGCCGACCACGGATCGAAATGCTTGCCGGCCGGGTCCGACCATTCAGCCAACTGCTTCTCAAGACCTTCCACCATGTCGGCCAGCTGGGCGTCGCTGAGCTTCACCTTCTTCCGATGTTCGTAAAGGGCGTCGAAGTGGAACAGGACCAGGCGGGGCTTGTCCGGCGTGGCGATCTGCTTCTGCAGTGCCAGGATGCGGTCTCGAACGGTGGCGGTTCGTGCTTCGTCACCAAGCTTCAGTGCCAGGTACAGCGCACGCTCCAATCCTTCAATCTGGCGGATGTCGATGCCGGGCAAATCGCAGTCGGCGATGTAGGCATCGATTGCGATCTGTGCCATCTGAACATCTCGCTTACCGCCGTTGACCTTCGGCTCGAGGTCCCATGCCGCATCTGCGTAACGGGCGCGAAGCCGGGGTTGGCCGCACTGCTGGGCGCGGCCTTTCCAGTAACCGACCATCTCCGTGGTCAAAGCGGCAAGCGGGGGATACTCTCGGCGGTCGATGACCATCATCGGCCCGAAATGCGTGCCCCACGGGCTGTTCTCCTGGGAATGGTCAGCGAACAACCCTAAAGCCACGAGTTCGGCCTTGACGACTGCATCTTCCTCATCCGTTCGATCTGGGTGCGCTTTGGCGTAGGCATTTACGGCGTCATGAGCATCATCCACATCAAAGGCATCGCCCCGACCTTCAAGCCGGGCCAACACTTCGTCGAGCGTCGATGGTTCCCGCATGCTCACTCGTCGTCTCCGTCGTCGCCTACCCGGTACTTGACGTCGTAGTTGATGAGGAAATCGAGTTCCTCGTCCGTGAATCCGTAATGCTTGGCGAGGACATGGTCGATCTCGTCGATGATCGGCTTTGACAGTTGAATCTTAAAGCACTGTGTTTCTGTCTTGCCCGTTTGTTTCTGCTGGCGGACCAGCATGGTACTGTTTGCCTGCAAATCTCGCAGGTACTTGGCCCCCAGCGCCCCAATCTGCTTGTCGTCCAACACAGTATCGGGAACGGGAAACCCTTGAATGTCTGACGGATTCAGGTCGCGCAGGTTGGACGTAATGGTGTACCACCACCAGAACAGGTTGCTGCTTAGTAGCGCGATGGTAGGCCGTACGTGTCTCGCCTGCGTCACGCTAATTGTTGTCTCACGGGAGGAGTGGCCACGTTTGCCATTGCACTTAAACTCGGGAGCGAAGTCGGTGAATACCTTCCAGTACAGACCTCCCGTGGTGCGGTAGTAAATGTGATTGGCCGAACGGCCAACATAGTCGGACATCCGCTTCTTGACGTTCAGGAGTTTGGAGAGAATGAGTTGCTCCACATCACAGCCCAGCTTCGGAGCCCAAAAGGAATCCCGATCTCGCGGGATTGAGCAGTAGCGAATGGTCGGTACAAGATCGCTTCGTGTGTCACTGTTCCATTTTTGATAGTTCGTCGAGTATGAATGCGCCTCAGAACCGCGACATGCCACGAATATTGTCAATGCGCGATTGACAGTGTCGAAGAGCTTACCGGGTCGCCACGCGAAGTTCGCGTACCAAGTGGAGGCGTCATGTTCGAGGAGCTTCTGTACCACTGTCATGCGTTGAGTAGATACGAGAGCAAGAGGGACAATCATGCTGGTTGCTCCCGCGGGCTGCAGAATAGAAATGCTGCGTTCCACGCACATGGCGTGGATGGCTGCGGAGTCGCATGTCCGAAATGATCGCGGGCTGTAGTTAACCTGACGGGCTTCCAGATAGGGAGGATTGCCGATGATGATGTCGAATCCGCCTGCCTTCATTATGCCGTAGAATTCGACGAACCAATGGAAGGGCTCGTGGCTGGTCTTCCACTTTGTGAAGGCTTCGTCGTACGCCGCCTGTGACCGGTAGTTATCCCTTGAGATGCCGTATTCCCCCGCCAGGTAGCGGTCGAGTTCGGCGTCGAGCTTGGCCAGACGGGTGCGGAGTTCCTGTTTGTCCTTGACGGTGACCTTGCCGCCGTGGGTGGTCTGTTGGGCGCGGAACTGGCGGAAGGCCTTCTCGACCATCTCGGCGTCTTCCTCGATGCGCTTGACGAGCTTATCGGTGAAGCCGAGCTTGCCTTCTTGGCTCTTGCGGACCTGGTCGAGCGTGGCGTAGCCGACGAGCGTGTTGCCCGCGCGGATGTTGAAGTCGATGTCGGGCAGCGGCTCGATCTGGCTGACCTTCTCGACCTGGGCGACAAGTTTGAGGAACAAGCGGAGCTTACAGATTTCGACCGCCTCCTCCATGATGTCCACGCCGAAGAGATTGTTGATGATGATGGACTTCAGGATGAAGTAACGCTCATTCGGATGCTTGGCCAGTTGGTCGAGGACCTTCTTGAAGTCGCTGTACTGCTCGGGGTGATGCTTGCCGGGGGTGCTTCCGGGGGCGGCGAGGTCCTCGACGAACCGTTCCATGCGTTCCAGGCAGTCGCTGTAGAGTGTTTCCAGGATGCGCAAGGCGGCGAAGAGGAACGCACCCGAGCCGCACGTCGGGTCCAGCACGGTGACCTTCTCGATGGCGTGCCAGAAGGCGCGGAGTAGTTCCGGCCCCTCGGCGTTGACGATGGCGTCGCGGGCGAACTGCCAGATGTCCAGGTTCAGTGTGATCAGGTCGTTGATCTGGTGGACCTCGCCCTTGCTGAGCTTGGCACGGATGTCGAGGCAGCGCTGGCGTCGGGCGATGTGCTCACGCCAGGTTTCGGTCGGCAGGCCGAAGGGATCGTCGGCGGTCTTGTTCCAGCCGTCGCGCTTGGCCACATCCTTGACCCCGGCCTCGATCTGCTTGGGCAGCGGGATGACGTTGCCGTGATCGTCCACCACGCCGTGGCGCACGGCCGGGTAGATGTAGCGGTCGGGCGTGTCGCGGAGCAGCCGCCAGAGGGCGCTGTCGGGCTGGAAGGCGATGGCGCACTTCTTCTGGGCGGCGTCGAAGAGGAACGGGATGATCGTGTTCTTCGAGATGTACTCGGTAATGTCTTCCTTGGTGTAGTAGGCCCCCATCTGCTTCTGGTTGATGTACTTCTCGAAGATGTAGCCGACCACGTCGGGGTTGATCTCGTTGTCGGCGCGGAGCGGGCGCTCGTCGAGAT
>JAAYCO010000030.1 GCA_012729725.1 Planctomycetota bacterium
ATATGGCCTGAATAGGCGCGGCGCGCAGCCGGGCCTGTTTCGCTATAGATGAACCACCACGGGGACAATATGAAGATATTGAAGTACATCATTGCCGCCGCGGCCTTGTTCGCTTCGCATGATCTTGGCGCACAAACGCCGCCCCCGGCAGGGCCGCAAATTACGGTCGAGCGAATCATGCCGCCAAACCTCTTGGCCAATCCCTCCATCGAAGAGGGCGGCTCGGCGGGACCGAAAAACTGGGTGTTCGGCTCGGGCGAAGAACTGATCTTCCGCTGGGCATGGGCGGGCAACGGCAGGACGGGCAAGTGCCTTTGGATCAAGGCCCTGGGCGGCAGGATGAGCGGGTATTGGTCCCAGCCTGTCCGCGTGACGCCGGGCAAGAACTACGTCTTCCGCGGCCACTATCGGCTTGGCGGCGGCAGGATCCTGATATGGGTTAACGGCAATGCCCCCAAGGGAGATGGCACGAACGCCAGGATCGACCTGCGATTCCACGACACCAGCCCGCTTGGCCACTGGCTTATCCCGGTGTTCATATCGCCCGAGTCGCTCGACGCGCCCGACCCCAACGAATGGCGGTCGTTCGAGCTGAGGGGCGTTGTGCCAGAGCCGATCACGCACATTCGCCTTAGCCTGGGAATGTACTTCGCCATGGGCGAGGCGTGGTTCGACGACCTTTACGTCGGACTAGACGAGGCCGACGTCAAATTCAGCATCAAGCCCCCGCCGGGCCTGGGCATTGGTCGCGTGGTCATCAAGGCGGACGGTCAGGAAAAACCCGTTATCGAAGCAGGCCCGCTTGCGCAGGGGTCAGCGTTCAACGAAACGCTCAAAGGGCGGCCGCTGAATGAGAAATATAACATGACCATGCATCTATCCGATGGATCGGTTGTTCAGGGCGTGTATCCGATAACAGAGGCGAAGGAACGATAGACATGGCGAGCAGACGTAACCGCTGGACCATCATTGCCATTTTGGTGTCCGCAGCCGCCGCCGGCGAACTTCATGCCGATGTGACGGCGGGGGATGTCAAGATCACGCCTGCCGCTCGCGGCTCGTTAAGAGTAATCGCCAAACACGATCCGGCGATTGTCGCCTCCGCCGTGCTTCGAGCCTATGACGGTAAAGGCAAACAGGATATTAAACTCACCCCCGTCAAGTCGTTCGGCCCCGCCGGCGATGGGAACTCTGTTTCCTACACGGCGCAGGGTCTGCCGTTGACGGTCAAGCTTGAACTGACGCCGCAGGGCAGGTGCGTGGTTTGGCGTGTGACGTGCCGCAACGCCGGCAAAGAACAGATGTGGCTGGAGCTTGGCCCGGAGATTCAGGTTCGCAGCAGGGACGGCATCACTATCTTCGACGGGTGGGAGGATGTTCGTAACCCCGCGGAGTTTCTGCCTCCCAAGGCTCGCAAGTATCCCACCGGCAGGGTCTTGTTCCCTGTTTCGTGCGCTTGGAACAGCAAGGCGGCGGTGGGCATCGGCCTTGACGCCGGCGAGCTGGTTTCCTATTTCCGGCACACGTACGAGCCGCGGGGAGCCGGCGCCGGAACGCTGAGTTGCCAGGTGCGAATTGTCGTCGACCCCGGAAAAGAAGAACAGGTGCGATTCATCGTGGCTGCGGCGCCGGGCGAGTGGGGCAAGTTCGAGATCTTCGAGGCGTACTACGAAAGCTTTCCGAGCTTCTTCGTTCCTCATCCCGACGTTGACCCGCGGCTGAGCCTTGGCGACAGCATGCAGAACGCCTGGCCCCAGCCGACCAACACTGCCCCGCACGCCAACATGCAGGAATCGTGCCGTCGCGGTTACGCCGGTTGGTCGTGGTGCTATGCGCCGTTCCGCCGCACCGGCGAAATCCTGTGCCGGCCAGAATTGTGGGACTACAAATTCTTCCGAGCGCCCGTGCGCCACTGGGCGCTGCCACGCGACGAGTTCGTCGCATGGCGAGACAGATCATTCGCCAACGTGAAAAAGGCGGGGCTTGCCGACCTGTTCTACGTTGACGCCGTCTGGTGCGAAGAGGCGCTGGTCAAGGAGCGATATTCCGATTCGCTGATCACCGGCCCCGACGCGTCCGTGCTTCGCGGCGCAACGGCGGGCTGCGACGTCGAGCTGAATGTCTTCCCGCTTAACACCAGTTTCGGCAGGCAGTACGAGCAAGACACGGCCACGATAGTGAAGGAATTGGACCCCGCGGGCTTCGCGCTGGATTGCGCCGGGAACACATGGCGATATGTAGGCCCGGCCCTGCCCACGCTGCCCTCGCGCGCCTGGGACGAAACCGTCGGCGTGTACTGCGGCGTTGAGATCGGCGTGGCCAAGTACATGGACTTTGTTCACACACTCAAGCGGGCGGACGGCTCGACGGTGGGCATGTATCCAAACGTCGAAAGCGGCGGGCCGTACGCCGTGTTCTTCAGGGCCGACGCCACCATGCTCGAGGGAACGCCGTGGCACATGGAGCGCACGCACGCCGACAGGATGCGATGGAAGCTGGGAAGCAAATCGCTTGTTTGGCACGCCACATGGCGGCTGGACGAGCTGTTTGACGAATCCAAGATCACCGATCCGCGCAAGCTCAAGGACATAATCCACGGCCTGTCGGACTTCACGCTGCTTCAAAGCCTGCG
>JAAYCO010000180.1 GCA_012729725.1 Planctomycetota bacterium
AAAACGCCTGGCTGCAAAGATACGTTCCTTTGAGATTGATCTGAATGACCCGATCCCACCAGTCGCTGTCCGACGTATCGGGCTGGCGGCTGTAAGGGTCCACACGGGCGTTATTGACCAGAATGTCGATGCCGCCGTATCTCGCCGCAAACCCGCGAAACATCTCGCGAACAACCTGTTCATTGGAAACGTCGGCCCGGCAAGGCTCGGCCTTGTGGCCCGCATCGGTGGCCATCGTTTCGAGCAGGTAGAAATTGGGCAAACAGGCCGCAAGCTGAAGTGTCGCCGCGTTTGCCACCGGCCCGGAAGGGTTATGCGGACAAACTGGAATATGGTGTGATTCCGCCACGGCCGCAATTCGGAGGATCTCGCCAATGCCGCCCGCATGGGAAACATCCGGCTGAATGAAATCGGCGCAGCGAAGCTCAAACAGACGCCGATAATCCCATCGGCTAAAGAGTCTCTCGCCTGCGGAAACCGGAATGCGAATTCGTCGTTTCACTTCCGCCAGTCCTTCAAGATTGTCCGGCGGAATCGGTTCTTCAAACCATCGAATCTTGTAGTTTTCGAGCTCTCTGCCGATTTCGACCGCCGTCGGAATGTTGAACCGGCCATGGCCTTCGATAAGAAGATCCACACGATCGCCGACGGCGTCGCTTACCGCTCCGACGCAGTCCATTGCTCGCGATAGCTCCCCGCGCGAAAGCGTCTGCCATGCACTGCCGAACGGATCCCATTTGAGGCCTTGAAAACCCGCGTCGGCGGCTGACTTCGCCTTAGCGGCGAATTCATCGGGACTCTTCGCAGGTGCGAACCAGCCGTTGGCGTAACAGGGCACGCGGTCGCGCACCTTCCCGCCGAGCAGTTCGTAAACCGGCGCGCCAAGCGATTTTCCCTCCCGCCTCCCTTGCGGATCGCCGTGGGACTGGCGCCAAGCGTTCGGCGAATCATCTTGTTGAAATGATGAGGATCGCTCAGGCCCGAGCGTATGGCGACAACCTTGATCGGCAGGTCGGTCTGCGTGAGCATGGCCTGGGCTCTGCGGACCCGCAGTTGCCGTATGTGCCGCGCCACCGAGATGTTGAGATGGCCGCGGAAGAGTCTGCTAAGCGCCGTTCGCCCCACATTCATTGTCCTGGCCAGTTCCGCAACCGTAAACGGCTGGTCCAGGTGATGCTCGATCCATTCAAGAGCCCGCTGCACTACGGGGTGATCAACGGACGTCGCCGGGTGTAGCCCTTACGGGTTTTCGGTACTCAGCCGTCAAACAAAGCATGAGATTCGCCCCCAAGCCGGGCCTGCACTTCTGGTCCACCGGCTACGCCTGGGGCACGTGTCGAATAAAGCCGGCGGCGAGCGGCTATCGAGTCGAACTGCGGGTGCTGGCAGGGTCGATTACGCTGCAAGTGTTCGCCGTGGGCGACAACGCCCGCCGTCGATTCATTCGCCCCCTTGAACTGCACAAGGGGCGGGCCAAAGCGTTCTGCTGTGAAGCGAAGGAATGAAGAAGCAGTCGGCTGCGACGATGGTGGTGTCTCGCCGCAGCCGTCTGCAAGTTAATCCGGTCAGTTCCGAGCCGTGGGGGGCTTGGCGGGCTTGACGACGTCTTTGAGCATGCTCGCCCCGCCAAGATCGCCCATGGTGGCGTTCTTCAGGTCGGTCCACAACGTGCCTGCGCCGGCGTGAAGTATGCGAATGGAAACATTGCTGTTTATCGACTCGGCCAGCTTCAGCCAGACCATCGCCTTGCCGTCGCCAAGCGCCTTTGCCTTCAGCTCGAAGCCCTTTGCCTTTTCGCCGTCCACCATGCGTATGACATCCGCCCGCACCTGCCCGGAGATGCGTGTGGTCTCGGCGGTTACGGCGGCGCGTTGCTTGTCCAGCTCGGCCGCCTGCAGGCGGGTCTGCGCCCCGATCATGGCGACATCCGCATCTTTCCTCGCGGCGGTTTCGGCGACGATCTTCTCGGTTTCCTGCAACACCTCCTGGCGGCGCTGCTCGATGAGGCCCTCGTTGGTGTTCAGTTCCGCCTGCTTGCGGGCGGTGTTCTGCCGCTCGATGTTGGTGAGGTTCTGCTCCTTGGCGACGCTTCCTTCCTGGATCGGCTTGAGTATGTCGCCGGGCAGTTGAACGTGCCTGATGAGCGAGTTGTGCACCGAGATTCGCTTCCCGTCGAGCGCTTCGACCAGCGCTTCCTTCAGGTCGTTCTGGAACCGCTCGCGGGCCTCGCCGACGATGAAGTCCTGCGCCTTATAACTCGATCCCTTAAGACGCGAGACCGAAAGGATCTGCGGCAGGATGATCTTGTCCACCACCGCCGGCAAATCGCCGTACTTCATGAACGTCCACGCGACGTTGGCCGGCTGGAGCTCGAACTCGAGTGTCATGTCCAGCAGCACCTCGAAGCCGTCCCTTGATGGAAACTCGACCACCTGCGACAGCTCAAAAACCGATATCGACTGCTGCATATGAGGCTGGGCTGCCTGTGGCTGTTTTGGCTGCGCCTGGGGCCTGGTCTGGCCTCTTTCGCGGTAGCTCTGGTTGAAGTAGTCCTCTCGCTTGGCGGCCTGTTCGGCAAGGACGTTCTGCTGCAACTCGTCCATTACCCTGTTACGCGTCGCCAACTGGCCCTTTGTGATCATCTGGCTGCCTTCGCGCCCGGCGAGGGTAACCTGGTTGAGGCCGACTTCCAGCACGTCGAGCTTGTACGCGCGCGGGTTGAGGTAATACAGCCCAGGCTGAAGCACGTCGCCCATTATGCCCTTCTGATCCGCGGCCGCGAATGCGCCTTCAGGCGCATGCTTGCCCGAAAGCGAAGTCAGCACGCCCACATACCCAATGGGAATGCTTATGGCGTCAAGCACGTCAACCTTGTAGCCGTGAGGATTAAGCCTGTAGAGCCCCGGCCCAAGCACCCGCCGCCACACGCCCTTCTGGTTGTCCTGGGCGATGAACTCGCCGCTGGGCAGTTCCTGCCCGACCTTCGACGTCACCACGCCGACCTTGCCTGCCGGAATGTGAATCGCCGGCACGATCTGCCTGCTGTAGAAGATCGGGTTGAGAAAGTGCCTTCCTTCAGATAGCGGGTCAAGCCAGATGCCTTTCTGGCCGGGCTTGGCGAGTATCTGCCCGTCCGGCAGGGGGTCGCCGATTTTGGCCGTGATTACCGCCATGTAGCCGGGCTGCACGTAGAACCGGCAGAATACCCACAGCCACATGCCGTAGGCTATGAGAAGCGAAACCGCCAGGGATAGCGTCACAACTACCGCTTTTGACTTGTTCATCTTGACACCTCCCTGCCGGCAGGCGCGAGGTTCGGCAGGGGCAGGCCGAACGTTCCGCGGTTTTCGTCGGTCGTGAGTATCGATTCGATTCTGGGTCCGAGTTTTTCGTACAGCAGATACATGGCGTACGGCTCGCCGCCGCCGAATGCCCTCACCTGCGAGGCAAGCACGTCAGCCTCGCTCTGGTTTGTCTTCTCGATGACGTCTCGCTGGGCGGAGGCTTCGAGAATCACCGCCTGTGCGTTGAGCTTTGCGGTTTCAAGCCCCACCTTGGCGACATCAAGCTCGCGCTGGGCGGCAGTCAGGCGAACGGACATTTCCTGCTCGGCCGCGATGACTGCCCGCATCTTGTCGGTATCGGCGGCGACCCGCTTGGAGTTCTGCTCGGCGAGCATCTGCTCTCTGACAAGCTGAGCCCGCGATTTGGCCTGCTCTATCTGCCTGTCGATGCGGCGGGCTTCTTGCACCGCAAGTTCGCGATCACGGATGATCGACGCGATCTCCTGCGGCGGAATGATGTTTCGGATAAGCACAGAGTTCACCGAAACGCCCCAAGGCAGGCTCATCTTGCGAAGATGGTCTTCGAGGTTGTTCTGGAACTCCTGTCGCGATTCGCCGACGATGAAATCCACCGCCGTCTTCTTGGAGCCTTCAACCCTGCTAAAGCCGCGGGCGCGGGGCAGAATCAGCTTTTTCAGAATGTCGTCCATGTCGCCGACCTTGTGGGTGAGCATGGCCGAGTGTTCCTTGAGGATGTTGAACTCCAGCGTGCCCTCGACCGTTATCGAGAACCCGTCCATCGTCAGGAACGATATGGCGTCTTCTCCGCTCATCTCGAAGCGGTGGCTTTGCAGGTTGACCTCCACGACGGTCTTCATGAACGGATTGAGGTAGTAGGTTCCCGCGTTAAGAATCTCGTCGCCCACGCCCTTGTAGCCGTCCGGCACAAGAAACGTGTTGCGGTGCTCGGCGGGGGGCTGGTCGTTGAGAATGTCCTTTCCGACCAGCGACACGACGACGCCCACGTTGCCGGGCCGAATCTGCGTTGCGGGCAGAATGAGCACGTCATACGCGTATGGGTTC
>JAAYCO010000181.1 GCA_012729725.1 Planctomycetota bacterium
AGTCGTGCCCCCGAGGGGCGAATCTTCAACCCAGATTTGGCCGCCGTGGCGTTCGACGATCTTCTTGCAGACGGCCAGGCCGATGCCGGTGCCCTCATACTGCGCCCTCGTGTGCAGCCGCTGGAACATGACGAACACCCTGTCGCGATGCTCCGGTGGAATGCCGATGCCGTTGTCCGACACCCTGAAGGCGATCATGCCGTCCTTGGGGGCAGCGGCGATCTCGATCCTAGGCGCGCCGTCGCGGGGACCGAACCTGATCGCGTTGGCGATGAGGTTCTGAAGCAATTGCGTCATCTGCGTCAGGTCGCCAAGGACTGTCGGCAGTTCGCCGGCGCTGACGGCGGCGCCGGTTTCGTCGATGGTGCGTCGCAGGTTCGCAAGCGCCCGTTGGAGCGCCTCGCCCATGCCGACGGGGCTTGGGGCCTTGCCTCGGGTGGAAACCCGCGAGTACTCAAGCAGCCCGGCCAGCAGTTCATCCATCCTTGCGGCGCCCTCGGCGGCAAATGTGACAAACTCTCGCGCCTCGTCGTTAAGCTCAGGCCCATAGCGGTCCTTAAGCAGCCCCATGAACCCGCTGACCATGCGCAGCGGCTCGCGAAGGTCGTGGCTGGCGACATACGCAAACTGCTGAAGATCCTCATTGCTCCGCCGCAGCTCTTCCGTCACCTCCGCCAGTCGGGCTCGCTGCTCGACCTGCTCGTGAATCTCGGTGCAGGTGCCCAGCCACATCTTGATCCTGCCGTCACTCTCGCGCACAGGCAGCGCCCGTCCGAGGAACCACCGGTATTGGCCGTCCGAGGCCCGGCGGAAGCGATACTCGATCTCATACGGCTCGCCGGTGCGAAGGCTGTAAGTCCAGCGTTCAAGCGTGCGCCGGTAATCGTCCGGGTGCAGCAGCCTCATCCACATCTCGCCGTCGGTCTCGCCCTCCCGCCTGCCGGTGAACTCGTACCACTGCTTGTTGAAGTATTCATGATATCCGTCGGGACGAGCGGCCCAGACCAGCTGCGGCATGGTGTCCGCCACGGTGCGGAAGCGGATTTCGCTGTCCCTAAGCGCCTGCTCGGCGCGCACCTGGTCCGAAATGTCATGGACTATCGAATATAGCAATTGTCGCCCTTCGATATGTATTGGCCCGCTGTAGACAAGCACCTGGCGAATCTCGCCCGACGATAGGCGATGCTGGAACCTGAACGAGTGCTCATCCTGCCTGCTTGCCGATTCCATGCGCCCGAGTATCTCGGCCTTGTCGAGCGTGTTGATCCGCGTCATCGGCATCGAGCAAAGCTGTTCACGCGAGTAACCGTAGAATTCAACCGCAGCCGGGTTTGCGTCGACGATCATGCCGCTGGCGGGATCGATCAGCAGCATGGCTACGTGGTTATTGTGGAACAGGCTGCTGTACCGTGCCTCGCTTTCGCGCAGGGCAGCCTCCGCCTGCTCGCGGCGCTCGATGGATCTGGTGAATGCGACGGCGAGCTTCTCGAAATCGCGAGTGTGCATCGTGCCCGGCGCCAGCGGCTGATTATAGGCGGCGGCCTCCATATGGCCTGCCAGAGACGCCGCGTCTCGACGCACTGCCCTCGCGCCGACAAGCACCACGGCGGCGCAACCCGCAATAATGGCGGCATTCACCAACAGCGCGCCCTTGATGGTCGACCAGACACGCTGGTCTATGTCTTTGGTTCCCACGCCGACGCCGACCACCCAACCAAGACCTTTTACCGGCGCACGGGCCACCAGGCGCTCCTCGCCTGACAGCGGCGAGACGACTACCTCCGAGCTTTCCTCACCCGCCAGAGACGCCGCCAATTGCTCGCCCATATACATTGATCGCTGCTCATAGGTCAGGTCAACATGCGGATCGCGAAAGACGATATTCCCGTTCCGGTCGAACAGCAGAATGCTGCTGTTCTGAGCCCGCTGCACGGTGACCACATCTTCGCGCAGGCGGTTAAGGTCCAGCGTCGCAAGAAGCACCGCCACGGGCCGCCCGTCAAGGTATACAGGCTTGGCGATGATCACCGCGGGTCTGTTGTCCACCCTGCTGATGACCAGATCACTAAGCACCCACCCGTCGGGACCGGCGCGCAGGGCCTCGGCAAGGTATGGGCGATCGCTAACCTGGATGTCCGGCGGCACCCTGCTGCTGGATGCAATGACCGTGCCGTCGGGATCGACCAGAAGGAAGTCTGTCACCGCGGGATAGGTTTCGACCTGCCTTGTGAGAAGCGCGTCAAGCTCGGTTTTGGAGCCAATGCCGGTGTACCGTATGGCTTCGGTGAGCCCGGCCTCGGCGCGGGCGATGTCGGCTGCGTGGTTGGCGAAGATGACGCCGACTGCACGCGCGACTTCCATGTTGGCGTAAGCCTGCTCCTGCCGGCGGTCCATCAGCCAGTGGTGCGCCAGCACCGCCTGTATCGCCAGCGACGGCAGCACCGCCGCCACAAGCAGCACAAGCAGCACGCCTCGCAGCGTCCATCGAGCGGTCGTGATTGAAGTGCCGTTTTTCATCTATCCAACAAGATAGGCAGCGGTTTTGGCCGCTGATTTTCCTTTTGTCAGATAGTACGCTTCGCCCACATTGGGGATCGGCAAATGCCGCGGGCAGACAGGACATTATACCTGATGCAAATCCTTGATCTGCAATGACATCATGCATTGATTTGAAGCGTTGCATCAAGAAAAAGCTCGCGCGCCTGCGTTGGGCATGCGCGCGAGCTGGTGAGTATGATTAAGCAGGCGACTACTTCGCCAGGGCGTCCTGCACGTATTGCACAACCTTGGCGGCGGCGATGCGGTCCTGCTTGAGCGAATCCCGGTCGCGGATCGTAACCGTCTGGTCCTGCAAGGTCTGCCCGTCAACGGTCACGCAGAACGGCGTGCCCGCCTCGTCCTGGCGGCGGTAGCGGCGTCCCACGGCGCCCTTCTCGTCGTAGAAGCTGGCCAGGCCGGCTTTCTTGGCCTCGTTATGAATGCCAGCCGCCACTTCGGGCATGCCTTCCTTCTTCACCAGCGGGAAAACCGCCAGCTTGACCGGCGCGAGGCGCGGATGGAATTTCATCACGGTGCGGGCCTGCATGACGCCCTTCTCGTCCGGGGCCATATCTTCGGTGTACGCCTCGCACAGGAAGGCCAGCGTTGCGCGATCGCAGCCGCCCGAAGGCTCGATAACGTACGGAATGTACCGCTCCTTGGTTTCGTCGTCGAAGAAGTTCATGTCCTTGCCGCTGAACTTCTGGTGCTGCGTAAGGTCGAAGTCGGTGCGGTTGGCGACGCCTTCAAGCTCGCTCACGCCGAAGGGGAACGAATACTCGATGTCGGCGCAGGCGCGTGCGTAATGGGCAAGCTCGTCGGTTTCGTGGGGGCGAAGTCGCAGCTTGTCGCTCTTGAGGCCCAGGTCGATGTACCACTTGTACCGCTCATCGCGCCAGTACGCGTACCACTTGTCAGCCTCGGAGGGATGGCAGAAGAACTCGATCTCCATCTGCTCGAATTCCCTGCTGCGGAAGGTGAAGTTGCGCGGGTTGATCTCGTTTCGGAAGCTTTTTCCGATTTGCGCGATTCCGAACGGCGGGCGGATTCGCTGCGTGTCGAGCACGTTCTTGTAATTGGCGAAGATGCCCTGCGCGGTCTCGGGCCGGAGGTAGGCGACGGATGAACTGTCCTCCATCGCCCCGACGAACGTCTTGAACATCATGTTGAACTTGCGGGCGTCGGTCAGCTCGCCGCCGCACAGCGGGCAGATGTTCGAGCGTCCCTGAGGCGCTTTGTCGGCGCGAAAGACGGTCCACACAAGCTTTTGGGCGTGATCTTCAAGGCGTCGGCGCGTCTTGCTGTTGGCGGCGTTGGTTGCCGCAAGGCGCGCGTGTTCTTCGTCGTCGGCCTCGGCGCCGACCGAAAGCAGCACGTTTTCGCCCTCTGCGGCGATGACGGTGAACACCTTGTCCGCCCGGAAGCGGGCCTTGCACTTCTTGCAGTCAACCAGCGGGTCGTTGAAGTTGACAACGTGCCCGCTTGCCTCCCAGACCTTGGGATTCATGATGATCGAGCAGTCCAGGCCGACCATGTCGTCCCGCCGCAGCACGACGTCGCGCCACCAGGCGTCTTTGATGTTTCGCTTCAATTCAACGCCAAGGGGGCCGTAGTCCCAGAAGCCGTTAATGCCGCCGTAAATCTCGGAAGATTGAAAGATAAAGCCCCTGCGCTTGCACAGGGCAACAAGTTTTTCCATCAAGTCGCCGGTATTCTCGGACATTTGACACTCCGCAAGTAGTTGTGCGCCGCGCCGCCGATTGCGGCGCAAAGCATGATAGTAACCCGCGGCCGACGTTCTGACAACGCCAGAAAACAACATGGAATCCGCCGCTGCCTGGCCGTAGACTATCGGCCATGATAATCGACGTTCATGCACACGCGTTTCCCGATCAGATCGCCCAGCGGGCGATGAAGAAGCTTTCGGAGGCATCCAACATTCCCGCCTTCGGCGACGGAACCACTCGCGGGCTGCTGGCGTCGATGGACGCCGCGGGAATCGACGCCTCGGTCGTATGCGCCATCGCCACCAAGGTGGGTCAGGCAGCCGGGATATTGGCCTGGTGCGCGGGCATACGCTCCGAAAGGCTCATCGCCTTCCCATCGGTTCATCCCGACGAGCCGGACGCCGCAGCCTGGGTCAAACGGTTCGCCGAAGAAGGTTTCGTGGGCCTCAAGATGCACCCGATGTATCAGGATTGCGCTGCCGACGACGGGCGGATGAAGGCGATATACGCTGCTGCCGCCCAGCATGGCCTGCTGGTTACGAGCCACTGCGGCTACGACATCGCATATCCCCCCGACGATGATCGTGCAGCCCCCCGGCGTTTTGCAGCAGCTCTGGACGAGATTCCCACGCTTGGCCTGCTCTGCACGCACATGGGAGGCTGGCGGGCATGGGACGAGGTGGAAGAATGCCTCATCGGAAGAAACATCTGGCTTGAAACGTCGTTCAGCCTGGACGACCTTTCCACTGGCCGGGCGACGGCGATGATCACCCGTCATGGGATCGATCGCGTCTGCTTCGGCAGCGACTGGCCGTGGAATGCGCAGGACGAATCGATCCGCCAGATCGACCGCCTTGGCTTCGCCCCCGACCAGCGCCGGCTTATTCTTGGCGACAACGCCGCCAGGATGCTGCGCCTGGCGAAATGACGACTGCCGTCGCGCCCGCCCCGTTGTCTTCGCTTTTCTCCCCGGGCCTAGAATTCGGCATGCAGGATGAAACCGGCGGCACAACAAACGTGTTCTTCGTCGAAACCCAGCAGTGGGAGCAGCAGGCGCTTGTCGAGCTCTGCAGCCGGCACTGCAAGGTGCATGCCGACCACCGGCCTATTCAGGATATTCCCGATGGCGACCTGCCAGGCGACGTCGAGATCTTCAGCCCGTTCATCCAGAGCCGCGTTGACGGTCGACAGCTTGATCGGCTCGGCCCGCACCTGAGGTTGATATCAACGCGCAGCACGGGCTACGATCATATTGATATGGCAGAATGCGATGCCAGGGGCATTATCATCGCCAACGTGCCCGTGTACGGCGAAACCAGCGTCGCCGAGCACTGCTTCGCCATTCTGCTTGCCCTCACCCGCAAGGTTTGCCGCGCAGCCGAGCGCACCGCCAGGGGCGATTTCAGCATCGAGGGCCTGCGAGGCGCGGACCTGCACGGCAAGGTGTTCGGCGCGATAGGCGCGGGGGCTATTGCCCGCAGAACGCTGAGAATGGCCGGCGGTTTCGGCATGCGCCGGCTGGCCTACGACATTCACCCAGACGCGGACGTGGCGGGCGAAACAGGCTTCGAGTACGTTGACTTCGACGATCTGCTGGCAAGAAGCGACGTGATCAGTCTGCACGTCCCGTACAATCGGCACACGCATCACATGATCGACGCCGAGGCTCTGCACAGATGCAAACCCGGCGTCATCATCGTGAACACAGCCCGCGGCGCGCTCATCGACACGCCGGCCCTTATCGACGCCCTTCGCAGCGGGCAGGTCGGCGGCGCGGCCCTGGATGTCATCGAGGGCGAGGAGATTATCGGCGAAGAGGCCCAGCTTCTGGGCGGCGGCCATGATATCGAAGCCCTTCGACGCCTCCTGCAAAGCCAAACGCTTCTGCGGATGCCCAACGTCATCATTACGCCGCACATAGCATTCAACAGCGAGCAGTCCGTCAGGCGGATCATAGAAACCACCATTCAGAACATCCGCTCGTTTATCGAAGGCGAGCCCGCGCACGTCGTGCACATCCCGCTGGCGCGGGCGTAAGGCTATCGCACCGGCGTCATGGAGTTCATCAACTCGTCCAACTTGACGGTGGCCAGGCTGGACTTGGTGTCGCTCATGGCGTAGGGAATTATCAGCTCGCCGTTGTGAATCATGCCGCCGCAACTGTAAACGACGTTGGGCACGTAGCCTTCCCGCTCGTCCTCGGCGGGCTCGATCAGCGGATGCCTCAGCCGGGCTATCACCTTGCTGGGATCATCGAGCGAAAGCAGCATTGCGCCGATGCAGTACCTTCGCATGGTTCCCACGCCGTGAGTCAGCAGCAGCCAACCGCGCTCGGTCTCGATCGGAGACCCGCACGTGCCTATCTGCACCATTTCCCACGCCTCGACCGGACCCCACAGCGGGCGGTAATTGTGCCAGAAATGTATGTTGTCCGACTGCATGATCGTCAGGCTTTCGCCGTCCTGCCTGCCGATCATGTAATACATTCCCTTTATCCGGCGAGGGAACAGCGAAAACCCCTTCCCAACAACCGCGCTTCCGTTGAGGGTTGCTATCCTGAACGTGGAAAAATCCTGCGTCTCGATGATCTGCGGAAGGATGGTCGTGCCGTCGTAGGCGGTGTAGGTGGCGTAATACGTCGTCGAGCCGTCGTCGTTTACGAACCGCACGAATCGGGCGTCTTCTATGCCTTTTCGCTCCTGTGGCGAAACCGGAAACAGCACCCGTTCGCTGAGATCGCGGTGGGGGTTGAACACCAGCTCGTAGTTGCACTCGGCCAGCCAGCGCATCGCCTGCACCGTGGCCTCGAAATCCTCGCCCTTACCCGCGCCGTCGGCGCGGTGGATGCGGGCTTCCATTTCCTGCCGACCGAACATGTCGCCCAGCGGCGCAAGGATGCCTTGCGACACCGAGTTGTAAAAGCCCATTTCCTTGAGCTTGAGCCCGAAAACGTACTTGTCGTACTTGGGATCTTCGAGCACTTCGGGCGTCTGAACATAGTTCGTGACGGGTTCAAAGACGATATGGCCTTGCGCGTTGATAACGCCGCTTCGAAAGACCACCGACGAAATGTGCCCCTCGCCAACCGCCCTGAAACTCAGGATGAACCTCACCGAACCGCGAGGAAGGTCGCTCTGGTCGGGATGCTGAACCATCGACGGATTAAAAAATGCAGCGGCCTCAACCGAGTATTCCAGCGAGAAAAACGCCCCCACCATGAGCTTGTCGTCGGGTTCGAGGCCCTCAAGATGAAGAAGCATGTCGAACTGCTCGTCCCGCCTCAGCCGAAGGCACAACCGGTCGAAGTTGCTCATGAGCAAGCCGGGCAGATCCCTGTGCCTGCCCACGAACCCCGCCAGCGTCTGCGAAAGAACGCTGTGCCTGGCCTCGTCGGGCATCGACAATATGCGGCGGAGAATGGACCTCAGCCGGGGCGTGGAGGTGGGCGCGAACAGCTGCACTATGACGCGCCTGTTATCCGCGACAAAGCGGTCAAGCCGCCTTTCGGCAACCAACTTCGAAATCGTTACGTCAACCATCCGTCCCCTACCTCATTCAAGTGTACGCCACGCGCGCTGCTGCTACCTCTTACGAGGAATGACGAGGCCGGTTTGGAGGATCTACTCGCGCATCACTATTTTTCCAAATCGGCGCTTTCCAACCTGAAGCACCATGCCGTCCTTCAAGTCGACTTCCGCCTTAACATCAGTTACTTTTGCGTCATCCAGGCTCACTGCCGCCTGTTCAACCAGACGGCGGGCCTCGCTGGTGGTCTTTGCAAAGCCGGCCTGCACTATCAGCGTCACGATGTTCATCCGCTCTGCGCCGGGGGTGATCTCGGGCATGTCCGCGGGGATTTGCTTCTGGGCGAAGACCCTGTCGAACTCGTCGCTGGCCGCCAGAGCCTGGGCTTCTCCGTGATACTGGGCGACAACCGCCCTGCCAAGAATCGCCTTCGCCTGTCGCGGGTGCGTCTGGGCAGCGTCAACCAGTTTGTCTATCTCGGCAACAGGAGTATCGGTCAGCAGCGTGAAGTAGTTGCGCATCAGCGTATCGGGAATCGACATGATCTTGCCGAACATCTCGCCGGGCGAATCAGTGACGGCGATGTAGTTGCCCTTGGACTTGCTCATCTTCTCCACGCCGTCGAGGCCGGCGAGGATGGGCATGATCATGACGACCTGCGGGGCCTGATTGTAGTTCTCCTGAAGCGCCCTTCCGACAAGGTTGTTGAACGTCTGGTCGCTGCCGCCAAGCTCCACGTCGGCCTCAACGCATACGCTGTCGTAACCCTGCATCAGCGGGTAGAGGAACTCGTGAACGCCGATGGGCGCGCCTGCCTTGTATCGCTTCTCGAAACTGTCGCGCTCCATCATCCGCGCAACGGTCATCTGAGACGCCAGCTTGAGAACGTCGGCGAAAGACAGCTTGCCAAGCCACTCGCTGTTGTAACGAACCTCCAGCTTGTCGCTCGATGTGTCCAGTATTCTGCCCGCCTGCTGAAAATAGGTGCGGGCGTTGGTCTCGATGCTGGCGCTGTCCAGAACCGGGCGGGTCTTGTTCACTCCGGACGGATCGCCGATGCGGGCGGTGTAGTCGCCGATAATAAGCACGGCCTTGTGCCCGAGATCCTGAAACTGCCGCATTTTGCGCAGCACGACGGTGTGGCCAAGATGAATGTCCGGGGCGGTCGGGTCCAACCCCAGCTTCACGCGAAGAGCCTTGCCGGTTTGGGAAGCCCGCACAAGGCGCTTCTCCAGCTCCTGTTGGGTGTACACTGCCTCGCAACCACGCGATAACTGCAATACCTGCGGCAATACCGGTGAATTCGCCTGTTCGCTGTTCATTGCCGAGAGTCTATTCGCACCGGCGCTTCAATGCAAGACTGCCCCGGCTGAGCGGATTATCCGCGCCCGGAAAGCTTGGGACGGATCTGCTCGAACAACGGCAGGCCTTGCTGCACGCGGGCGCGGTAAGCCTCGACATTGCGGCGCCGCTGTTCTTGCAGGGGATCATGACCAAGCGCCTTTATCCGAGGGATGCGACTGCTCGGGCGGAACCCCCTGAACGTCCTGTGCTCTGCCATCATGGTGCACCTCCGGCCGCTAATACTGACCGACACGAGCGATATGACGCCGGACGCCTGACTACGAGCATTTGCACTTCTTCCGGCTAATCTATTATATTACTCACCCGCAAAACGGGCCACCCGTTTGCCGCTTTCATTCGACGCACCAGGGAGCAAAAATGGACGACCGCCAGTTGATGCAAAAGGCCATCGACGCCGCGCGAGATGGAATCGCCAGGGGGCAGACCCCGTTCGGCGCATGCATAGCAAAAGACGGCGAAGTGATCATCGCAGCCCACAACCTGGTATGGGCGGCCACGGATATCACGGCGCACGCCGAGATAGTCGCCATAAGAGAGGCGTGTAAAAAGCTCGGAACCATCAAACTTGGGGGATGCACAATCTACAGCACAACCGAACCTTGCCCGATGTGCTTTTCAGCGTGCCACTGGGCCGGCCTGGACCGCATTGTCTTCGGCGCGGAAATAGCAGATGCGCGCGCCGCCGGCTTTGGCGAACTGAGCATATCCAATAGCAGGATGAAGGAACTTGGCGGCGCGACTATGACGATCGAGGGCGGCTTCATGCGAAAGCAAGCCGTCGAACTGTTCGAGATATGGAAGGCGCTGGAAGCGAAGCCCTACTGAAGATCTCGAACGCGGCCGAGGTTCGTCAGGACTTTGCCGACGGCGCCTGGGCAGCCTTGGCCTTCTTTGCGCGTTTGGGTTTAGTCGCCTGGGCGCCCGAGTTCTGGTGGTTCCTGATCTTGTACACGCCCCTGTCCACCTTCTGAAACTTCTTGTCTCTCAGGGCCATCGCGACGACGCTGTAGAAGTCCTTGGCGGCGGACTTGTAACCAGCGTGCCTGACCGCCTTCACAAGTTCAGATATTCGCATGCCGCTTTTGGATGCGCCCAGCAATTCCACTAACTGCTGCGAAAGCGTCTTGCCGTTCGAGAGGCGCTTTCCGTTGCCGGCAGGGGCGCTCGCCCGGACGGCTGGGCCTGATGCGCCGCCGCCCAATGCGAAAATGCAGCGGTCAATCTCTGCAAGTTGGGCAAGCAGTTGGCGGCGCTTCTGCTGAAGTTTGGGCAGCTGCTTCTGACGCTTGCGAAGCTCGGATTGAAGATCTTCTATTGACGCCGCCGAAAGACTGACCGTAGCCATGCGCAAGCTCCTTATTTCATCTGCACTGAACCATACATAGGAACCGCAAGTTCCAACACTGTCAATGCCAATTCCTGGAATCATAGATAGTTTGCAGGAACTGAAGTACATCATAGTATGACTGAAGAGGCATGTTTCGCACGAACTGATTGAGCATTATGTTCAGAACGAAGTGCGGTTATCAGATTGCCGCGCCGCGGAGCGCCGGCGAGATTCCCTCAAGTCGCCACATTCCATCGGCGTGAACGACGCGGGCGCACCCTATGTCTATTCTGCCCCGCCAAAGCGGCCCGGCCAGGACAAGCGAATGGTATTCGCCGTTCTCGCCGCAGATATCCAGGCCGGTCCTGGCGGATATCTCACGCATCTGATTGACGGCTTCACGCGTGAGTTCGCGCCCCGCCCACGACTCGTCAAACCACGGCTGCTTGACGCAGGAGAATATGGTTTGGAAGCCTTCGGATATCAACTCATC
>JAAYCO010000031.1 GCA_012729725.1 Planctomycetota bacterium
GTATGAAGCGGACTTGCCGCATAGAAGAATTTCCACGCCCCCGACAGCGAAGTCACCCATGGCGAATCACCGCTGACGCCACCGGCGTCAGGATATGGATAAAAAGCGGCCCTTGGGGCTAGCGATCCCCTGGCGAATGCTGACGGATCTTCAACTGCTTTGTTCACGTGACATCTCCGGCTATTGAATCAGCCGGTTCCACCGGCAAAGCGGAATGCTAACCGAGCCTTGCCCGCCGGGGCAAGACCCAGCGCGAATGCGGCTGCTTCACATCCTTGTGTTGATGTAATAAGATAGTGTCATGACGTCGGCAAGACATAAAACCAGGCTCATCTGCCCACTGGCGTCCGGGACAATTGACAGGATGCGGCGCGACATGTGCCTCGCTGCCCGCAAAGGCGCCGATACTGTTGAGTGCCGCCTTGACCTGCTAGATCAGATCCCTTGCGCCGATGAGGTGCAGTCGCTGCTGGCATCGGCGCCTGTTGACACGATCGTCACCGCCAGGCCGGAGCGTCAGGGCGGGCGTTTTGGTGGCGATGAGTCAACCCGGCTGGAGCTGCTGCGCCATGCCGCGCGATTCGCCACATTCGTGGATATCGAAGACGATGTGCCTGTGGCCCAGTGGCCCAAGGGCAGGATCATCGTCAGCCGGCATGATTTCAGCGGCAACATGCCGCAACTGCAACAGATTGTTCGCAACCTTGAGGACAGCTCCGCCGAGGTGGTGAAAGTTGCTTTCACCGCCCAGGGGCCGCGGGACGCATTGCGGGCGCTTGATGTTCTTCGTGACGCACGCAAGCCAACCATCGCCCTTGCAATGGGCGAAGAGGGCGTTGCCTCCCGCATCGTATGTGCGAAATTCGGCGCGTTCGGCACGTTCGCGTCCCTTGATTCAGAATCGCCAACCGCGCCGGGCCAGGTTACCATCGACCAGATGACGGGGTTGTATCGGTGGAACGATATAAACGCCGACACGCGCCTGTTCGGTGTGATCGCCTGCCCAGTCGCGCATTCGATGAGCCCGGCCATACACAATGCCGCTTTTGGCGCAACGGGTTACAACGGCGTTTACGTGCCTCTGCTGGTGAAGGCGGGCGCAGCAAATTTCACCGACCTCATGGACGAGCTGCTCTCTCGACCCTGGCTCGACTGGCTGGGCCTTAGCGTGACGATACCGCACAAGGAAAACGCAATCGCCTACGTGGGAATCGGCAACTGTGACGAGTTGTCGGTGAAGATAGGCGCCATCAATACTGTCGTGATCCAAGCCTCCAATGCCCTGCGAGGCATGAATACCGACTATGGCGCTGCCGTTGATTCGTTGTGCCACGCAATGGGCATCGAGCGGGCCGGCCTGGGCGGTATGAAGGTGTCGGTGCTTGGCGCTGGCGGCGTAGCGCGGGCGGTCGTGGCAGCGCTGTCTTATTACGGGGCGATAGTGACCGTGCACAATCGCACCCATGAAAGGGCGCGGGCGCTGGCCGACGAGTTCGGCTGCGACTGGAAGCCGCTCGATCAGGCCCACGCAACTGCTGCCGAAGTGATAATCAACTGCACCTCCACCGGAATGCATCCGAACGTGGATTCCTCGCCGATCGCATCTCTTCCCGGCGGCGTGAGGGTGGTTTTCGACACGATCTACAATCCGCTCAAGACTCGTCTGCTTGTGCAAAGCTCCCACCAGGGAGCACGCACCGTCAGCGGCCTGGAGATGTTCGTCAACCAGGCCGCCGAGCAATTCGAGGCGTGGACGCAGATTCCCGCGCCCAGATCGGTCATGCGCGACGTAATTGTTGAAAGACTCTCCAGGGATCAGTAACAGGGCGATCGCATGGCTAAATTCAAAGTGGCGTCTGTTCAATTCGCCGAGACATACAACCCGCTTCACAACGCCCGGCGGATTTGCCGGTTCATCTCTGCTGCCGCCGTCCAGGGCGCGCAGGTCGCGCATTTTCACGAGTGCGCCTTGAGCGGATACCTCGCACATCCGAAATCGCCCAGCCTTGATCATGTTGATTTCGATGCGGTGCGCACCGCCCTGGGCATGGTCCGCCGGTCCGCCAGAGAGGCCGGCATGTGGGTCGTCGTGGGCAGTGCGCACGCGCTGACGCCGCCCCACCGCCCGCACAACAGCCTTTACCTGATTTCGCCCGATGGAAAGATCGCCGACAGATACGACAAGCGTTTTCTGACGCCCGCCGACCTGAAGGTTTTCACGCCCGGAGATCATGATGTTATTTTCAGCATCGGCCAGGTCAGGTGCGCGCTTCTGATTTGCTATGAGGTCCGCTTTCCGGAGGTTTACCGCAGGCTGGCTTCAAAGGGCGTGGAGATGGTGTTCCAGTCGTTCCACAACGCCTACGTCTCGGGCCCCGGCATTCACGACAAGATCATGCGGCAAACGATGCAGGCTCACGCGGGCATGAACTATTTCTGGGCCAGCGCGGTCAACTCGGCGGGCAGGTACAGCTCGTATCCCAGCATTTTCGTCACGCCCGACGGCGCGATTGCCGCATCGCTGCCGAGAAACAAAAGCGGCATGATGCTGAACGAAGTGGACACGTCGCTGAAGTTTTACGACGCATCAGGGCCGTTCCGCCGATCGGCCATCGCCGGCGCAATGCACAACGGCAGATGCTTGAAAGATCCGCGAAGCGACGACCGCCGCGGCGTCTGAAACGCGCCTACCGCTTATCGCGGGCAAAACCCGCTTCGGCAACCTCTATCGCGCGCAGAAGGGCTCGCGCTTTGTTGAGAGTTTCCTGGTGCTCGTTTTGCGGAACGGAATCGGCGACTATGCCCGCGCCAACCTGTATGTAAACCTTCTTGCCGGTAACCACCATGGTGCGAAGCGCGATGCAGGTGTCCATGTTTCCGCTGAAATCGACGTACCCAACCGCCCCGGCGTACGGCCCGCGGCGAGTGGGCTCGAGTTCGTCGATGATCTGCATTGCGCGAATCTTCGGCGCCCCGCTAACTGTGCCTACAGGCAAGGCGGCGCGCATCGCGTCAAACGCATTCATCCCGTCGGCAAGCTCGCCTTTGACATCCGATACGATGTGCATGACGTGGCTGTAACGCTCGACCGACATCATGTCATGCAGCTTGACGGTGTTGGGTTTGGACACCCTGCCGACATCGTTGCGAGCAAGGTCCACCAGCATGATGTGCTCGGCGCGTTCCTTCGGATCGGCAAGAAGTTCCTGCTCGAGCGCCTTGTCCTCTTCCTCCGTCGCGCCGCGCGGGCGTGTGCCCGCCAGCGGCCGATTCGTTATGACGCCCCCCTCCACGCGGCACATTATTTCCGGCGACGCGCCAACCAGCGTGACATCCGCCCCTTTAAGCAGGAACATGTACGGCGACGGGTTGATCACGCGCAGCGCCCGGTAAATATCGAACGCCTCGACGGTGGTGTTCACCGTCAACCGCTGCGACAGCACCACCTGGAATATGTCGCCGGCGCGGATGTAGTCTTTGCACTTCTCCACCGCCTGCTCGAACCGGCCCACGGTGAAGTTGGACTCGAAAGGCTTCTGCGGCAGCTTGCCCAGGCCGATTTCGGTGACGCTCTGGTCGCCGCCTTCGCGCAGGCGGGCGATCGCCCGGTCTATCGCCTCCTGGGCGACCGAGTACGCCTTGCCGGGATCGTCCTCGACATGCGCGTTATGGACAACTTTGATAGTATTATACAAATGATCGAATACAACAACCGTCCTGTACAGCCCGAACAGCATGTCCGGCACATTGCGGTCGTCGGGCGGCGCCGAGGGCAGGTTTTCCGCGTACCGCACGATGTCATACCCGGCATAGCCAACCAGGCCGCCGGTGAATATCGGCAGGTTGCTCAGGTGCACCGGCTTGTATCCGTCGAGCAGTTTGGACAGCTCCGCAAGCGGGTTTTCAACCTTGCGGCTGTCCGTCTTGCCGCCCCTGGCGATGGATATGTCCGTGCCTCTGGCGGTGAATACAACCAGCGGATCGGCAGCGACAAACGAGTAGCGAGCGCGCTTGCCAAGCTCGGCGCTTTCCAGCAGGAACGAGTGCGAGGACGGCGCGAATCCGCGAGGATGGGCGAGCCGCTGGTAAGCAGTCACCGGCGTCAGCGTATCCGCCAGAAGCTGGCGGTAGACGGGAATGGTGTTGCCCTCGCGGGAAAGCTTCAAAAACTGGTCGAAATCCGGGTAATAATGTGTCATTTTTCGTTTCTCGGCTCGTCAAGATGAGCGGAACAGTCCGGCGGCCCCGAACCAAGGGCGGTCCACGCCACGCCGGCAGCCCCTATCACGCCGGCGTCGCTGCCAAGGCGGGCCAGCTTTATGGGCGTCATCACGCCGGTAAGCTTCCAGTGCATGCTTTCGTACAGTTTCGTCAGCGGGTCCAGCAGGTCGCTGCCCGCGTTCACCAGTCCGCCCGCCAGCACGATTTCATCGGGATCGAAGATGCGGCAGATGTTTATGCACCCGATCGCGAGGAACTTCATCGCCCGCAACCACACCTGCGTCGCAAGCTCATCGCCCTGCTTGTGCGCCTGCACAATGTGCCTTGCGTCAAGAGCCTGGCCGGACTTTGTCATTTCCCGCAGCACACTCGGCCTGGAATCGCTCTGGAGCAACCTCGCGGCGTACAGAGTCAGGAATGTTGCGGAGCTGTATCGCTCAAGGCAGCCAAGCTGGCCGCAATTGCATTTTTCGCCGTCGGCCTCGACTATCATGTGGCCAAGCTCGGCGCCGATTTCATGCCGGCCGTGGTGAATCCTGCCTTCGATGATGATTCCGCTGCCGATCCCAGTGCCCAGTGTCAGCATGACCATATCGCTGACGCCCTTGCCCGCGCCGCAAAGGTATTCGCCGTACGCGGCTGCGTTCGCGTCATTCTCCAGCACCACCGGCAGATTCATGCGGCGGCTTACAAGATCGCACAGGGCCAGGTTCTCCATGCCGGGGATGTTCGGAAGCATCAGTATCATGCCCCGCTTGATGCTGATCGGGCCGGGGGAGCCGATGCCAATGCCCAGCACATCATCCCGCGTGAGTGATCGCTGCGACATCAGGCGGTTGCCGCCGAGCACTATCAGATCGATCAATCCCTCGCCGCCCTTGTCGAGCACCGTGGGAATCTGAAACATTGAGCTGACGCGGCCGCTCTCGTCCATCAGGCCGAACTTCGTGAATGTTCCGCCCAAGTCTATGCCAATACAGTACTTCGCCATATTCATCTCCGAGGCACAAACCGCCTATTCTGCACCCGCATATGAGTTTGTCAAAAGGAAACAGCCCCGCGCTGTGACAAGAGATTGTAGATGTGCGATACCCGCGGCGAATTCGGCAGCGCGCAGCAGACCGCCATGCGCGCAGACTTTCCGCGCAGACGGCGATTCCTACGCTCGATCCGAACTACAGTAACGCAAGATCGTGCTTGGGCTCTTGTTGCGCCGGCGCAAGCAACGTTTCGGCGAACAGGGGCAGGTTGTCCTGGGCCCTCTTCGTGTAGAGCTCCACTTTCTGGTCTCGATGTTTGCGAGCATCAGGATCCGTGCAACTTTCCTCATCCACTGGCGAGAAACGGCTTGGGCGAAATGCTCTCATGCAGACAAGCCTCCTCATGCATCTCTCTCAGACAGGCACTCCAACGGACGTGCAGCAGTCAAGCACCTTCTTCTATCAGAACTGACGTGACCCCTCTATCTTCTCCTATGGGCCGCTCAATTGGCAAGAGGAATTTCTCAACAAAATTCCACATCTTTCCGATAATAAGAGGTTATCGGTAACGCGTCCATCAGGGAGAGACCTGCTGAAGAACCTTGACACGCCGGCTGCAAATACGGCACATTCCACCGCATGAGAGTAATTTATCGCCACATCGACTGCGAGCACACACGATGATTGACCTGCCGGGAAAACTTCAATCGCCAATACTGTTGCACGGCGACGATGTCACTGCCTATCGCGACCCGGCGGTGCTGTATCATGACGGCGTCTTTCACCTGTTTTACTCACTGATTGAGGTGGAAGATGATGGGTCTGTATTCTCGTACACCGCGCTCAGCACCAGCCGGGATCTGCTGGCCTGGACACCTCCGCGAAAGCTCACCCCGAGGGACCAGGCGCTTAATTACTCCAGCCCCGGCAATGTCATAAGGTTTGGCGACGAGTGGTTCCTGTGCCTTCAGACCTATCCTCGGCCCGGATACAAGCTCAAAGATGCGCCGCGGTTTGGCGATGAAAACTCGCGGGTGTTTCTGATGCGAAGCCCGAACCTCGTTGACTGGTCCGAGCCCCAGGTGATGCACGTAAAAGGGCCCGACATACCCGTGGAACAAGCCGGCAGGATGATAGATCCGTATCTGCTTGAAGACAAAGACCAGAGCGGCCTGTGGTGGTGCTTCTACAAGCAGAACGGCGTCAGTATGTCGTGCTCGCGAGACCTCAAGACGTGGGCTTACGCCGGCCACGTCCCCAGCGGCGAAAACGTCTGCGTGCTGGTCGAAAACAACGAGTACGTGCTGTTCCACTCGCCGCACAACGGCATAGGGATGAAAAGATCGCCGGATCTGGTTCACTGGCGCGATTGCGGGCAGTTGATTACGCTTGGGCAGAAGGACTGGCCTTGGGCCAGTGGCAGAATAACTGCCGCCGCGGTGACAGACCTCAGGCACGTGGCGGGTATCGGAAAGTACCTGATGTTCTTCCACGGCTCGGGGCCGCAGGACGAAAGCAAGACCTTCGACAACAACGCCTCCATCGGCATTGCGTGGAGCGACGATCTAGGAGAGTGGTCCTGGCCGGGGCGTCGCTAGAACGCAGCTATTCCCAGGGGAACGGCTTTCCGGTCAGCATTGTAAAGGCCTCGATGTATTTCTGCCGCGTCTGCTGGACTATCTGCGCCGGCAGAATCGGGCCCGGAGGCGTGCGGTCGAATTCGATCTCGTCCAGGTAGTCGCGGACGAACTGCTTGTCGAAGCTTGGCTGGTCCTTGCCGGGTTTGTAGTCGTCGGCGGGCCAGAATCGCGATGAATCGGGCGTGAGAACCTCGTCTATCAGAATGAGCCGGCCGGTTTCGTCCAGCCCCCATTCGAACTTCGTGTCGGCGATGATTATGCTGCGCGTGGCTGCGTACTCGGCTGCGGCTGTGTATACCGCCAGCGACTTGTCGCGCATCTGCCCGGCAAGATCCGCTCCGACCGTCTGGGACATCTGCTCAAACGAGATGTTCTCATCATGGCCAACGTCGGCCTTGGTTGACGGCGTGAATATCGGTTCGGCGAGCTTCGAGCCCTGCTTGAGGCCCCGTGGCAGCGGCGCCCCGCACACCGTGCGAGACTTCGAATATTCCTTCCAGCCCGAACCGGCCAGGTATCCTCGAACCACGCACTCGATAGGCACTACTTTTGCCTTGCGGCAAAGCATGAACCTGCCTTCGATTTCCTCGCTTTGGGCGGCGGCGGGCAGGTCGGCGATATTCGCCGAAATCAGGTGATTCGGCGTCATGTCCTTGAGTTTCTCGAACCAGAACAGCGATATCTGGGTGAGCACCCTGCCCTTGTCGGGTATGCCGTTGGGCATGACCACATCAAATGCGCTGATGCGATCTGTGGCAATAATCAGCAGTTCATTGCCCATGTCATAGATATCCCTCACCTTGCCGGACTTCTTGGGATACCCTTCAATCGAAGTTGTCAGCAGCGCTGTGGTTTTCATGTTGATTTTCTACGCGCAGAACCCGTTCAAGTCAAGTATTTGCCTGTCATCTGTTGGCCAGATAGGCCAGCAGAAACACGAACTGCGTCAGCAGGTTTACCGCAAGCAGGCTTGTTCTTCCAAGCCCCCTGCCGCGGCACACGATCCAGCCGCCGCCAATGGCTGCGGCCGTCGGCCAGAATGCTATGCTCATCTGGCGCCAGACTCCGAGGTAGTGAAAATAGAACAGCGATCCAGCCAACGGCGGCACAAGGCTCGCCGCGGCGCACAAAGGCCCGCAGCCTTCGGCGAAGGCGGCGATCGCCTTCTGCGCGTCGGGCATGGGCTTGTGAAATCTGGCATTAATGAGCATCGCCCACGCGCCCCAAAGCGGCATCAGCATCAGCACGCGGAACGGCTTCCAGGGGGGGCGTATCCAATCTATCCAGTAAGGCAGCGGGTACTCCAGGTAGTGCGGGCTGGTGCGCAAGACCACCAGGCACAGGGCGAAGACCACCAGCATCAGGCTGCGAAGAAGCGACTGAGTTGATGAAGCCTTGGCGCCAATCTCCGACAGCGCGATGATAGCCCGCCGGCCCGGAATAAGAGCCGTCATCGTCAGGGCCGCCATTGCGGGCATGATGGGAAGATCTTCGAAGTCGCCGAACACTTTCGACGCCAGACCCCATGTGCAACACAGCGCCACTCCCCAAAGCCCGCCCACCAGCATCATCCCCAGCCACGCCCTTCGGAATCTCTGCGGTGGCCCGGATTCAATGGCGCTATCCTCCGCCGAGAGAATCATCCAGGCGGGAAAGCTCGCCAGCCGCCGAAAAAACCATCTGAGGCGCATCAATATCAAGGCACGTAGCTCCAGTTTCATCTGAAGCGCAATAGTTTAACGGCCCGGGGGCGATTTCGCCAGCCGGTCTCGCAAGCGTCACTTCCACTTTGCTTCCACCAGAGGCCGGGCGGGATGTTCTCTACGATCCAGTTCCAAGTCGCTGAACACGTCGGCGGAGGATTGATCCTCCTTCTCGGTGTCTATTTCCACGCCCAGCTCTTCCTTAACATCCTCGGCGGCCGAGATGAGAACGAACTCCGCGCCCTCATAGTCCAGAAGATCAGGGTCCGCATCAGAGAAGCTGCGATCGCCAAACCTCTCCTGAAGATGCTTCGGGTAGTCGGCCTTCTGGTTCTTGCCCAGACCCGCGGGGGCCTTTGTCGGCTTGTCCGGGTTCTTGACGCTGATTATGTAGCTCGCCTGCTGCTCTATGTTGAAATCGTCCTGGGGCCCGCCAGGCTTGTGCGGCAGTTCAAGCGCGTACGCCAGGTGAGTGTGCCCGTTGTGCCGAAGGAGCCTGTACCTTCCCTCACCAACCGGACGAGCCGCGGGAACCTCGCGCCGACCTCGGGTTTTGGTCTCGTATTCCTCGGCCTGAAGCGCCTCCCGCACGCCGTCGGCATGCTTCGAGACGGTCTCAATGAAGCACCAGTATCTTCGTTTGCCGCTCTGCGAGGGATCAGGCAGCTTCTTCCGCCCCAGAACAGCCAGCCGATATCGGTCATGCGCGTCTGGGCTGAGCACAAGGTAAACGCGCTGCACGTCAGAGGCGGACGTCACATCTTCCTTCTCCACCTTGGGTCGATAGAAGAAATAGATATCGCCGGCTTCCAGCGTTTCAACACTGTCTTCTTCAGAAGCCATGTCATCCCCTGTTCAATCCGCCTCTGTGTCGTCCGGAGCGTCGCCGGCGACCCTAGTAGGCAATGGTGTCTTGCGACATCCTGGCGGCGTAGACGATCCACCAGATGACCGACCACACCACGCCGATGATCGACAGAATCAACCCCGCCGTGCCGACAGAGGTGGGCCTTGTCCACTTCCTGGCCCGCTTGATGCCCATTGGGCTGATGATGATGCCGATGACCCCCGCGATCACGCCAAGCAACGGAACCAGCCATCCGAACACCACGGACGTAATGCCCAGCACCAGGCCGCCGATCATCAGGCCTCTGCCAGTGGATTCCTCGTGAGGCTCAGAAACCGGCCTTGAGGGAATGTCCGTCATGATTGTCCCCTTTCATATTCGATAACCAAGTATAGTTCGCCATTTCGGCGGCAGGTCGTCTTGATTCGGCATAGGGGAATTCCCCATAATGCCATCATGCTGTACATCAAGGGGAACCGTCGTGCGTTGTTGCTGGTTGTTGCCGCAGCCGTGGGCCTTTGCGCGTCCGCAGCCCCGGCAGTGATGTCGGATGGGGACGCGCCGGCGGATTCGCGCCGCATCACGTTCGAAATGACGTACAACCTCTCGCCCAGAGGAAGCAACTGCAACGCCTCGCTTGTCACGTTGCTGCCGCAGACTATTCAAAACCGGCAGACGATTCACAGCATTTCCTATACGCTCGAACCCCAGGAGGTTTTCCAGCGCAACGGCAACACGTATGCCAGGTTCGAAGTCTCGAACGCCTGCGCGGATGTGCAGCTTGTCATCAGCGTCGATGCCGAAATCCACCGTTACGACCTGGAAACTGCTCAAAGAATCAAGCCTGGCTCTCCCCTGCCGCCGGAAAACCTGGCGCAGTATCTGCGTCGAGAGCGTTACATCGAGACGGACGCCGGCGACATCAAGTCGGCCGCTCGTCTGGCGCGCGGCGAGAGCCAGATCGCCGTCATCCAGGCGCTGTTTCAACAGGTGCTTTCAAGGCTGACGTACTCCGGCTTTCAAAGCAGAGAGCTTGGCGCGCTGGGGGCATGGCGGCTGATGAAGGGCGACTGCACGGAATACACAGACCTGCTGATAGCGCTCCTGCGGGCCCGCGGCATTCCGGCACGCGCCGTCAGCGGCCTGATAACCAACTTCAGCGACGTGCCTCATCACAACTGGGTCGAAGTGTACATGAAGAACCTTGGGTGGGTTCCGCTGGACCCGCTGCACGCGGCGATGCGGACTGCAACCTTCGAGCAGCTCCGGCCGATCTACATCTACCTGTCCACCATGCGGAACGACAGCGTACTGGGCGGCTTCGCCATCTGGACCTGCCGCATGACCGGATCAGGCATGGACGTAAATGCCTCGCTTCGGCTCACGGACAAGATTCCAACCAACATTTCCTATTGATAACGAGACGGCGCGCGGTATCCTGTGAAAGCAGGCAGCGATTTGGATATGTCAAGCCCTCGGCTTACGTGTTCAGGATACGGGGGGACAGGAATGCGCCATGGACGGCCAACACGCCTTTACACTGCTGGAGACGGTGATCGTAGTTGCCCTCGTGGTCCTGCTGGCGGTGTTTCTCACGCCGGTGCTTTGCGTCAAAGGCCTTCAGCACGAATCCATCTGCCTGATGAACCTCAAGCAGCTCAACGCCGCGGCCACTGTATATGCCGCTGATTGTCGCTACTATCCAACAACAGGCAATACACTTGACTTGTTAAAGGGTGGCTCCTCGGTAGCGGTTGGTATGGGCTTGCTTTACCGCAACAACTACATCCCCGGCGGCGAGGATGCGGTAAGCAGCATGCTGTTCTGTCCGTCAGCCAATCCGCGGGAGGTCAGTCGTCAGCCCGGCCACGCGCACCAGGCGCTCAATGCCGGGTTCAACACAGCGGCATCGGCGAGTTGCACGTATGTCGGGCATTTCTGCACGCTGACGGGCAAGCGGCTGGGCATCAACCGCCCCCGCGGCGAATCGCCCATGCTGCTTGCGGACATTGTTTTTGACGATAACAACCCTTCCGGCAGTCCTCAGCAGGCCCATGAAGGCAAAACCTTCAGCGCGAGCATGTGGGACGGCAGCGCCAAGACGCATGAATTTGAACAGGTGCAGCACGTTAACCTCCTTATTCCGCGATTCTCCAACCGCCGCCACGCTGGAAACATCTGGCACTGGGCAGCCAAAGCCCGGCGTTAGCGTGATGGCCGTTGTATTTGTTGTTCGAATCACACCCATGAACCGACACCAGCACAACGCAAGAAGCCCCGCAAGGCAATGCGGGGACCTAACTGCTTTCGCGCAGCGAATCCTCGCCGTTTGCTGTTTTATTCGCATCGGGATAATAGCGCACACAAAACAAATACAACGGCGAGGTGTCGCTCCGCGACGTGGAGTCAGGTCCCCGCATTGCCTTGCGGGGCTTCTTGCGTCGCGCTCGTTCTTATGATAGGATGTACATGCGCGGCATAATTATGCCGAGGCCGCTCTGGCGCCCTCGGCGCTGATCGTTGAAGATGTCCGCACCCGGCGATATAACTTGCGGCATGACATCATCTGGCCCTGCCCGTCAAAGCACCGGCGAAAGCGGGGGGACATCTTTGATGTGTACACGCCGCATGGCGGCTGATGCTGCGCAGGGCGGGACCGGATTTGATCGTGTTCTGAGGTGTCCGAGTTCTCCTATCTTCGGATTCGCCAACAGGTGCTGGAGCATGGGCTGGCCGCACTGCCAGTCTGGAGCGGGGTCTACGGCGAACCACAGGAGCCCCGGCGGCTGATGGATGAACTGCGAATGGCCAACTCAAACGGCTGAGGGCTTAACAGAGCAAGAGCAGCCGCTTTAGCGGCGGGAGAATACGTCATGAAATCGTGCATCACGATCATCGCTACGTGCTGTCTGGCCACAATGGCTTGGTCTGAGGTAGTTGCCGTGCAATCATCGCCGCCAGCCACACAGTCGACCCCGCCCCCGGACAAGCCGATGCTGATTAAGATGACCGTGACGGCGCAAGCGGCGCCAGACCCAGCAATGAAATACCAGCTTCTTCCGACGCTGGCCGAGCAGACGCCCGGCAACGCCGTCCTCATGTACCACATGGCCCAGCAGGTCATGCCCAGATCCCATGATTCCACGCTGGCCGAGGAGCGGCGGGATCAAGTGGTCAAATACCTTGATTTGCCGTTGTCAGAACTGCCGCGGCAGGAGGTATCCGACTTTCTCGGCAGTTACTCGGGGGCTTTGCGGCAAATTGAAACAGGCGCGATGCGCAAGGATGTCGATTGGGGATTGCCGCTCGACGACGGTGTAAACATGCTTTTTCCCCCTTTGGGCAGTTTCAGGGACATGGCGAGAGTTCTTGCACTAAAGGCTCGGCTGGAAATCGCGGAAGGTCAGTTCGACCGGGCGATTCATACGATTCAGGTCGGCATGGCAATGGGGCAACACGTTGGCGAAGACAATGTCCTGATCGGCTCGCTCGTTGGAATCGCCATTGACAGCTTGATGCTCGAGCGCGTTGGGGAATTGATAGACAACGGCGGCCCAAATATGTACTGGGCACTCGCGGGTCTCAACGTGCCGCTGGTTGATGTTCGGGCAGCCATGGCTTACGAGCGGCAATGGCTGATGATGTCCTACCCTGGCTTCCGCAAGGCAATGACGGGCCCGATAGGCCCAGCCGAGGCGGGTGAACTGCTGCGCGCCTTAGCTGAGCTTCGCTCAATGTCGACTGGCGACTCCCAGCCTGGGGGAGTGCTCGGCCAAGCAGCGTTGGCATCCAAATATTACGGCCCTGGCAAGCAGGCGCTGATCGAGCGCGGGCATAGTCGTGCGGAGGTCGATGCCATGCCTGTTGGCCAGGTTGTGGCGATGTACCTATGGGCGGATTACGTTCATTGGCGGGATGAGCTGTTCAAGTGGTTCGAGCTGCCCTACCCGCAAGCTCGCCAAGGCCTGAAGCGGACGCAGCAACAGTTTCAGAAGTGGTTCGCTACTGAGGGCCGGTACAATCCATTGATCGCAATGCTGCCCGGCTTGGGCAGGGCGTACTTCCTCCAGGCCAAGCTTGATAGGACAAAGGCCGCTCTCCAGACAATCGAGGCCGTCCGAGCCCACGCAGCACGGCATGGCTGTCTACCCGAGACGCTGAACCAGTTGGAGCTGCCAGCCCCGACTGACCCCGTGACCGGCACGCCGTTCGATTACAGCATGAATGGCGACACTTTTGTGCTGGTTGGACCGGCGCCGCAAGACGAGGCGCCCAGGGAAGGCGTGCGCTACGAGGTTCACGTTGCACCAGCACGTCCCGCATCCGCCAAAGCGCCGTCCGCGACGCCGGAAACCCTCCCTGCCGAGGGGGCATGGCGGGGAATAGATCCGTTTCTGCAGGATGGAACCATCGCCGTTATCCGGATCGACCTTGCCGAGTTGATATCTGACGCTGCATGGCGGCAGATCAGCACCGTTGCTGAGGAAGCTAAGTTGGACGCCGAGGTTCTGCCGATGCTGGCGCAAGCGCGCGGCATGGGCGAGCAGTATGTGAACGCAGGCATTACGGAAGCATTCGTTGTCGTGAACATCACCGACCTGCCGGAAGCACCCATGATTGTCGTCCCACTGAGAGATGGAGCAGACGCCGATAAGCTCGCCACAATGCTGCCCAAGCCCAGCGACCGCGCCGTCGTCCGCCGCGTCGATGGAGCGATGGTCGTGGCGACAGAGGGCCAGCTTGAGTTATTGGCCCAGACCGGTTCCGCCAAGCGACCACGCCTTATGAAGGCGCTGAGCTCCGCCAAGGGCGCGGTGCGCGTTGGGTTTGCGTTTTCAGATGCTGGGCGTCGCGCTCTGGAAGAGACCATCGGCACGTTCCCGCCCGAATTGGGAAGTCTGCCCGGCGCAACGCTGACACGCGGCCTTCAGTGGGCGTGCCTTGATTTGACGGTTCAACCAGAGATGTCGCTGCAACTGACCATCCAATCCGCCGATTCGAACTCGGCGCAAGACATGTCGCGATTGATCAATCTGGCCATGGAAGCCACGGCTGATCACATCAAGGCACGCGATACTGATCCAGCGGTAGTCGAGATTCTGGAATCGTTCATCAAGACGCTCCGCCCCAGCGTTAGCGGCGATCAACTGGTGCTGACGCTCGACCAAGCGAAGATCATCTCGCTACTCGGTGAAAGTGTTGCACCAGCCATTCAGAAAGCGCGAAATATGGCCCGGCGAGCGGCTTCGGCAAGCAATATCAGATCCCTGCTGATCGGATTTAACATGTGGGCATGCGATCATCAAGACGAGTTCCCGCCGGACCTCCAGACACTGGCAAAGGCCAGCCTTGTTCCCCCCGAGACTCTTTCAAGCCCGTTACGACCCGAGCTCGGCCAGGCCGCCTATGTATACGTGCGTCCGGCTGTGCAAACAAGCAAGCTGGAGAATCCCGCCGAGCAGGTAGTGCTATATGAGGCCCACGACCATTTTGGCGAAGGCATAAATGTCGGCTTCGCAGACGGGCATGTTGAATGGATGACAGACGAAGCACAATTTCAATCGCTTCTTAAGGAATCACAACCGGCCAGCCAACCAGTCCCACAATAAACCGTTCTCTCATCTGCCTGCAAATCCGCATTCTATACCTCGATGAAAATCGAGACTTCCTGTAACGAATCCGCGCAAATCGCGTCTGCATAATCGGTGGTGCGAAGCGGTTTGCTCAGCCGCCACAGGTATTCGTTCGCCTTCAGTGAAGACCAAAGAAGAGGAGATACCATGGCTCGTTGCACTGCTCACATGGCTATCGCGTTTGTATTGGGGCTGTTGGCGGTTCTGGTCGGTGCCTTGCCAGCGATTGCTGGCGAGGAAGTCATATTCTACACGGCCAATTTCACCAGCGGATCGACCAGTTTCCCCACCAAGGGGCTGAGCGTTTGGACGCCAGACGACGTGCCCCTGCGAGGCATGTTATGGATTCTTCCAGGGCGAGGGGGCGACTCGCGAAACTACTTCTCCGATCCCAGGTGGCAGGAATCCGCCCGATCGCTGGGGCTGGGCCTCATCGGCCTGGACAACAGCGACGCCGTTCAGTACGCCGGCGCCAACCTGCAGCAGTTCACCGATAACTTCAACGCAGCTCTCAATGGGGCCGCCGCAGCCGCGAATCGACCCGAAATCAGCAACGCCCCGGTGGCGTTCTGGGGCTTCTCCTGGGGCGGGTGGAACTCTAATCGGTTTGCATCGGCAGTCCCGGATCGCGCAATATGCTACGTAAACGACAAGTACTCCAGCACGACCAGCCTGCTCGACCCGGATGCCGTGACGGTTCCCGGCCTGTTCATCTCCGGCGAGAATGACACGAGCTACGGCTCGACGACGATCAACTGGTTCAACACCTGGCGAGCTACGCATGATGCTGATGTGGCTCTTATCGCCGACTGGGACCGGGGGCACTCGTGGACGTCCCAGGATCTGGTCTGGACGCACATCGCACAGGCAATGAAGGAGCGATATTCCCAGGACCAGCTGCCCACGGCCGGCTCTGGCGTAACGCTGGCCAGCGTGCCGGATTCAACCGCATGGCTGGGACAATCAAACAGGGTTTCCAGCAATGCTCTGACGCCGGTCGGCTGGCCGGAGATAGCGCCATGCTCAGAGTATTCCGGCGACGTCTCGCAGGCATCGTGGCTGATAAACGAGACCGAGGCGCTTGTTTACAGGGCGCACAACGCAAGCAACCCTCGCCTGATCAACATTGCGCCAACAATCGGCGATGATTACTATCTTGAGGTATATGACCTGGGCCAGGAGATCGCGATGGAACTGGCGTTCATCGGCGACCCGGCCGCGATTACAGGCGTTCAGGTATATCATGATGATCAACTGCTGGTGGATTCCAGCACGTTCCTTGCCTCCGGCCTGGCGAGCCTGAACTACACGCCATCGGAGATGGGAATACATGCCTTCACAACAGTAATAACTTATTTGGCGGATGGACAACCGATGTTCACCTCCGATTACTGGGCGGCCGCCGTTGTTCCAGAACCGACCACGGTGGCGCTGCTCTGCTGCGGCTGGACCCTGGCATTGCTAAGGCGGCATAACCGACTTGGCCGAAAGCCCCAAGCTGGGGAGCGTTGAAGGTGTTCGCAACCGGAGGTATAACGTTTGGCATGGCACCTCAGATGATTCTCCACATAGCCAGCAAGGCAGAGTGGCACAAGGCGATTGACTCTGGAAGCTATCAGCCGCCGTCGCTGAAGTCGGCGGGGTTCGTGCATTGCTCAACGGCGCAGCAGGTTATCGCCGTCGCCAACTCCAATTTCCGCGGCAAGGCCGGCCTTGTGCTGCTGTGCATCGATCCGTCGCGGCTGAAGGCATCCGTGAAGTACGAAAACCTTGAAGGCGGCACATCCCTCTTTCCCCATATCTACGGCCCGGTGAATACCGGCGCCGTGGTAGAGATTCTCGACTTCGCTGTGCAATCCGACGGCACCTTCCAGTTGCCGGCGAAGTTGACGACCGCCACTTCGCCAGCCAGCACCAGCCCGGTGGCAGACTATTGAGGATATTTGCTGCCGGCGATATAACCTTCGGCATGACATCATCTGGGCCAGCGCGTCCAAGCCTCTCGAAGGCGGGCGGAAAACTTGGAATGCATGCACCCTGCTCCGGGGGGCACACTGCACAGGGAGAAGCAGAATTCGCGGCGACAAGATGGAGCGTGGTTCTCGCGGCTGCGGGGCAAAGGGCCGATGGCGATGCGGCAAGCACGTCCACGTCACGCAGGGCGCTTGAGGAGCTTTTCGGCGCGTACTGGTTTCCGCTGTACGCATTCGTGCGGCGCCAGGGAAACAATCCGCATCAGGCGGAAGACCTGACGCAGGGATTCTTCGCCCACCTGCTTGAGAACGATGGCCTCAAGGCCGTCAACCCCGCCAAAGGCAAGTTCCGGTCGTTCCTGCTGGCGGGCCTGAAGCATTACTGGGCCGACGAACTGGACAAGGCGCGGGCGTCGAAACGCGGCGGCAATCGCAAGATTCTCTCGCTGGATGCCGCCTCGGCTGAGGCTACCTACGCCCGCGAGCCAAAGCGACACGATGACGCCGGAAAAACTGTTTGAGCGAAGCTGGGCAATCACCGTGCTTAACAACGTTCTGCGCCGGCTGGAGAGCGATTACCATTCGCGGGGCAAAGGTCGGGAATTCCAGTCGCTCCGTCACGTGCTGGACGGCCAGGCCGACGAGCGGTCGCATGGCCAGATCGCCACCGAGTTGGGCGTGTCGGCCGGGGCGGTCCGCGTTATGGCTCACCGGCTGAGGCGGCAATACAGGGAACTGCTGCGGAACGAGATCGCCCAGACCGTTGCCGACGAAAAGCAGGTGGACGAGGAGATCAGGTATCTTCTGCAATGCCTGTAACGTTCCGGCGATTCTTCCGTTCTGATGTATGAGCACACTATGGAGCAGCCGATGACGCCGGACAAATGCCTGCATTGTGGATCATCATTGCCTTCGGACCTTACCGGCGGCTTGTGCGCTGCCTGTCTGCTCAAACGCGGGCTCGAAACCAACACACAGGGCTTCAGCGAAGCCGAGGCTGATTGTCCGCGGGCGTCTGCGAAGTGGCAGCCGCCGGGCGTTGAGCAGCTCGCCGCGATTTTTCCCGAACTGGACATCATCGACCTCATCGGCAGGGGCGGAATGGGCGCGGTTTACAAGGCCCGCGAGAAGCAGCTTGACCGCCTGGTGGCTCTGAAAATCCTCCCGCCGGACCTTGCGGCGCCAGGTCCGTCCCGAGCCTGTCGAGGGGCGGAGGCCGGCCGGGAATCTGCATTCGCACAGCGATTCGCCCGCGAGGCGCAGGCGATGGCCAAGCTGAGCCACCCCAACATCGTCACGATCTACAGCTTTGGTTCGAGGCCCCTCACCACAAACAGTTCGACTTCGCTCACCACAGGCAGTTCGACTTCGCTCACCACAGGCAGTTCGACTTCGCTCACTGCAAGCGGCGATCTGTACTTCTTCATCATGGAATACGTCGACGGCCTTTCGCTTCGGCAGTTATTGGACCGCGGAAACGTGGCCCCAAAAGAAGCACTCGTCATTGTGCCGCAGATATGTGATGCGCTTCAGTACGCCCATGATCGCGGCATCGTCCATCGCGACATCAAGCCCGAAAACATCCTGCTCAATCGGGCCGGGCAGGTGAAGATCGCCGACTTCGGCCTGGCCAAGCTGGTGGGCGTTCCCGCCTGCGTGTTCGCCGGAACCGGCGGCCCAACCCCATCCGGCAAAGCCCAGCCCGTCATTACGCAACTTGGCGAAAAGGTGATGGGCACGCCGCAGTACATGGCCCCCGAGCAGGTCGAAAGCCCTCGCGAGGTTGACCACCGCGCCGACATTTACTCGCTCGGCGTCGTGTTCTACCAGATGCTCACCGGCGAGCTGCCCTCCAAATCCGTGGCGAAGAATGGCCTCTTCGAGCCGCCCAGCCGCAAGGTGCTCATCGACGTCCGCCTGGACGAGGTTGTCCTCAAAGCCCTCCATCGTGAACCATCCCGCCGATACCAGCAGGTCAGCGAGGTAAGGACGGAGGTGGAGACAATAGTTGCTTCCTCTTCCGCTGCAACGACGGAATCCACTCCTCCGGTCAAGAGCCAAGCCAGCCGGAGACGCCTCTGGTATGTCGGTCTCTTCTTGGTCGCAGCCATATGCGCTTTCGCCAACAGCATCATCAATTTCAGCCGCTATGGCAACCGTGGCTCGCATGACTACGCCATCATGGGGGTGCTCTGGCTAATTGGCGCTGCGGGTTTCGCAATTGCGGCATTGCGACATTACCGAGGGACATCGGCCCGACAAACAGCCAAGCGGCCTGTGGAACATCCAGCCGACCATCGCACGCCTCCCAATGCGGCATCGCAGCCCGCAGCCCTGTCGCCGGAGGCCGCCGCCCAAATCGACCTCGCCCGCCAGTCTGTTAAGGCCCCGGCAATCGGCATGATCGTCGCGGCGGGGATTAATATCGCTTCGGTAATCGCGTTTGGCACTCTCGGTTATGTGATTGCCGCTTTTGACCAAGTGAGCTATTCCTTCGCCTCGCTGTCTGCAATTGCCGGTCTTCTGGTGGCGGGCTTCATGCTTTTGTCATCCATACGCATGTTGAAAACAAATGGACGTGCACAAGCGATCATCGCCTGCATTGTGGCGATGCTGGCAGCTCCAGCGGCTCTTGCCAGCCTGCCGGTTTGGCTCTCATCGGATACACAACTGCTATGGATACTTGCTCCGGCGTTAATCATCGGCCTCCCGATGGGCATCTGCGCGCTGGTTGTTCTTAACCGCCGCGAGGTCGTGGAAGCATTTATACTATCTGGAAGGAACAGGAATATGCGGAAATCAAAAATGTCTTTGCTGATCGTGCTCCTGGTCGTGCTAGGCGTCGGGCTGGCCGGCGCCGGGGCCGTCATCCATGCCCAGGGGCAGCAGAACGTCAATCTGCTCAAGGTCTTGGCAAGTGCAGTAGACCGACAGAAACGCCCGGTCCCGTTAGTCGTGCAGACCACCCCCGCCGCCTTCGCCAATGATGTCGATACGGCGACCGATAAGATCACCGTCACTTTCGACCGGCCGATGATGGATCAGAGCTGGTCGTGGACCGGCGGCGGTGACACGTATCCCGAAATAGCGGGAAAGATCCATTACGATCAAAGCCGCACCACCTGCACTATGCCGGTCAAGCTCCAGCCTGGGAAGGTGTACTGGGTGGGCGTCAACAGCCCCAGCCACAAAGACTTCAAGACGCCCGACCGCATTCCAGCCCAACGCTATGTCATCCTCTTCGCCACCCGCTCCGCAGATGGCAAGCCAACCCCGCTGCCGGAAGA
>JAAYCO010000182.1 GCA_012729725.1 Planctomycetota bacterium
CCGATCGGGGCCAGTCACCTGACGATGTTCATCGATGTGCAGGCCAAGCTGCTTTTTCACGCGGTGGTCGCCTGGGAGGACGACTTTACGGGCTACGTCGTCGATTACGGCACGTATCCTGACCAGCAGCGGCCCGTCTTCACGCTCCGCGAGGTGCAGAAGACGCTGGCTCGCGTGGCTCCTGGAGCTGGGCTGGAAGGTTCGATCTACGCCGGGCTTGAGAAACTCACCGGCGAATACCTCGCCCGACGCTGGCGGCGTGACGACGGGGCCGAGATGCGGATTGAGCGGTGTTTGATCGACGCCAACTGGGGTCAGTCCACCGATGTGGTCTACCAGTTCTGCCGCCAGAGCGTCCATGCCGGATTGATCATGCCCAGCCACGGGCGGTACGTCGGGGCGTCGAGCATCCCGTTCAGCGAGTACAAGCGCAAGACCGGCGAGCGCGTCGGGCACCACTGGCGCATTCCGAACGTGCAGGGCCGACGCCAGGTGCGGCACGTTGTGATCGACACCAACTACTGGAAGAGCTTCGTCCACGCCCGGCTGGCTGTGGCGATGGGCGATCCCGGCAGCCTGTCGTTGTTCGGGCGCAAGCCCGCTGAACATCAACTGCTGGCCGAGCATCTCACGGCGGAATACCGGGTGAAGACCGAGGCCCGTGGCCGCGTGGTGGATGAATGGAAGATTCGCGCGGGTGGGCCGGACAACCACTGGTTCGACTGTCTGGTCGGTTGTGCCGTGGCAGCCTCAGTCCAGGGCGCGGTGTTGCCGGGTACGGATGCCAAGGCCGCGCCGGCGCGCCAGCGTGTGCGGCTGTCTGAACTGCAAAGGAGCAGGCGGTAGATGGTCAAGCCAACCGACAACCGGGAACCCACGTCCAAGCGTGGCCTGGAATGCCCCGACTGTGGGTGCATGCACTTTCGTGTGCTCTACACCCGGCGTGCCTGGGGTGGCCGTCTGCTGCGCCGCCGCACGTGCCGCCATTGCGGGCGGCGTGTGACGACCTATGAACGTGTCGGCGGCTGAACTATTGGCCCTTGTGCTGACGAACGTTGACAGCTTTCCACTGCAAGAGCGGATGGGTTCTGATCCGCTCCGCGCTCTCGTCGTCCGTGGTCAGCAACTCCGGCTTGATCTCGCCGTGGTCGAGTATCCGATCCAAAAATGCGATTTCGTCGGCGGACATTGGCAGGACCGCGCCAAGCCGATCGCGGCATTCGGTAATCATGGCTGCGGCCCAATCGCCTGCCTTCTGCTTCGTCAGGAACTCGCTGCGCACGACCGGAATGAGTTGGTTCTCCAGTTCATGCGGATCGTATCCCACATCCTCGACACTCACAGTGCGCCAATCCTTGCGGTTCATCGCGCCATAGAGAACAAAGCCCAGCCGCAGCTTCTTGTGATCGAGATCGCTTCGCATCAGCAACTGATGCGCGTCAAAGAGGTCGCGGCTCGCCTGCCTGGCCAGTAACGCCGCAAGCTTACCGGCGGCGAGTTCGTGCAGATCAAGAACGGGGATCTGCGTGACCGAGTAGGAACCGACCTTTGCATCCCGAAGCGCGATCGGCCAGAGTGGAACGCGGAACATGAAATTCAGGTCGACCTCAAGGTTGCCGCCTTCGCCCAAGGTGCTGTCATAGCGCAGCCGCCACTTGCCCCCGGCATGGTCGGTCGGCATGCGTGTGATGTTCATCCCCTCGCGCGAACAGACCGCCTGCACGGCTTGTTCGACTTTGGGTCGCTCGGCCATCATCGTGTCGCGGTCCACCGCGCCGATGTAGTTCAAGTCAATGTCCACGGACAGGCGCGGCACGTCAAAGAGGAAGAGATTGAGTGCGGTTCCGCCCTTGAGCGCCAACCGTCCCTTGAGAAACGGATGACGGTTGAAGCCCTCCAGCAGGTTCAACAGGTGGATCACCTTCTCCAACACTTCGGGACGAAACCCCGTGGCCTGCGATTCGCTCGTGAGCCTTTCACGCGAAACTTTCATGCGATCTCCTCCCAGGACTTCTTGGCCAGCGACTCGGGAACGACGATGTTCCAGTCACGGACCAGTCTGCCGCTCTTGCCGCGCTCGAGGTAGTGCGGCTGCTTGGGGCGCAGTTGACGCAGTGGATTAAGATGCCGATCCTCGACCATCAGCGTTTCGGCATGCTGCTGGAGGTAGTAGCCGACCTTGGCCGCCGTCGTGCGGTTGGCCAAGAGCTTGACGTAATCGACCACCAGGTCCAAGTCGAAGTACTCGACGGATTCGAGCGAACGCCATATTTCCTCCCAGCCACCGCCGAGATCGGGCCGATCGAGAAGATCTACGAGGGTTCGTTCCAGGCTCGCAACGCGGACTTCAAGTCCGGCCCGGTCAACCGTCGTCGTGGCGAAATGCTGGTTGCCTTTGTCCCGGAGCGCCTTCGGAAAGAGAACGCACTCGAAGCGGCATGTCCGGAATGTTGACGGGCGAAGCGGCTTGTTGCTTTGAAAGAAGAACCTCTCGAATACCGAGTGCGCTTTGCCATGCACCTCAAGGGCGGTGTGGTAGGCGAGCACTGCGTCATCTGCCGACTTCGCCGCTACCAAATACGGATCGACCGGACAGTCTTCGGGAGACGTGCCGGGAGGCACGACAGCATAGAGGCCTCGGCGGATGCGCAGAAGACGCCCTTCACGCTGGTGGTAGGCCACAAGCGATTCGCGGGATCGCTTCTTCGGGGAGTACCCTTCATCGAGATTCCTTAGCAACTCGTCCAACGTAAGGACGGGATGTCTGGCATATAGCTCTTGAAGCTTCATGTCGGTCTCCACTTGGGTCAAATTGCCGAAACACGTGGCTTGACTACGGGTTTCGACGAACAAGATCAAGTATCGGCAGGCGGCAGCAAAACTTGATTCCAATCGCCGATCTACGGTAATATATTGCGTGTTTCGGCGACTATTGTCAAGTATTAGGCCCGATTCGCCTCACAAGTTCTACATGCGGAACAATTCCCGCCTGCCGCACCGATCCCACGCCAGTTCTCGATTCCACCGGGTAAGTAACTGAAGGCGACCCTGCACGGCTCGCCATCGGAGACTTACGTGGCCGAGAACCTCGACAACACGATCCGCGACAACGCCGCCGGGCCGAAGAAGGCGACCGGCGATTCGGGCAGCATCGAGCAGCACTCGCTGGCCGACCAGATCGCGGCCGACAAACACCTGGCCAGCAAACAGGCGGCTTCGGGCAAGGGCCTGGGCGTCAAGCTGGTCAAACTCTCTCCCCCGGGGGCAGCGTGATGTGGCCGTTCGGCAATAGGACAACCCGAAAGGCCCGCTCCTTCGCTCGCATGATCCGGGCGAAGTTCGACACGGCAGTCACCAATGCCGACAACATGCGGCACTGGGCCAACGCCGACGGCCTGAGCGCCGATGCGGCCGCTTCGCCCGATGTACGGCAGACGCTCCGGAATCGCAGCCGATACGAGGTCGCTAACAACAGCTACGCGCGGGGCATCGTCCTGACGCTGGCCAACGACTGCGTCGGCACCGGCCCGCGTCTGCAACTGCTCACCGAGGACGCCGAAGCCAACGATCTGATCGAGACCGCCTTTGCCGCCTGGGCAGCGGAAATCCGCCTTCCGGCCAAGC
>JAAYCO010000183.1 GCA_012729725.1 Planctomycetota bacterium
GCCTTCGTCAGTCTCGAACCATTTCGTGTACTTTTCCTGGAAAAGCTTGTACTGCTCCTGCAATTCAGCTTTTGCGGCGGAGTCGAGGCGGTCCCAGTCCCTGGGGCGCTTGGGCGGCTTGCCGAGCGGGTAATCAATATCCACAACCCCTTGCAGATGGCCTTCGCATTGGGTTGCCCCTTGTTTTCCCGGCGGCATCTCGATCACTCCGACGACAGGCCGGCCCTCGCTGCCGAGCCTGACGCTCACCGTCTGGCCCGGTTGGATTTCAACGAACTCAGGGTGTGTGAAGTGTTGGCGATTGCCCTCGCTGATAATGCGGGACACCTGCGCCTTGCCCGGCGGCACGCGATCGAAGATGAACAGGCCGTTCTTGTCGGCGGAGGCTGCTGAGATTCCATGATGAACCCGAGGCTGATCCCGCTCGAAGGAGTACATCATGCTGATAGCGACACCATCGGCGACCTTTGATTTGCCGATATTTGAAACCTCCACGCGCCCCCACGGCTGGAGCTTGATGTCGAGCGACGATGCATCTTTCTCGCCCAGTTCGCCATATCCGGTATCGTGGACAACGACGATCTGCCACGGATCCATCTGCGGCGGAAACTCGAACCGGCCCGTCTGATTGGTGGTTGCGGTGGGGCAGCCGTAGCCCTGAATCTCCCTGCCGTTTTTGATATAGGCGCTTTGCGACGGGGTGGCCAGGATCACCTTTGCCCCGGCTGCGGGCTTGCCGTCAGGTTGGAACACCGTGCCGGCCAGGCCTTTGCCCTTCTTCAGCTCTATGTTGATCTCGACATCTCCCTCGTCGCCGGCGACTGAACGAGAGGCGGCGGGGATATATCCCTGCGCTTCCACGCGCACAAAGTGTCCGGCCCTTGGATAGTTGAAGGTGAGTGAATAAGTCCCATCGGCTTGCTGTTGGGCGTTGTGGCGCTCCCAGTGTGGTTGCTGGCCGTTGCCCCAGTCGATGCCGGGTATCACGGTAAAGCTCTTGAGGGGATCCTTGGTCTCGGCGTCGATCACCTTTCCATGAATGCGCAGCGGGAATTGCAGGGTGATCAAGTGCTCCTGATCGTTTGCTGACAGGGCCGCTTCGTTTTGCATGTAGCCCGACTTATACATTCTAAACATAACGCTATCGCCGGGGGCGTCGTTCCAGGCGAAACGCCCTTCGGCGTCTGTGCGCGAGCTCCAACTGATGGTGCGATATCCGCGCCAAGTGTCAGCCGTCACGTGCACACCGGCCAGGGGCTGGCCGTTGCCGTCAAGAACCCGCCCGCGGATCGTGCTGCCCTTTCCCAACTGAACCCGAAGCGGCTTGGTTTCAGGGCCGATATTCGTGACAAGAACCTCTGGCGCTAAGCCCGACTTCTGAGCAGTAACGATCGCCTCGCCCGGAGCGACCTGCTTAAACCGGAAGATCCCGTCGGCGTCGGTAGTGGTGCTGGGATGGTTGGTTCCCCAGCGATCGCTTCCCTGCCGGACCTGCACGCCGGAGATGGGATTGCCCTGATCGTCAACCACCACGCCGGTCAGCAGAAACCCGCGCTTCATGACGATCTGGGCGTCGCCTGTGCGAAGCGCGTCCATCGAGGCTCGACTTTTACTGTAATACGGGTCGCTCAGGTAATCAGGATGGCTCAGGCGCAGCGCCAGGCTCTGCACGTTGGCGGGTAGTTGATCGGTCCGCCACTTGCCCTCATCGTCGCTTGCCGCAACCGCCTCGCGCGAAGACAGCGTGACGCTCTGGTCGTTAGGCATTGAGATATGGATCGATATTGTAGCTCCGGCAATCGGCTCGCCTTGTTCGTTTTTAACAATGCCGCCATAGCGCACCGCCTGCGGCAGCGTCACCTGCTGGGGCCATGGCTCGCCGTCTTTGGGTGTGACGGCAATAGTGGCTCTGTCCGGCATAGACACCCGCACGCTTCGTTTCGCATCGCGGCATAGCAGCGGCGTGACTTGCGCCTTGCCGTCGGCATCTGTCTGGGCTGACTGCGCCCAGTTGGCCCAGTCGCCGCTGACGGAGACGGTGGCGCCGGCCAGCGGCTGGCCCTTCTCGTCCACCACGCGCAGGCTTATGGGCGAATCGGTTTGCACTGCGCCGGCGGGCCGGGTGGTGGCCTCCGCCTCGAATCGCATGTCCAGCAGTTCCAGTTCGCCCGGACCGGACGGGCCGCACCATACCTTCAGGGCCATGCCCGTGATGTCGCCTTTGCGTTTGTTCATGGGGGCGAGGTTGCGCCGGATCTCGTGCACCTGGTCATCGGCGACAATGTCCGTTGCCGGCACTGCCGTGAAGCCGCCGCTGTTTGGTCCCGAGCCGTCATCCAGCCAGAGATGATAGCTTTTGGGAGTGAGATTGCGGGCCCGGTAGCGAATGACAAGGATTGGGTAGTCGGCGTGCGGCACGGGAGAGTCGAAATAGTGAATCCAGGTGCGCAGGCAGTTCTCGTTGCGGACGATGAAATGGGCCTTGCCGTGGGCTTGGGTGAGGGCGCAGTTCTGTGCTGCTCCATCCTCGTGGCCCCAATGCGTCGGCCGCCAGAAGCCATCGAGATCAATGGCGACGACTACCGCGTGCTCTGGCGGCGGCAGCTCGCCCGCCTGCATCGCGGCGCCGGCCACGGACAGCAACAACGACGCAACCAGCAGCCACACACTAGTCAATGTGCTTCTATCCACCGCACGCTCCTTTTTGTCCGTTGCTGTTGCAAAAGGGGCCGGATGCTGTCACCCGGCCTCAATTGTAGGGTAGAGATATTCTAAAGTGAAGATGCTGCTTTAAGCAAAAAGTTACAATAGCTGCTAACTAAGCTCCCGGAAAATCTTGAACGGGTCGTACCCCGGCCGGCGGGGGTCCTTCGAATCATCCGGCTTTTTCGTCGGCGCCACTGGAACAACGCCGTCGGGGCCTGTGGGGTCGCAGGTATAGACGGTTTCGGGGCGATCAACCGTTTTGAGCGGGTGGTACGTGCGAATGCTGACTCTGTCGGTCAGCGGCAGCGGCGGTGTTCGCCAACTGCCGTCGGGGCCGGTGAGGGCTGTGGCGTCCCTGCGGGTCCACATGCCGGCGGGAGGCATTTGTGGTACGTCAACCTTGATGACAGCGCCGGCCAGCGGCTGGCCGTTGTCGTCCTGGGCAACGCCCGTGTAAACCACTGCCGGCTGAAGGACGATAGTCACAAACCTGGTGGCCGTGGTGACCTCGCGGGCCTCGGTAGGCACGTGGCCGGGCGATTCAGCGCGAATCATGTGTCGGCCGGTGCGCGTGGTATAGGGCGTGATTCTGACATTTCCCTCGGCGTCTGCCGCGGCGGTGATTGCCCAGTTTGCACGCTCGGCGTCGACGGTGACTTGCGCCCCGGGCAGGGCGCGTCCTGCCTCATCGACCACTCTGATCGTAATCGCTTCGCCTTCGAGCGGGACCGCAGCCGCGGGGCTCGCCGCCTCGAAGCGAAGGTCGATCAGTTCAAATTCGGCACACCCTTCGTCGGCGCTTCTGACGCCGACAGCCAGCCCGATCAGCGGCCCGATGGGCTTTAGCTCCCTCAGGTCCGCCGTCAAAGTGTGCTGCTCGCCGTCGGGAACGATGTCGCCCTGGTTGAACGGTAGAAGGCCGCCGTAGTCCGGCCCGCTGGTATCGTCAAGATAGAGAACATATCCGCCACCGTCGGCGGTGTTCCTGACGCGGTACGTCATGATGGCAATGGGATAAGCGGCGGCGTCGATCGGCACGTCGAAGTACTTCACCCACACCTTGCGCTTCTGGGGCTCCAGAACAGCGAAGCGGGCGGAGTTGTCCAACTGCTCCATATGCGCCCATCCGGTGTTCTGCTTCGACGACCAGTGGCTCCACCACCATCGGATAGGCCAGCCGAACACGACCGCATCCGCCGGCGCCGGACGAGCGCTGCCCAGCGTCCGCGGGGCGATGCGCATGGGCTCTTTTCGCAGCGAATAATCTGGCCGGCGGCTGGTGTATTTGATTGGCGCCGGCTGGGCCTTGGCGACCGGCTTGGCGACCTCGATCTTCTGATTACTCTCATGCACAGGTATGCTTTCCCGCGAGGCGGGTCGTGTTTCGCCGGCATGAATAGTGGCCAGCGGAATCGCCACTGCCGCGACGATCACGGCGGCAACCAGGATGCCGATGCGCGTCATCGCGCGGCGGTTCCGATGGGCGTCGAGAATGGCGCTCACTCGCTCTTCGAGCTTGCTTTTGCGGGCCATGGCGATGGAACTATATGTCGTAAGCATGCCGCTCTTGAGGCCGCTGGCGATTTCCAGCAGGTGCTGGGCGTAGTCGCTGGGGCGAACAGCCCGGGCTTTATCGGTCCTGATCGCGGCTGGGGCGGCGCAATTCAGCACAAGGTCGTCGAAGGCGACCTCCGCCTCGCGCTGCATCAGCTTGAAGGCGATCCAGCACAGCGGGTTGAACCAATAGACCGCGCATGCCATGTGCGCGACGAACTTGGCAAGGCAGTCGCGGCGTTTGACGTGTGCCAATTCGTGCAGCAGCACCACCCAGCGGCGGTCAGGGGGCCAGCCTTCCGCCTCCGCGGGCAGCAGCAGTTTTGGTTTCAGCGTTCCCCAGACCATCGGCATGGGCTCGCCGTGGCTTTGCAGAATCGCCACGCCTTGCCGCAGGCCGATAGCCGCGGCCGCGCGACGGTGCAGCGCAATCCACGAACCACCGGCGATTGCTTCCGCTCGCCGGGCCAGCCGCCACAAGCTGACGCGTCCAAGCACCAGCGGCAGCAGGCACACAAGCGTCCCGATCAACCATACCGCCACGACCAGCGGCGCCAGCCACGAAGTCCGCGTTCTGGCGGAACCACCGGCCGCGGCCGTGGCGGCTGTTGGGTTCGTGTCGGACCGGGTTTGCTCGGGAGCCTTGCCGGCCACGAGTGGACTCGAATAAGCACCGGCCCGGCGGCTCTGGCTGGGTGCGGGCGTGACCGCCGTCGGGCCGGCTTGATCCGTCCCCCGCGACGGACCGACCGGCAGTATTGGGACGGCGATAGTGGATGAATCACCGGCGGGGGGCGCCGTCGGCGCGGCGATCTCGACATCCGCCCAAGTGGGCAGAATTCCCCACGAGGGCAGGCACATGGACGCCGGCGGCAGGATAATCAGGGCCGCCATCGCCAGCAGCCAGACCATCTGCCGGGCCGCTGCCGACGCCTTGCGCATGGCCAGCACAAGCACGCCGGCCATAGCCAGCAACACAAGCCCCTTGAGCGATGCATCCAGCAGGACACGAGCCGCGTCGGATGCCAGCTGCCCCAGCGATTCCGTGTTGGCGATCATGATTATCTCCCCATTCCCCGGGCCTGGCGGATCAGTTCGGCCAATCGCTTCAGTTCTTCATCCGATATGTCGTTATCCTTTTGCGCGAGGTGGGCGGCAACGGCGCTGCCGAGCGAGCCGCCGAAAAACGTGTCCACCACGCGTCGCATCGCGGACGGCCCGGCCTTCTGCACCGGCACTGTCGGCTGATAGATGTACTCCCTGCCCTTGGCGTAGTGCTTGAGATGCCCCTTGTTCACCAGGATAGTCATCAGCCTGCCAAGCGCCCCGCGAGCGGGCGGGTCGGGGATCTCGGCAAGCACATCCGAGATAGACACTTCCCCGTGGGCGTACACTATGTCCATGATCTGCCGTTCTCGCCGGCTCAACTGCGATTGAAGATCCATATCCCGATCCTTTCCCGTTGATTTGCCGGCGGATCGGACGCTCCGGTGGAGCGCCAGTTCCGCATCGCCTAAAATATTATGCGCCGCAAACCGATGTTGTCAACGAGAAAGTAATAATATCTTATGCGTGCAGTGATGTAGAATGGGCCGCTTAAAAACTTGTCGGCGTGCGGTCCTTGGCGATGATGGAATCCGCCGGGAATTTTGGAACTCACCGGCGCGCGAGGCGTCAAAGCATCTGACAAGCGATAAACCATAATACCGGGAGACATTGTCATGGCGACTCTATCGCACTGGTTGACAATTGGTGCGGCCTTTGTGGCTGCGGTGGTCCTTGTGCTGCTGGGCAAGACAAGCCTGAACCTGGCGGATGCCCGCAAGAGGCCGACGCTGTTTCTGGCGGCGCTGGCCTTCTTCGTGGCGACATACGGGGCCGCCCCGGCCCCGGCCCGCGAAGCCGCCGAACCGCCAAATGCAGATGGTGTCTGCCGGCGGATAGTCGAGTTGCCGCCTGAGCTGTCGTCACCTGAAAGATGGGCTCAATTCCAGGAGCTGTGGGATGAACTCAACGCCGTCGAGCCAAGGATGGAAGAGCCGCCGCAGCTGCCTAACGGCGCGTACGGCCGAACCATCCCGACCGAGAAGGCGCAGGCGTTAAGGCAAAGACTTGCCGATTGTCTGGACGTTGCCGTCGAGGATCTACCTGCCGTGATGGCGAAAACGCGGCTTGAACTTCGCGGCCAAGAGGCGCAGGGCATCAAGAACGTCAAAACCCTTTCGCCGGCAGGGCTGGCCCTGGCGAATGCTGCCCTTGAACGCATCGACTACATGGAGCAGGGCGATACAACCATGATGACTCGCATGGTCATGCCTATGGCCAGGACTTCGCGTTACCATGTGCTCGAAGACCTCGAAAAACGTCTGGACACGCTGGCTGTGTTGCGCGAAAGCGGCAAGATTCAAAGCGAAGAATATGCCACAGCCCTCAGGGGCATTCAGAACGATATCTATCTCATCGCCATCTTATATGTTATGGAAGGCGGCGCAGGATGGATGTACTCAGGTCCGGAGGCCAATCCGCTGGTTGTTGAAATTGCCAAATCGCCCACATCCCAGCCGCATCCGCCACTGACTGACAGCGAAGAGAAACTTGCGGAAGTCTACAGGCGAATCGAAGCGCTCAAGCAGATGAAGGCGAATGGCAAGATCAAGGATTCCGAATACGCAGCCCAGACGAGTGAGCTTCAAAGAGAGGCGGGGGGCATACTGCGCCTCGATCCTGACGCCTGGATTCGAAGCGTTGAACAGGCACTGCGGAACATACCCGCCTCGCAACAAGCCGGTGATGGGGTTGCAAAAGACGCCGCGTCGCATCGCCAAACCAAGGCAGCCCTGGAAATGCTCAAGTCCGCCCGTCCTTCGATAGACGCTACCGTGGAGAATCTTGAGGCTGCGGATCGTACGGCGGCCACGCAGAAGGCGCAATAAGACATGTCGCCGGGGCTTGTTTACGAGATTACGCCGCGGTGCAACCTGAAATGCGGCTTCTGCTACAACGTCTGGCCGCGTGACATGGGGCAGCTGGATACCGCTGCCGCCATCGCCATGCTTTCCGGCGTGCTGGAGGAATCGCAGGCCGCGTGGCTGGCCTACGCCGGCGGCGAGCCGCTTCTGTACGAAGGCATCGAGACCGTCGTCGCCGCTGTCCGCTCTCGTTTTCCGCATGTGCGTCAGGGCGTGGCGACCAATGCGACGATGCTGACGCCTCGACGCCTGGGGCGCCTGATTGAGGCTGGGATCAAGTATATTGAAATCTCGTTGTTTGCCGGAGATTGCGGCAGCTATCGCCAACTGACCGGCGCCGGCGCCTTCGATGCGGTTCGCTGCTCGATTGCCGAGGTCCGCCGCCATGGCGTTCCGCTCACGGTGGCTACGCTGCTGAGTCTTGCCACGGGGCAGCATCTTGAGACGGTGATGGATATCGCCTTCGCCCTCGGCGCGAACATGATCGCGCTGAACCGTTTCATTCCCACCGGGCGGGGCAAGATCAATCAAGGGCAGTTCGCGCTGACGACAGACCAGCTCGACGGGTTGCTGACGCGGGCAAATCGCAAGGCCGGCGGTTTTGGCATTCCCGTTGCCGTGACGCTGCCGGTGGAGGACTGCCTACTGCCGCACGCCAATTATCCAAATCTTCAGTTCGGGCGGTGTTATTGCGGCGAGTCCAAATGGGCCATCGATCCTCTGGGCCGGCTGCGAACCTGCGAGCAGAACGCCGAGGTGCTTGGTTCGCTTCTGGAAGCCAGTTTCTCGACGCTGGTCTCTCTTCCAGCAGTCAAGGCATTTCGCTCTAACAAGGCCTCAGCCGCGTGCCTTGACTGTCGCCGATTCGCCTCATGCGGCGGCGGATGCCGCTTCGCCGCAAGAGACGCTTGACGCGGCCATCATACGCATACTTCCATGTTTTGCCGGACGTATTCGGGTGGCGTGGCGTCGCTGAACATGACGTCGATACTGGATAGCGGGCAAATGCTGAAACTGCCCGCGCGATTGAACTTGGAACTGTCCAGCAACAGGCAGTTTTCTTCGGACACGCTCAACACCTCTTGCAGGAATTCCGCATGTCCTTCATGATAAGTGAACAAGCCCTCTTGGGTGATTCCCACGCCGGAAACAAACGCCTTGCTAACCCGCAGCCGACGAAGATGCTCAATCGCGGCCTTCCCAAGGAAGGAATTCAACTGGCTGCTGAAATTCCCTCCGAGAGAAATCAGGTAGAAATGTGATGGGAACCGGTGGAATTCCTGCATGATCAGCACCGAATTGGTGATCATGGTCAGGCGTGAAAAATGGGCCTTTTGAATTCTTTGCGCCAGGTGCAGCGAGGTGGTGGATGAATCCAGAAACACAGCGTCGTCATCGCGGATCGACGCCACTGCTTTTTCGGCGATCACGGTTTTCTGCGCAACGTTGTTTTCTATTCGTGCGGCAAAGCCCGCAATCGCCGGTTGGGCCTTCTGGGCCGGGGAATCCTGGACGATGGCGATTCCCCCCCGGACTTTCTGAATGAGCTTTCGCCGGGCAAGATCGCAAACATCTCGATGTATAGTCGCCGGCGAGACATCGAAGTGATCCAGCAACTCCTTTATGGAGCAGTACTTCTTGTCCTGCAGAAAGTCGACTATCTTCATGGAGCGTAGCGTCTTCATTGTGTCGCCTGGATGCTAATCAACACGATGCTATCAGTAAAGCTCGCCTCAGTCAACCAATACTATCATTATCGCTCACGATCTCTAATTTTGTCTCATAAAATATCATCTTCTTTCATTTTTTCTTGCAATTCCGCCTGAAGCGGGGTAATTTCAGGTTTCAACAATGATGGTTTATCTAGTTCGGCAGGATGGACTGCGGGATCAGGATGACACAAGCGTTCGAAATAATCGGCATGGGATATGCCAGCCAGGACAATCTGGTTACCGTCCCGCGAATACCGCTAGACGACAAGGTCGAGATAATCTCAAGCCTGTTGCAGGGCGGGGGGCCAGGGGCCACCGCCACGGTGGCCGCGGCAAGGTTGGGCGCCAGGACGGCCTTCATTGGGGCTGTTGGCGATGACGAACGGGGCAAGGCGATCCTGGATGAGTTCCGCCGTGAAGGCGTGAACGTGGATTTCGTCTTCATTCAACAAGGAGTGGTTTCACCGGCAGCGTACTGCTGGATCGATTCGCGAAGCTCAGGTCGCAGCATCGCGTGGACTCGCGGAGGCATTTCGCCCTTAAGCGAGGATTTGCTGCCTGCCGACGAGATCAGGGCGGCGAAGCTTCTGCATTTGGACGGGCATCACACGCGGGCCGCCATTGCCGCCGCTGAGATCGCCAAGAAAGCCGGCACAACAATAAGCCTGGATGCCGGAACAATTCTTGACGGCATGGGACAACTGGTTGAACTGGCGGACATAGTCATTGCGTCGGAGGTTTTTGCACGGGAATTCACCGGCGAGGCGGATCTTAATAAAGCAGCGAGACGGTTACATCGTTGCGGAAAGACCAAATTCGCAGGCGTTACCGCGGGCAAAAATGGCAGCATCGGGTTTGACGGCGTACATGAGTATCATCAAGCATCTTTTGCCGTGGAAGTCGTGGACACCACCGGCGCCGGAGACGTTTATCACGGGGCCTTCGCCTATCAGCACCTTAAGGGCGGCGACTGGTCAGAATGCATGCGGTTTGCATCGGCCGTGGCGGCCATGAAGTGCACGGAACTCGGAGGCAGAAGCGGAATTCCAACTCAACTCCGGGCTGAACAATTCCTGCGGAGCAGTAAATGCACATGAACAAGTTGAGAGTCGGGTATCTCTCGCTGGTAAAGGGCAGCTGGATTAACGCCGGGCTTGAAGGCCAGCGGCAGGACGCGCTGAAGGCGCTGTCGGAACTTGGCGCTGAAATCGTCGATTGCGGCCTGTTAGTCCAGACCGAGGCTCAGGCCCAGGAAGTCTGCTGCAAGTTTGAAGAGGCTCGCGTTGATATAATCGTCGCGCATTTCATCACGTTCTCGCTGGGCACGATAGTTCCCGGAATGGCGGTCAGGCTCCGCAAGCCGGTGATCTTCTGGTCGCAACCCGAACCGCCAATGAACGGCGGCCGGATTGCCGCCAATAGCTTGTGCGCCACCAACATGAACGCCCATGCGCTTTGGAAAATGGGGCTCAAGTACAGCTTCGTGTATGGCAACGCGGATGCCGCCATGCCAGAGTTGGCCAGGCAATTAAAAGTCATCGGCTGCCTCAGGGATCTGCAGCGAATGCGTATTGGTTCCCTTGGTGGGCGCGTTCCGGGTTTCTACACCTCCAACTTCAACGAACTGGCCCTGCGCGAAAAATTTGGCGTTGAGGTCGAAGGCATAACACTTCTGGAGCTTATCGAGGTCGCCAGAAGCATCAAGGGCGATGAACTGGCTGGAGCCCTCAAGCAGATCAAGGGCAGTTGCCAGTGCAAAGTATCCGATGAAGAACTGAACAAAGGGGCGGCGTTGTTTGCCGCATTTGACAAGCTACAGAAGAAGCACCGGCTGGACGCATGGAGTGTCCGCTGCTGGCCCGAGTTCAGCGATATCTACGGTATCGGCGTCTGCCATATCCTCGGCTGCCTGACCGGCAGCGGAGCGCCGGCTGCTTGTGAAGGCGACATCTACGGCGCAACCGCCATGCTCATGGTGAAAGCATTAAGTGGTTCGGATGCGTTCTTCTGCGACCTGATTTCCTTCGATGAAAAGGGCGATACCGGCCTGTTCTGGCATTGCGGAGCGGCGCCGGTGTCTTTGTGCAAGCCCGGCTGCGTTCCGCAATTGTTGAAGCACTCAATAATCGACGGCGGCGACAAGAAGGGCATAGCAGTGGAGTTTCCGCTCAAGCCCGGAGCGGTGACAATAATCCGCATTGGCGAAACGCGCAACGGCAACGGCTACAGGTTGCTGTCAATTGGCGGAGAGGGAATCGACACCTCGCAGATGCTGCATGGAACGCCGCTGACGGTGCGATTCAAGAGGCCCGCGGCCCAACTGGTGAACCAGCTTATTGATAGCGGGTTCGAACACCACTACGTCCTTTGCCACGGCGACATCACGAAAGAAATACGGCACATGGCCGGGATGCTCGATCTGGAATTGATTGAACTGTAAGGCATGATTCAGAAGTGAAGCGGCTGGAAATCAAACCCGACGGCCTGTTTTTGAATGGCGAACAGATACGGATCCTTTCCGGCGCCATGCACTATTTTCGCATTCATCCGGATCTGTGGGAAGACCGCCTGCTGAAGCTCAAGGCATGCGGCCTGAACACCGTCGAAACCTATGTTCCGTGGAATCTTCACGAGCCCAAACAGGGCGTTTTTGAATTCAGCGGATTCGCCGACATACAGTCCTACATTGAACTTGCCGGCAAGCTTGGCCTGAATGTCATAGTCAGGCCGGGGCCGTACATCTGTTCGGAATGGGACTGGGGCGGCTTGCCTTCATGGCTGATGACGATTCCTGACATGCGAATCCGCTGCGACAATGAACCATTCTTGAACGCCGTGGAGCGATTCTTCGCAGAGCTGTTGGGAAGACTCAAGTCGCTTCAAAGCACGCATGGCGGGCCGATTATCGCCATGCAGATTGAAAACGAGTACGGCAGCTACGGCAGCGACAAGGTGTATCTCGCAAAGCTGCGCAGTCTGCTTACTGGCAACGGCATAGATGTTCCATTGTTCACCTCCGACGGAGCGACACAAACATATCTTGATGGTGGAACGCTCGACGGGACCTGGGCGACGGTCAATTTCGGAACCGATCCGGATGCGTCGCTTGATGAACTGGAGAAGTATCAGCCCGGTTTACCCTTGATGTGCACGGAATTCTGGAGCGGTCAGGGTATGCGATGGGGTGTTTCTCATCGTCTGCGCGACCCAAAGGCCGTTGCGCAATGCCTTGAACGTATTCTGGCCCGCGGCGCCGGCGTAAATCTGTACATGTTTCATGGCGGGACCACTTTTGGTTTTATGAACGGCGGGTTGCTGCTGCCCGATGGTTCATTTTCGCCCTTCATAACGAGCTATGACACCGATGCCGTGCTGAACGAAGCCGGCGACCCCACGGAAAAGTACTTTGAATTCAGAAAGCTTTTTGCGAAGTACAACCCGGATTTCGACACAGGCCTCGCCGTGCCGCCTGCATCCGCCAAAAAAGCCTATGGCGAGATCCGGCTTACACATGCAGCGGAGTTGATCGCCAACCTCGGGCATATCTGCGATCATCCCGTGCATTCGCCGAATACCGATTGCATGGAAGATATGGGGCAGAGCTATGGTTTTGTCCTGTATCGATCACACATGAGAGGCCCCAGAAAGACCGTCAAGCTTACGATACTCAGGCCACACGACAGTGCGTATGTCTTCATTAACGGGGTTTTCACGAAGAAATTCACTCGAAACGAGTCCGATTTCACCCTGCACAGCGAGCTTTTGCTGGCTGACAATACGATAGACATTCTTGTCGAAAACATGGGGCGGGTCAACTTCGGGCATCATATGCAGGCCGAGAAAAAGGGCATCACTCAGGGGCTTATCGTTAACGATACGCATTATCATCACGGATGGGAGATCTATCCGCTTGAAATGAAAGATATGTCTCGCCTGGGATATAAGCCTTTGGACACAATGCCGCGAACGCCCGCATTCCTGAAGGGCGAGCTGATAATCGAGGATGCGCCGCAGGACACGTTCTTGAAGGTTCAACACGGGACCAAGGGCGTCTGCTGGATCAACGGGTTCAACCTTGGAAGATACTGGAACGCCTTGGGGCCGCAGTTCACGCTTTATGTGCCGGCGCCTTTGCTGCGAAAGGGCGCAAATACTGTGGAAGTGTTTGAAATCGAGAACATAAGCGATACGTCGGTGCGCTTCACATGCAAGCCGGAAGTATAGCAAGCCTGATCGCCGCATACCGAAACGGAAGGAACACTGATCATGGATCGTTTGAAGCATTATGACCCGGTAAACGGATTTGCCCAAATCTCGACCATCGGCGACGGCGGCATGAAGCTGACGGAGTTTGGAATAATCAGTCTCAAGTCCGGCCAGACGCACTCCGCTGCGACCGGAACGCGCGAGGTTGCGATGATAATCCTCGGCGGAAAATGCTCTATCCGCGGCGAGGGGTTCGACTTCAAGCACATCGGAGAGCGAGAAGACGTGTTTTCCGGCAAGGGGCACACGGTTTACATTCCCTGCGGCGTGGAGTACTGCATCACTGCTGATACCGATGTGGAGATTGCCCAGGCGGCGTCGCCGTCGAGTCTGCGGGGCGAGGCTTACATGATAGCTCCGCACCAGGTCAAAGAGGTTTCCATTGGCAAGGAAACGTATCAGCGAGATGCGCACCTGATGTTGACGGATGAATTCCCCTCATCGCATTTGTTCATCGGCGAGGCGTTTGTTCCGTCCGGCCACCACGCCAGCTATCCGCCGCACCGCCACGACTTCGACAACCTTCCGCTCGAGGTTGATATGGAGGAGCTTTACTTCTTCCGCTTCAATCCGCGGCAGGGTTATGGCATACAGAAGATTTACACCGATGACCGCTCGATTGATTTCACCTGCACGATCAGGCACAACGACACGACGCTGATTCCTCGCGGCTACCACCCGGTCGTCAACGCGCCGGGTTACTCGATGTACTACCTGTGGATCATGGCCGGCGAGAAGAACCGCAAGTTTCTTTCGGTCATCGACCCTGACCACAAATGGGTAACAGGCAAATGAGCAGAGACTTGCTCCTTGGCGTGGATTTTGGCACGGGCGGCTGCAAGGTCGCGCTTGTTGACACATCCGGCTGTGTTGTGGATGCGGCATCCGGCGAGTACGCCACTGAGCATCCCCGCGCGGGCTGGGCGCAGCAGAATCCTGCAGACTGGTATGCCACGATGCGCCGTCTGCTGCACGAGCTGGCCGCTGGGCCTGCTTGGAAGTCGGGCCGGCTTGTCGCCATGGCGATGGACAGCTACACGCATGGCGCGGTGCTGCTGGATGAGCGGGGCGAAGTCATCCGCCCGACGATCATCTGGACCGATCAGCGCAGCGTCAGCGAGTGCGAATTCCTGACGGAGCGCTTTGGCGAGATGATTTTCAAAACCGCCTACCAGATGCCCGCGCCCACTTGGACGCTGCCGCAGATGCTCTGGCTGAGGCGCAACGAACCCGAAAGCTTCTCGCGCATCCGTCGGATTTCGTTCGTCAAGGACTACATTCGCTATTTGCTCACCGGCGAACTGGCGTGTGATTGCATCGAATCGCAAGGCACGCTCATGTGGGACATGAAGAAATCATGCTGGTCGCCGGAGTTGTGCGAACTGGCGGGCGTCGATGTCGGCATGCTTGGGCCCGTCGCTCAACCGACGGCGCTTGCGGGGAAGGTTACCGCGAAGGCCGCGATGGAAACCCCGCTGCCGGCAGGGCTGCCAGTGATAATGGGAGCGAGCGACTCGGCAGTTGAAGGTTACGCCGCCGGCGCGATTCGCCCGGGCCAGTGCATTCTCAAACTCGCAACTGCCGGCAACGTGAACGTCATGACGGACCAGGCCCATCCGCACCCCCAAACGCTGACGTATTCGCACGTTGTGCCGGGCATGTGGTACACGGTGACTGCCACAAACGCAGCGGCGGCCTGCCAGAGATGGTATCGCGATAACTTCTGCGGCGACCTTGTAGCCGCTGGGGCAGCACAGAACAAGGATGTCTACGGCCTGATCAACGATGAGGCTGCGACGTCGCCCTGCGGAGCAAATGGCGTTTTCTTTCATCCGTACCTGATGGGGGAGCGCAGTCCGTACTGGGATGCGAACCTTCGGGCGAGTTTCTCGGGACTGTCCATGCGGAACACGCGCGCGGATCTGTCGCGGGCCGTGCTTGAGGGCGTGGCGTATTCACTCCGCGACTGCTATGGCACGATTGAAAAGATGGGGCTGAGCACGCACGAATTCCTTCTCATCGGCGGCGGCGCGAAAAGCGAATTGTGGTCCCAGATCGTCTGTGACGTGTTCAACGCAGCCGTCACGTGCCCAGCCGCATGCGACGCTTCATTCGGCAGCGCGCTGGTGGCTGGTGTTGGAATCGGCGTCTTTGCCAGCGAGATAGACGCGGTCCGGAAGTGCGTCAAAGTCAGTCGGAAACTCGAACCGGTAAAAGAGAACGCCGAGTTCTACGCCGAGGGCTTCAAACGCTACAGAAACATTCACGACCGCCTGGCCTAACGAAAAACATGGAGTATGCAAATGTTGAGTTCAAGTAAGAGCTACGCCTACGAGATGCTGCTCAGCGAACTGACGTGGGCAGTTGGTGAGGATTACGTGCAGACGGGCGATTCAGACAAGCTCGGGCATTCCATCGATTACTACTGGGTGCCGGAGGTGTGGCACGATCGCGGCCGGCAGTTGACGCCGCCGGACTTCATCATACAGCCCGGTTCGTCGCAGGAAGTGGCTGCCGTGCTGAAAATAGCCAACAACTACTCCATTCCCGTAACGCCCTGGGGCGGCGGGTCCGGTTCGCAGGGCGGGGCACTGCCGATACGCGGCGGAATCATCCTCGACATGAAGCGCATGAACCGCGTGCTTGACATCGATACCGTATCACTGAGCGCCACCGTTGAGGTCGGCATCAACGCCCAGCATCTCGAATGGGCCATCGAAAAGGCCGGCTACAGTACGATGCACTTTCCGGCTTCCATCGCTTGCGCAACGCTGGGCGGATTCATCGCCCATCGCGGCACGGGCGTGTTGAGCACCAAGTACGGCAAGATGGAAGACATGGTAATGTCGCTCGAAGTCGTGACGCCGCAGGGGGAGATCATCAACACGCTTCCCGTTCCGCGGCACGCGTCCGGGCCGGACCTGACGCAGCTGTTCCTCGGAAGCGAGGGCACGCTTGGCGTTGTCACGAAAGCCACCATAAAGATTCACCCGATTCCCCAATCCCGCAAGTTTCACGCCTTTTTGTTTCGGACCATGCATGACGCAATGCTTGCAGGTTCGAGAATCATGACATCTCGGCTTCGGCCTTGCGTGATAAGACTCTACGATGAGCCGGAAACCGCCAAGCTCGTCAAGCGCGTGCTTGGAATCGACAAGAAAGGCGCCTATCTCGTATTCGGCTTCGACGGCCAGGAGAAAATCGTAGACCTGGAAATGGAAGAGGCCTGTGACATATGCAGCAGCTTCGACCATGAAGACCTCGGCGCCGAGATGGGCCAGACGTGGTGGAACAATCGCTACAAATTCTTCTACCCGCCTTACATGTTTCACATGCCGCAGGCGTTCGGCACGCTCGACACGGTAGCCACGTTCGCCAACATCGAAAACGTCTACTGGGCCATGAAGAACGTCGTGGAGCAGAACTTCCCGCAGGCGACGTTCATCGGCCACTTTTCGCACTGGTACGAGTGGGGCTGCATGCTGTACGCCAGGTTCATCATAGATAATCCGCCGGCGGATGCGAATGAAGCCGTCGCCCTGTACAACAAGATATGGGACATGGCCATCCGGGCCGCGATCAAGGCGGGCGGCGTCATTAACGAGCACCACGGCGTGGGACTGAAACTCGGACGCATAATGAAAGACCTTTACGGCCCTGCGTTCAAGATTCTGCAAGACATCAAGCAGACGCTCGACCCCAACAACATAATGAACCCCGGCAAGATGGGCTTTAAGGGCTGAATCTGGAGATTTGTAAAATGAATATTAATAAATACTTGGATGTCATAAACGCGTGCCGTTTCTGTTTCATGTGCCGCCATCTCAGCGCCGTCGGCAATGTGACGTTCAAGGAGGCGGACACGCCGCGCGGACGGGCGCTGATTCTGGACAAGGTGCGAATGGATAACAGCCTTATCGCCAATGCCGATTACATTAAGACCATCTACGACGCCGACCTCAGCGCCGCATGCCGCCGCCATTGCGTCAGCCACTATGACGAAAACTCCCTTCTGCTTGCGGCGCGGCAGGATATTGTGGCCGCCGGGCTTGCGCCGCCCAGCGTCGCCGCTCTGGCGCGGGATCTGCAAAACGTTGATTTTCAGGTCAGAGGCGCGGGCGAGATACTCTATTATATTGATACATACTCTCAACGGCAGATGCAGCTTGTTGAGGCATTTGACGGAATTGCGGGGAATGTCGCAACAATCAGCGGCGGCGATACCGGCAAGGCCCTGAAGATTCTGGGTTTCGTCAACGAGGCTCGGGAAGTCGCCGCGAAATTCGCCGCCGCCGTCAGCACCAGCGGCGCCAGGACGCTGGTGACGTCATGTCCTGCCAGCTACGACGCACTCAAACATGATTTTCCGATAGACGGCGTAACCGTTCTGCATTCATCGGAATTCCTGCTGCAACGCGGACTTAAGGCCAAGGCCGCAACAACAGCCTGCTATCTCGACAGCGACTTCTTGAAGGCTTACAACAACATGGCAGCGCCGCGAGAACTGCTTCTGGCGCTGGGATACAAGTTGAAACAGTTCGCGACCAACGATGAGGAATCATTCTCGGCCGGCGAAGGCGCAGCCGTTTACGACAGGGTGAATCCCAAGCTGACCGCAAAACTCTGCGAACGAATCTGCGACTTGGTGGACGTTGAGAGGGATTTGCTGATAACGTCATCGCCATACACCCTGCACGTTCTGAAAACGTTCCGGCCGCAACTTAACATCATCTCGATAGAGCAGGCCGCGTGCCGTGCATTGGAGGCGTGAGCGTGCCACTGGTGACATTAAATGAAATCCTCCCGCAGGCCAGGCGCGACGGTTACGCCGTAGCCGCATTCAACGTGGCGAACCTTGAAACGCTCTACTCGGTTGTGCGTGCAGCCCGGGCGGAGAATTCTCCGCTCATCGTGCAGGTCTATCAGCGACTGTTCGAAGATGACAGGGCCGAGTTGATCGGCGTGATGGCTCGCCGGCTGGCGGAGCAATCTGATGCGCCAATGGCGCTTCATCTCGACCATGGCGGCACGTTGGATCGTGTCAAACAAGCATTGGACATCGGTTATACGTCGGTAATGATCGATGGCTCGGCCTTGCCGTTCGAGGAGAACATCGCACTGACTTCGCAGGCGGCGGCCCTGGCCCATGCCGCCGGGGCAACGCTTGAAGCGGAAATAGGACACGTGCCCTTCGGCGACGGCGAGGTGAAGCTGTCCGATGCCGCCGAAGCTGCGCAGTTCGCGCGACAAACCAAAGTCGACGCACTGGCGGTCTCGATCGGCACAGCCCACGGCTTCTATAAGAAGGCGCCGAAACTGGACATCGCCCGCGCCGCCCAAATCGGCCAAAGCGTGCCTATTCCGCTCGTCCTGCACGGCGGCACCGGCGTGAGCGACGAACAGTTGCTTAGCGCCATAACATGCGGCGTCGCCAAGATTAACATCGCCACCGAACTGCAGAATCTCTTCATCCGTGGCGCCGCCGGCGAAATAGAGCGAAACGGGGACAACTTCAAGCCCGTTGATGTATATCTCAAGCCGGTCGAAGCGCAACTCTTTGACTACGCCAGAGCCAAAATACGGACCTTGCGCCGATAGCATCATCCGATTCCTGTGCAGAGCAATATCGTCCAGCACAGACCTCGCCCTAAAAACTTTATAAAGGTATCTTGACAAAGTCCCCAAATCGTGCTAGGTTAATATCAGTTAAGACCTCTCCCACGGAGAACATGGTGGACAACAGCACTAACAACTATCGAGCCCGCAGCCGGATGCTGGATGTCATTCGCAAAAGTGCCCCGGTGACACGTCCGGCTCTGGCGAAAGAAACCCGTTTGACGAGTGCGGCCGTGGGGCTTCACGTGGCGTCGCTGCTGGATGAGGGGCTGATTGAAGAGGTTGGTTACGGCGAGAGCATCGGCGGGCGAATGCCGGTCAAAATAGACATCGCCCGCAAGAGCAATTGCACGCTGGGCGTGGCGCTTCACGACGGCGAGCTTCTGGGCAACGTTGCCGACTTCGGAGACCATTCGCTGTTCATGCGGCGGGAACGAATGAGGCCGAGGGACACCCGCCAGCAGATTCTGGACTCGCTTGACCAGATCGTCGAGCAGGCCTTGGGGTTGATTGCCAAGCATCAGCTCAGGCAGCGCCATTGTGTTGTGGCGATTTCCGGACATCTCGATGCGCAGACCGGCAGAATCATCGACTCGGTGCACTTTCCAAAGCTCAACAACTTTGACGTTCGCGAGCATCTTCTGAAGCAATTCAATCTGCAATGCGAGGCGGTGTACGTCACCCATGCCGTCTTCTGCGGAGTGCTGGAAGGCGACATGCGGAACGAGCATGTCGGCCTGATAAGCTGGAACACAGGCGTGGGCTGGACTCAGGCCCGCGGCGAGAATCTCCAGTTCACCAACGCCAACCCCGGCGTTCGCAGGATCAGCCACCTGAAGATCCGCCCCGATGGCGGCAGGGCGTGCCACTGCGGCCGATCCGGGTGTCTGGAATCCGAACTCGGCGGCCTGGCCATTCTTCAGCGGCTGGCCGAAACGGGCGAAGCCAAGTATGCGCACCTGGACCTTCCTGGGCTGGCTGCGCTTGCACAAGCGGCGGACCCGACGGTTGTCGAAATGCTGTCGGGCTGCGCAAGAGAACTTGGACAGCATCTGGCGCCGGCAGTGTTCTTATCAGGAGCGAAGTATCTGCGAATCGAAACATGCCTCGGCTTGGATCACGCGGTCCTGGTGCGAAATCTTAAGCAAGGCCTGGCTCAGTGCATGCACGCCGACCAGATCGACGCGTTGGACATAGCGGTTGTCCCCGACGCCGACGCCGCTCTGCTCAAGGGCGTCTGCCGCCTAGCGCGAGGCATCTTCTTCGACGGTGGCATGATTCGCAGACTCAGAGAAGAGATGTAGGCCCACTCCGCAGCCCCGAAAGCATGCGGAGCAGGCATTCAGTACAAGGAGTAAAACATGATTAGTAAGAACAAAGCAGGAGCCTTCACCCTTATCGAGCTTCTGGTAGTCATAGCTATCATCGCGCTGTTGGTGAGCATTCTGCTGCCTGCATTACAGCAGGCCAAGAAATTGGCGACCGGCGCCGTCTGCCAAACCAATCTCAAGAACACCGTGGCGGCGACGTTGTTCTACGCCAACGAAATGGACGACTTTAAGCCCCAGTGGTACAGCCGGACGCCTCATGGAAGCTACACGCAATACATGGACAGCTTCGTTCTTGGCGGAAGGGTGGAATACTCGTGGGCCTGGAACCTGTTCTACCCCAAGTATATTGACACCTACGCGGGAGCAAACTGCCCCGGCTTCGAGAACGAAAAGGAAGACCTTTACAACATTTACGGCATGGTGAGCGACGTGTCCTATTCAAAGACTTTCCAGGACGCGCCCACGAGAAACTACTACAACCGGTATCTCAGAATCTCCGCCGTCGCCAATCCTTCGATGGTCTTTCTCTATGGCGACTCGCTGGGTTCCACCAAGGTGACGGAATCCCAGGGACTCTGTCCACATACCACCACCATGACAGGCATGACGCACTACCGGCACGCCGGACGGGCGAACTTCGTCTTCTTCGATGCACATTGCGGCAGCTACAACCGGGATGAAGCAACGGCTATCGGCGTTGAAAGCGGCTTCATGGAAGACACCACGCAGTTCTAGCTCGTCGGGCTGATGTTGAAACCAAATATCTGAATTATTACTTGGAAAGTGGAGTTCTTGATGAGTCGTATTCTGTTCAGACTGGCAATGCTTTTAGTGGCTGGAGCGGCACTTCATGATGCAGCCGGCGCCTTGGCTGCAAGCCCCCAGTCCTCACCGGACACAACGGTTGCCTTGTGCAGGTTCCGCACCGATGCCGACGTCAAGAACTGGCAGGTTCCTAGAAGCAAGCCGCCGATCGTCATCGAACTGTCCAAGTGGCCCGATGGACAGGAAGGCGCCTGCGCGAAGGTGACGTTCCCAAAGTGGGAGAAGGGCTCAACGTGGATGTCCGCGGTCAACCTCAAGGACGACAATCTCGCGATCAAGGACTGGCGGGCTTTTGATGCAATGTCCTTCGAGATCTGGTCCGAGTATGACGGCGAAATGCCTTTGCGGGTGCACCTGTACGACTCCAACGGCGGTCGCAGTCACAGCTTCTCTCCGAGAATCGTAAAAGGCCGCCAGACCGTTACCCTTGATGCCCAGTGGCTCAACGCAGTGGATGCATCATGTATCAATCAGGTGCAGTTGTTCATAACGCATCCCCTGGCGACGTTCACTTTCCACCTGGGCGAGATAAAACTGCATCGTGCTGATCTGTCGGCCAAGGTTGCCGCGTTGCAGGCAAGGGAGAAGAGCCTGTCGGCGGAGGCTGGCGCTGTTGACAGCTCGGTTCTTCCGGTTTCCAGGCGCGACGCGTTAATCGGCGATCTGAAGGAATGTCGCGGCCTGCTGGATGTCGCGGCCAGACGCCTGCAACAGGGCGCCGACGTGGCCAAGATCGAACAGTTCATCGCCCTGAATCTGACTCTGGAGCGGGCGGCGACAACGCTTGACAAGGCACGGCGGAATCTGGCTTTGGCTTCAGGCCTTGCCCAATTCAAGAACGCGCCCTTTGGCTGGGGTTCGACAACAAGCCTTGAAAAAGTCTTCCAGACGGATTATCAGTTTGGCGGCGCCTGGGGGCAGGGTCCCAACCTCACGTTGGCTCGAAACGAGCACGAGGCGGCACAGGTGGTTGTGCTTCCGTTGCGGGATCTCAAGAACGTGCGAATAGAGACCGGCGATCTTGCCGGACCCAACGGGGCAGTGCTGAAACAGGAATGCCTCCGGGTTGACCCGGTTGGGTATGTTGACTGCAAGCACCCTCCGTACAAAGTCCAGCGCGTGGGTTGGCATCCGGACCCGATTCTGACCTACATCTCGGCAGTGGATGTTCCAAAGATGGTCTACCAGGCGTTCTGGGTGGAGGCATTCGCCACTCAGGATCAGCCTGCCGGAACATACAAGGGCACTTTGAGATTGTTGGCCGACGGCGTGGAGCCGGTGTCGGTTCCGCTCACGGTGACGGTGCGGGACTTCGCGCTGCAAGACGGTTCCCGCTTGCCGCTGGCAATGTCGTACCAGGGCGACAGGAGCCTGCCATGGCTCTACCTCGAGGGTGACGAAGAGCAGAAGACGGCAGGGTACGAAGAATATAGGGAAGCGCTGAGGGACTGGACGCCGCTGGACCAGGTGCAGCGCGGTGATGTGCGACAGGCGCTGACCGTTCGCCGCCAGACCACCGACATGCTGATGGACCACCGTCTCACCAGCGATCTGATATATCGCGGCACTGCGCCGACGGTGGACGAAGCGAAGTACATCCTCAGCAAAGGCGCCAATAGGTTCACGATTGTCTACATCAACTGCGCGCCCAACCTCGCGCGAGGGTCAAAATTCCCACCCGGGCGCAAGAAGGAAATTCTGGACCAGTTGGCGCTGCGCGTGCCCCAGTACCTCCAGGCGGGAATTCTTGACCGGGGGTACATCTACGCCTTCGATGAGGTTCATGAAAACACGTTTGCTGCCGTAATGGACATATTCCAGGAGATCCGGAAACGCTACCCCCAGATACCGATTCTGACAACGGCGCGCGATCCGTCGTTCGGCCTGGAAACCGGGCTTGACGAGGTGGTTGACGCGTGGGCGCCGCTCCTGCACGTATATGACGACCAGGAACAGGAGCGAGTCGCCGCCAGGGCACGGGGCCGCCAGGTATGGTGGTATGTGTGCGTCTCGCCGCGCCGGCCTTATCCCAACTGGTTCATCGAGTTCAGCGCGACGGAGCACCGGCTGCTGCCGGGCTTCATGTCTTACAAGTTCAAGACCGACGGATTCCTGTATTACGCATTGGCGTCGTGGGCCAACTATACGAAGGACAGCAAGGGCAAGTGGACATCAGGCAGGCCCAGCGTGCTGATGACCGGCGGCCCGCTCACGAATTTCACGGGAAATTCGTGGCAGAATTTCAACGGTGACGGCCGATTGGTGTATCCCGGCAA
>JAAYCO010000184.1 GCA_012729725.1 Planctomycetota bacterium
CCACTGCCCGCTGGCGACCAGCCTGGTTGCCGTGTTGAATCGCTTCTCCAGATATTCGTAAGGAGTGGTCACGTCGAGGCGGCGGTAGAACGGCACGAAAACAGCGGCGATGATCGGCACAAGAAAGATCGGGGCGATGCTGAACAATATTTTCGTCCAGTCGCCGGCGTATGAACTGACGGGAACCGCCAGAAAAGTGATAGCGCTCAACCCGGTGCCGAAGATGCTCAGCCCAGCCGCCCACCATGGAACCCGCCCGCCGCCGCGGAAGAAGTCGTCAGTGGTTTTCTCTCGGCGAGAGAACCACGCGCCGAGAACCACCATTGCCGCCAGATATGCAAAGAGAACCGTGTAATCCCGGCCAGTGAAAAACGCCAACATCTTAAACTATTCCCATAAAGCCTGTTGAAGCCGCTCGGCGCGAATGTGCCGGCGAATCGCCGCTTCGGCGCGAGCAGGCGAACCGCTGGCAATCGCCTGCACGAGTCTGATGTGATCGGAATCATTCGTGCTCGACGGCGCCCAGAACGTCTGCCCGTCGGTAATCACCATGCACCGTGTGGCGATGCCGTCAAACTTGCTTACCATAAGATCGCAGCCTGTCGCGGCCACCAGCTTGTAATGAAGGCGGTAGTCCAGATAGCTGGCCTTGCCCGACATTCCGGCGGCCGTGTACTCGCCTATTCGCCGGGCCAGCCGATCCAGCGACGCAAGCACCTTCTTATCGGCCTTTTGGGCGACCATGCGAACCGCCTGACATTCGATGGCCTGCCTGACAAGCATGGCGTCGGCAAAATCCTTCTGGCTCATTCTCTTGATGCGAATGCCGCTCTGAGGCTTTGTGACCACAAGGTTTTCCTGCTCCAGACGGCGAAGCGCCTCGCTGACCGGAACGACAGACATGCCAAGCTCCGCCGCCAACTGCCGCATGGACCAATTCCGGCTGGCGAACCTGCGCTCGACGATCATCTTCCTGAGATGCTCGTACGCCTTCTGCGCCTTTGTGGGAGCACTCGATCTGCGCTTTGTTTCCTGGGCCATGGCGAGCATTATAACCCCCTTTAAACGGGGATGCAGCCTTCCTTTTGCCGCGGGACAATACATGCTAACATGCCCATACTCAATAGCCTTTTCGGGCAGACTAACCGCTACTTCGCCCGCCATCTGTCCTCCGGCTCAAGGACCGAGCAGGGTCCATCGCCGTCCATCCAATCCTTTGCGGCCGGATCATCCAGAAGATACGCGTCGAGAAAGGCGGTGGTCAGGGCCTTGATCTCGCGGTGGTGGTTGGGATTCCGGGCAAGCCTGTCGCCGGGCAGCGCCCTGTCGCCAAACGCGGAATGCTCCGCATCATGCAGCACCAGTTCATACTTCGCGCCAGGCGGCAGCGCTTCGAAAACCGCCAGCCTCGACTCCGCGTCGGCATCGCCGATTATCGACACGTCGTGAGTTCCCGTCATTAGCAGCCACGGAATGCTTACGCCGCCGAATGCATGCGACGCACTGACGTTCCGGGGCGCGCTGGGGCTGAGGATAATCGCGACCTTGATCCTCGCGTCGGTGAAACGCGAGCCTCGAAGGCCTCGCTGTCCGCACAAGCCTTGCGTAGTCTGCGCGCCAAACGAATACCCGGACATGCCCACCTTCGTCAGGTCCAGCCTGCCCGCCAGCGGATGGTCCGTCGATTGATCGCATCTTTCAAGCTCGTCCAGCACAGCCGGCACATCCGCCACTCTCAGCAGGTAGTTGCCTGCGCTGGCAGCCGCCTGCAGGGCGTCCATACGCTGCTCCGGCGGAACATTTCGCCACACGGATTCGTCGCTTCCGGGATGCTGCATCATCACGGCGGCATATCCGCGGCCGGCCCAATGACGCCCAAGATAAGCGTTGTTCATGCGAGACCCACCCAGGCCGTGGCTGAATAACACGACCGGCGCGGGAGATGTTCGCGCGGGAAGATATACAAGAACGGGGATCTCCCGCTCCCGCCGCGAGTCCGTCACGGTCAGCTTCAGCGTCTGGATATCGTCCTGCGAACACGCCAGCGGATCATACGCCTGCTGCGTGGCGACCAGAGCCAGAACACTCATAAGAATTGCTGAAAACATTGCTCTACCTTACAGCAACAGGTGGACCACCGCGTACATGGACCAGTTGTACGCAATACCTATCGGATCTATTGGCATATCAACGAAACGGGGAATCAACACCAGCGCCATCAGCAAAGGCTGGCCGAACTTCATCTGCCATTGCATGAAGCCCGGTTGTTGTGATAGGGGCAACTGGTTGCGCAGAATGTGGTGCCCGTCCAGGGGGTACAAGGGTATCAGGTTGAACACGAACAGCACCACGTTGATGCTTATGCCCGCCAACAGCATTTTGAGAACTGCGTCCCGCACGGGCGAGTCGCCCAAAGGAACTACCGCCGCAAGCCGAAACAGCAGGCAGAATGCTATCGCCATCAAAAGGTTACTCAGCGGGCCGGCAAGTGAAACCATGATGTCGCCAAGCCTGGGCGGGTGAAGGTTCGCCTTGTTGACCATTACCGGCTTGGCCCATCCGAAGTGAGCGAAGATCAGGCACAACGTGCCGACAACATCCAGATGCACCAGGGGATTGAGCGACACCCTGCCCTGCCGAAGCGCCGTGTCGTCGCCGAACGCAAGCGCGGTGCGGGCGTGCGCGTATTCATGAACCGTAAGACCAAGCAACACCGTCGGGACAACAGTGAGAATTTCAATGATCGACTGGTTGTTGAACATAGTTGCATTCTACCGATAGAGCAGCCGCCCAGCCACACAATGAGCAACGCCTCAGATGCGAAGAATACCCCGCCAACTTTGCACTGACCGGGAGGCGGTGGGAGCAACCAGTCCTGCCGGCGCAGCGCAAGACCGGCCAGGGGTGCGCCTGGCAATGGGCATGAGCGACAATCAATCAAGCCCTTGGCCGATTGAACGTCTCGCCGCGCTCCTTATATATGTGCAACCAGACCGCACGGGCCCGGCGGAACATCCATCACATCCGCTCGCACGCTATTGCAGCCCGCCGGCCGACGTTTGATGTCGCGCATCGCCTTGGCCTACCCTGCAGGCTCCATTTGGTGTCGCGCATAACTACTTGCCGCATAAGCACTTGCCAATTTGGTGTCGCTTTTCGCCCACTGCCCTTCGCCACCGCCCGGATCTTCCGCAATCCGGAAAACGATTCCCAGCCGGCTTAACCTCAGACAACAGCATCTGGCGCCCTTCG
>JAAYCO010000185.1 GCA_012729725.1 Planctomycetota bacterium
CGGCGGGCTGAACCGCTTCAATCGGACCATCCGGCAAAACCGGTGCGGCTTCGACATCCTCATCGGCAGCTGAATAATCCGCAGCCTCGTCGCGCAGCGGCTTTGTGGGCCTTTGCTTGATTGGGCGAGGCGGCCGGGGTTCCGCCCGCGGCGGCAGCTGCGGCGGAGCGACATCGCGCTCGAGGATCTCTTCGTTGGGCACGACAAGCTGTGAGTTGTCCGGCATGATCAGCCTGACAAGCTGCGTAATGATCTGCCCGTCGATGACGCGCCCGACCTTGTCGCCTTCAATGCGGACCCACGTGTTCTTGCGGGGCAGTTGCCGGCGAAGCTCTTCGTAGCACACGTCTTCGTATCTCAGGCAGCACATCAGCCTGCCGCACCGTCCGGAAATCTTGGACGGGTCCAGCGTGGCCTTCTGCGTTTTGGCCATTCGCATCGAGACGGGGCGAAGATCCTTCATGTAGGCCTGGCAGCAGCACTGCCTTCCGCAGCGTTCGTAGTCGGCGACGATTCTCGCCTCGTCGCGGGCGCCGACCTGCCTCATCTCGATCCTGGTTCGAAACTCGGATGCGAGGGTTCGCACCAGGTCGCGGAAGTCCACCCTGGTCTCCGCGGTGAAGTAGAAGATGATGCGTTCGCCGCCCAGAAGATGCTCGACCGTCACCAGTCGCATTTGAAGGCGGGAACTGCGAATCATCTGGCGGCAGAGCTTGGCCTCGTCGCGGGCGGAGTTTTCAAGATGCCGCGCGTCGACGATGTCCTGGCTGTTGGCGACCCTGAGCACAGTGCCGCCGCGTTTGAAGGGATACTCCGGCCCGTTGGCGTGCACGAAGGCGGAGAGCTGTTCCTGCGTCATGCACCTTTGGCAGCCGTCGTTGGCCACGCCTCTGAGCACCTCGCCTATCTCGACGCCGCGATCGGTGCGAATAACAACCTTCGCGCCGGGCGGCGGCACGCGGGAAAGATCGTGCGAGAATTGCCCGATCTGCCTCATCAGGCCGTGGCGAACGATAACGTACTTCCTGCCGTTGCCGTTGGATATCTGCTCGGGCTGGATTTGTTCTTCGGGGACCTGCTCTACTGGTTCCACCACGGCCGGCTGAGTGCAATCGTCCTGGCAGTTGGCCTGGCAGTTTTCGCAGCAGGTGGGTTTATCAACGTTTTCCTGGGGTGCGGCATTCGCCTGCTGCGGCGCAGCAGGATCCGCTCCTGTCGGCAGGGGGGCATCCGACATGTCACGCTCCACAACGATCAGCCGCGGCGGCCCGCGGATATGCACGATTTCCATTAGCCCGGCCCGTAACCGAGCTTCCATACGCCCCAGATGGGCTAACGACGCCTCAACAGCGCCGGACCAGGCGCCCCTCCGCCGCCGGCGGCCCCACGGGCCCAACCGACCAAACAACCTGATCCGCAAGGATTATAACATGCCTCGCCTCGCGATCAAAAGCACAATCGCTCACGCGCCACCAGCACAACGCGAAAAGCCCCGCATGGCAATGCGGGGACCTACAAACCTTCGCGCAGCGAATCCTCGCCGTTTGTTGTTTTGTTCGCTTGGTGATTATCGCACACCAAAAACAAATACAACGGCGAGGTGTCGCTCCGCGACTGGAAGTCAGGTCCCCGCATTGCCATGCGGGGCTTGGTGCGTCGTGCTGGTTTGGGTTGTTTATCTCCTTTCTCCTATCAACCCTCTACTCTCTCGCCGCCGAAGGCGGCGCTACTAGAATTACTTGGCCCTTCGGGGGCGTCAAAGGAGCAACCATGGCAAAAGAAGAAATCATACTTGTCGCGGGCGCGACGGGAAGACAAGGCGGCGCGGTCGCAAGGCAGCTTATTACGGACGGCTGGCAGGTGCGGGCCATGACCCGCAACCCAAAACAAGCCCCTGCCGTCATGCTTAAGGGCCAGGGGGCGCAGATTGTCCAGGCGGACATGGACGACCCCGAAAGCCTCGTCGCCGCATGTGAAGGCGCGTACGGCGTGTTTTCGGTGCAGAACTTCTGGGAAGCAGGCGCCGATCGCGAGGTCCGCGAGGGCAAGAACCTTGCCGAGGCCGCCGACGCGGCCGGGGTGCAGCACTTCGTGTACTCCTCGGTCGGCGGGGCGGAAAGAAACTCCGGCCTGTCGCACTTTGAAAGCAAGTGGAAGATCGAGCAGTACATCGCCGAGCTGGACCTGCGGGCGACGATACTCCGGCCGGTCTTCTTCATGGACAATTTCCTGGGCGACGCGTTCCGCACGCAGATTCAGCAGGGCGAACTTGCCATGGGTCTGGCCGAGGGCAAGGTGCTGCAGATGGTGGCAGTCAAGGACATCGGCGTCTTCGCCGGCATGGCGTTCATGTATCCCGACGACTGGGTCGGCTATGAAATCGAGATCGCCGGCGACCAGCTAAGCGGCCGGCAGATGGCGGCAGCCATCAGCAGGGCCACCGGCAAGGACGTTGAGTACCGTTACATTCCCACCGAAGAGATTCACAAAGCCAGCCCCGAAAACGCCGCCATGTTCGACTGGTTCAACTCGGCCGGGTATGAGGCCGACATTCCGCAACTGCGCGAGGTTCACCCGGATCTGCTGAGCTTCCGCGCGTGGCTCGAACAGATCGGCAAGGACGTGCTCATGGCGCCGGTGAAGGCGGAAGTAAAGCATAAGTGACCGCAGCAAATCCTGAGCGAGCACGGAATCCTGAGCGAGCGCAGCGAGTCGAAGGAGCGACGCCCGAACATTGCGTCCGGGCGTCGGGGGTTATGCTTGAAGTCGGTCAGCTTGCTTCCGGTAGCGGAGGCGTTTGCGGCTCTGGTTGCGGCCGGGGACTGATCGTCACGCCGTCGGCTTTGGGCGGCTTGATCTCTTCCTTGCCAAGAAGGTCGTCAACTGTGGGCTTTTCAAGGCCCTTGCCCTCGATGATGCGATTCACCTCGTCGGCGCTGAGCGTTTCATACTTCAGCAGGGCGTCGGCGATGTCCTTGAGCTGCTTCTGGTGCTGCTGAAGCAGAGCGCGTGTTCGCCCGTAGGCGTCGTCGATGAACGCCTTGACTTCCTGGTCTATGTACTCGGCGGTGCGGTCTGAGTGCTCCTTGCCGGCCATGTCGGCGGTAATGGCCCGGCGTTCGTCGGTGGAGTATCGAATGAGTCCGAGCTTGTCGCTCATGCCCCAGTCGAGCACCATCTTCCTTGCCAGTTCGGTGGCGTTGGAGATGTCGTTGGACGCGCCGCTTGAGATATCATGACAGAAGATCTCTTCGGCGAGCCTTCCGCCGAACATCACTCCCAGCAGCGACCTGCAATATTCCCGCGTGTACAGATATCTATCTTTCTCCGGCAGTGAGAAGGTCGCCCCGCCGAACCCGCCCCTGGGAATAATCGACACCTTGTGCAGCGGGTCGGTGTTGGGCATAAGCACCTGAACCAGCGCGTGCCCGGCCTCGTGGTAGGCGGTGATTTCCTTTTCCTTCTCGTCCACCACGCGGTTCTTCCTGGCCCTGCCCCAGCGAACCTTGTCGCGGGCCTCTTCCATGTCGGCCTGTTCGATGAATTCCTTGTTGGCCATGGTGGCTGCGATGGCGGCCTCGTTGACCAGTGCGGCAAGATCGGCGCCGCTGAACATCGGCGTGCCGCGGGCAAGCCTGTGCAGATCGACGTCCGGCCCGCACTTGACCCTCGCGGCGTAGATCTTGAGAATCTCCACCCTTCCCTGCACGTCGGGCAGCGGAACCACTATCTGGCGGTCGAACCTGCCGGGCCTGGTGAGGGCGGGGTCAAGAACGTCCGCGCGGTTCGTGGCGGCGATTACTATCACCTGATCGCTGCTGTCGAACCCGTCCATCTCGACGAGTATCGCGTTGAGCGTCTGTTCGCGCTCGTCGTGCCCGCCGCCGCTGAAGCCCATGCCTCTGCGCCTGCCGACGGCGTCAATTTCGTCAAGGAAGATGATGCACGGGGCCGAGTCCTTCGCCTGCTTGAACAGGTCGCGCACCCTGCTTGCCCCGACGCCAACGAACATCTCGACAAAGTCGCTGCCGCTGATCGAGAAAAACGGAACCTGAGCCTCGCCGGCGATGGCCTTGGCCAGAAGCGTCTTGCCGCAGCCGGGTTCGCCGACAAGCAGCACGCCGCGCGGAACTCGCCCGCCAAGACGCTGGAACCGGCGCGAATCGCGGAGGAACTCGATTATCTCGGTGACTTCCTCCTTGGCCTCATTGATGCCCGCGACGTCGCTGAACGTCACGCGGGTCTTTTCGCGGGTAAGCACCCGGTGCCGGGACCGCCCGAAACTGCCCAGAAAACCTCCACCGCCCCCGGCAGCGCCCATGCGCCGGAACAGGAACACGTAAAGGGCGGCGAATATCAAGATCATGAACACGAATTGCAGCAGCGGCGAACGCCACCACGTGGTTGTTTCCTGGTAAACCTGGGCGGGGAAGTCGTGCTTCGCCAGCGCATCGTGCAGCCGGGACTGGAACGCCTGGTCCGCCTGGTAGTTGTAGTTCACCACGAACCGGTGCGATTCGCCCTGCTTCAACTGAACCTTCGCCGGGTCAAGCTCGCCTTCTATCGACGCTTCCTTGGTCACCAGCCTGCCGGTGATCTGACCGTTCTCGACGTAGTTCCAGAACTGCGTGGTCGATATCTCGCGGGGCGCTGTGCTTCGGGCGTAGATGGAAAGAAGAAGAATGGCCAGCGCACCAAAAACGATCCAGCCCAATATCGATCTGCTGAACCTGGTTGAAGGACCGGACCCGTTCTTATTCGGTTGCGGCGGTTGATTCATTGGAGGCATTTATAAGGTTTCTCTTACTTCTGAAGATTAACGAATGCAAAGCCGATCAGAAGCTGACCGCGGACGCCGGACACGCCGGGGCGTCCACCACATCTTACGTCGGGTCAGGCGAGTGCGACAGTGTGTCTTTGCCGGGGGCTGTCAGTACACGCCCGCGCTGTCGGCTTGTCCCATCGGCAATTCCATTTGTTGTACGATCAGGTCGGCAAGGCGGTTGAACAGATCCTCTCTGCCGCTGAAGAAAGTCTGGTCAAACGGGGCGGAGGGCAGATACGTCGCCGAGACGCGGAAGTTGCTTCGCTCCAGGATGGTCGCGCCGGCCTTTCCGGTTCGCAGGTCGGTCCACTTGAACGACACGAACATGGTGATCGTTTGCTCTCTGGGCTGGCCCGTGTCGGGATTGAAGCTCAAGGGCGACTGCACGATCCTGTCTATCGTGCCTTCCAGAAGCGTGTCTGCCCGAGCCGAGGTCGTTACTTTGTAGGGCGTGGCGCTCTCGATCCGCTTGGATATGGCCTCGGTCAGGCCCATTTCCAGATCGCGACGGAAGACGTTCTGGCCCCGCGACCAGATCGGAACCGAGACGCTCTTGATGTCGTCGCGGAAGAGCGACTGCATGCTGTATCCGCGCGTGGGATCTTCACTGCACCCGGCCAGGCAAAGCCCAGCCGCCAGGAGCGCGAACGCCGACAGGACGCTGTGTCTGAATATCAATGCCAGGCGAAGGCTCATTGGTTTTCCTCCTGGGCCGGGGCGGTTTGCGGGGCGATCTGCTCCAGCGGAACAACGATTGATTGCTCTTCGGGTTGCTCGATTTCCTCGACCGGCGCGGCGGGCACGACCGGCACGGGTGTTTCACTCAGTTCAGGCGAGGCCGTCGGCACGGGCGCGCCCTGGGGCGTTGGTTGTGCCGGCTCCACCGGCGCCGCGGGGGCCTCTGGCGCTGCCGGTGCTTCCACCAGCACGGGTTCATCCGCCTGTGCTGCTGGTTGCGACGCAGCCGCCTGGGGAGTGACGACGCCCCTGCGCTGGGCCAGCATCGCCTGCGACGAAGCCTGGTATGAAGTGTCGGGATAGTTGTCGCTTACTCGCTGGTAGTAATAGGCAGCCGCCTGGGGCCGATGAACACGATCGTAGAACTGCGCGGTCTGGTGTTCCTTGCCCGCCCTTAGCTGGCGTATGTGTTCAAGCGAGGCTGCGACATTCTCCCTGTCTGCCTGCACCGGGAAGGTTTCGGCGTACATGCGATACTTCTGCTGGGCCTCGAGCAGCGGCGTGTCGTCGTAGCCCGGCCCGTTGTACAAGTTGAAGCTTGCGCGGGCGCTTTGGATCATGGCGTAAGGCGCACGCTCGGTTCTACCGAACGACTGAAGATACCTGTCATACGCAGCCACAGCCTGAGCCCATTCGCGGGTGGAGTAATGATAGTCGGCTATCTTCATGAGCGACTGTTCCGCAAGCTCGCTTGCGGGCGCGTGCTGGACTATGCGATCCAGAATTTCCAGCCCGTCGTCCTGCGCGGGCAGCGGCAGAAAGCCGAACACAATGCGCTTTTTGCCGGCGAGGAATGCCTGGGCCACCTTGAACTCGCGTTGCAGGGCGCGTTCGAGGTACGGGCCCGCGGGAAAGGCTTCAATCTGCTTTTCGGACCATTCGTAGGACTGGAAGTACCGGCCGCGGTTGAACTGCGCCTCAGCCGCCAGGGACATGGCCTCTTCGGCGGCAGCGTCATCGGGATAGGCCTTGACGAACTTCTCCACCGCCTTGACGGCCTGGGAGTACTTGCCCTCGTGCACGTTGGCGCGTATGAGGGCCAGGTCGCCCTGCGGCGTTCCGGCCACTGGCGGCGGCGCGGCGACCCATCGGCCCTC
>JAAYCO010000032.1 GCA_012729725.1 Planctomycetota bacterium
AATGCGGGGACCTGAATTTACGTCGCGTAGCGACACCTCGCCGTTGTATTTGTTTGTCGTGCAATAATCCCAACGCGAATCAAACAGCAAACGGCGAGGATTCGCTGCGCGATAGCAGTCAGGTCCCCGCACGGCCTTCGGCCGAGAAAGTAGAACAGGAGAACAGGTGAACAGTAGAAAAGACGCGTCGCGCTGATTTCGGTTCATGGGTGTTGTTCGAACAGCAAATGCAACGGCGAGGATTCGCTGCGCGATAGCATCACGTCCCCGCATTGCCATGCGGGGCTTTTTGCGTCTTGCTGGTTTCGGGTGATGGATGTAATGGGCAGGTCAGGTCAACAGAGAGTGCTTCACCTGGCCGTCGACTATGGTGACAACAGCTCTTGCGGGCAGGCGCCAACCGTCATATGGACAATTGCGAGCGCGTGATGCGAATGCCGAGACGTCAACCGTCCAATCGGCTTGTGGATCAATAATCGTGACGTCGGCAATGCCGCCGACGGTGAGCCTGCCAAGCTCGGGCTTGCTGTTGCAGATGACCTTCGCGGGACCGGTTGTCATTCGTGCGATCATCAACGGCCAGTCCATCAGCTGCGTTTCGATCAGCGCCTTGGCGTAAAGACCAACAGCGCAATCCAGGCCGATTATGCCAAAGGGGGCAAGTGCGAATTCGAGTTCCTTCTCTTCCTTCGAATGCGGCGCATGATCGGTGGCAAGGCAATCAATCGTGCCGTCCAGAACGCCCTGGCGAAGAGCATCCACGTCGGCGGCGGATCGAAGCGGCGGGTTCATTTTGTAGTTAGGATCATATGTAGAACAAGCAGCTTCCGTCAAAAGCAGATGATGTGGCGTTGCTTCGGCGGAGACGTCGAGCCCTTTCTGGCGAGCCTGGCGAAGCAGCTCAACGCTGCCGGCCGATGATACGTGCTGGACGTGATAGTGCCCGCCGGTGCGTTCGACCAGTTCCAGATCGCGCCTCAGCATGATCTGCTCGCCGGAGGCCGCGATGCCGCCAAGGCCAAGGCGAACGGCAACCGCCCCGCTGTTCATGACGCCGGTCATTAAATCAGGATCCTGGCAATGCTGCATCAGCGGCATCGACAACATGCCCGAGTACTGAAGCGCCCGCTGCATGAGCGACGCGGATGCGACTCCCAGGCCGTCGTCGGTGAATGCTACCGCGCCTGCCTGGGTCATGAGCCCCAGCTCTGCCAGGTTCTTGCCCTCCTGGCCTTTCGTGATGCACCCGACGGGCAGCACCCGCGCAAGTGCAGCCTCGCGCGCCCGCTGCAGCACGTAATGGATCGATGTTTCGTTATCCTGGGGAGGATGCGTATTGGGCATCGCGAGGATCGTAGTGAACCCGCCGGCCACCGCGGCTGCGGAGGCAGTGGCGATGGTTTCCTCTTCTTCATGGCCGGGTTCGCGGCAGTGGACGTGCAGGTCGATCAGTCCAGGGCATACCACAAGGCCGTGTGCGTCAATGACGTGTTTTGCCTTGGCCTGTGCCTTGCCTACGCGCGATATTCTGCCCTTGGCAATTGCGACATCAGCGCACTCGTCCAGCCCCGAGGCTGGATCGATCACGCGCCCGTTTCGAATGAGGATGTCATTCATGAGGCCTCCGGCCGGTGTTTGCCCGGCAGCGCAAGGCTAACATATGCTCGCGACAGCGGCAATGCGTTTCGGCACAGAAAACTCATGCGCCGGCAGGGGCGGCCTGTTGCGCCGCAACCGTCGGCTTGTCCTCGATGGGCACAATCGCCGCGTGCATCTTCCAGCCGTCCCGCGAGGGGCCGTAGTAGTCCTTCAAGCGGCGCACCCGCCTGAAGCCGAACGATTCGTACAGGCCGATCGCCGCCGTGTTTTCGACGTCCACCTCAAGCATCACCCTGTCGACGCCTTCGGCCTTGAGGACGTCCAGGCAGTTGGTCAGCAACGCCCTTCCGAAACCTTTGCCTCTGCAGGAAGCATCGACGGCGATGCTGTAAAGCCTGGCGGATACGCCGTCCTTGCGCCGGCGGCGAAGGAGCAATGCGTCTCCGACAACGCGGCCCTGATATCGAAGCACGTGCACACTTGCGGAGGGGCTTCGAAGCAGATAGCGCAACTGCCGACGCGTCAGCGCCAGGGGCTGGGCGAAGCTCTGGTTCTCCAAAGCCATCAACGCATCGATATCACTAAGGCCGGCTCGATACAATTCAAATGATGTCGGGGTTTCATCCGGCGTTGTTGCGACAAGTTCGCCGCTGAGCGGGTTGAGCGGCGCCGGGATGGCCGCCGATCGCACCGGGCGGATAACAAACTTCTCGATCCTGCACAGTGGACGATAAGATTGCTTGGTCCACGCAAGGGTGGGAATGTCCCAGTCGTCGCCGACGTTGCAGAACCGGGAGTGTGACCAGTATCGGCGGCAGAATTCGCTGAATATGTACTGGGCCGAGCCGACACATTCGCGGTCTGTCTTCTCGATGGCGATGCTGCACGTGTTCGCGTCGAGCATCTCGCCGAGCGTAAAGCCGACAAGCCGCCCGGAGGCGTAAAGCACCATGCCGGTGAGGCCGATTTGCGGGGCAAGCGCCAGCGCCTCGGCGGTGGCGGCGACTTCCCGGCTGCGTTTGGTGGCGATGGCGCCCTTGGGCTCTGCATGCACCTCGTCGCCCTGCGTGTGCCAAAGCTTGAGCATCTCCAGGCACTCGTCGGCGTGCCGCCGCGGGTCATATGTTTCGATGTGGGCTTCATACCGCCTTGCAAAGCGGTTGCGCGCCTGCCGCTTCGAGGCAAGGTCTCCGCCGGGCAAGTCGATCATGCTTGCCGTGGAGTAGACGTAGTCGCCGCTCATGGGCTCAACGACGAAGCCGCCGGCGGGCAGACGATCCAGTATTTCCTTGCTGACGTACTCGATGCGCGTCCACTGTTCGAGCCGGCCCTCGGCGTTGTAGTCGTCGCAGATGGCTAGGCTTTCTCTGACGGCGGCGCATGTGTCTCCAGGCCCGATCGGCGGAAACAGCATCGTCAGGCCGCCGTCGCCGTTAGCGAAGACACATATGCAGTCGTGGATGAGTTTCCAGTGAAGGTGGATCGCTTGACGCCAGACGAAAGTGTTGGCGAAAGTGTAGTCGGAGAGGCGGGTGGAACAAAACGAAAGGCACTGATCGAAGACGGGCTTGTCGCTTAGACAAATACTCTTTAACCCGTACGACCCAAAAGGATCGTCGTCGCCCATAACAGGTTTTAATGACCTCCAAAAAACGCCTGACCTGGTTTGCCTGAATCGGGACCTCACCAAGCTTCAAAAGGCCCCAGACACACTACAGGTAGGCTGTTAGGTGTGAATATACACATCACTCAGGATAGTACGCTGAAAAATCGGTCAGTTCTTGAAAAATGTTTGGAATTCTTGTAAACCCAGCCGCAGCCGTAGGTTAGGGCGCAAAAGCCCCGGTTAAACGCCGAACTGGGCTCAAATTTCCTGCGAATATGTGCCCGGCGCCGCGGATTCGAAACGGGTGATGTCCTTAAGGAAGACAAGCTTCACCACGCCCGTTGGGCCGTTTCGCTGCTTGGCCACAATAAGCTCCGTGATGTTGGTGGGCAGGTAGTTTTCCTGGCCCAGATGATAGTAGTCTTCGTTATGCAGAAGCATGACCACGTCGGCATCCTGTTCGATGGAGCCGCTTTCCCTCAGGTCGCTCATTCGCGGACGGTGCGACTCGCGGTCGGTCGGCCCGCGATTGAGCTGGGCGGCGCAGACAATCGGCACCGAAAGCTCGCGAGCGAGGGCCTTTATGCCGCGCGATATCTCGGTGATCTGCTCGTGCCGCGGAACGCTTGACGAGCCGCCGTAGCTCATGAGCTGAAGGTAGTCCAGATAGATGCACTGAATGTCATGGGCGGCCTTGAGCCGTCTGGCCTTGGCGCGAAGCTGAAGGATCGTCAGGATCGGAGTGTCGTCAACATACACCGGCGCCTGCTCAAGTTCTCCGGCGGCGGCGGTGAGATTCTGCCAATCCTCGGGGCTGATGTTCCCTCGCCGCATCCGCCGCAGGTCGAAATGAGCATGCGAGGCGAGAAGTCTTTGGGCAAGCTGGGCGTTGGACATTTCAAGCGAGAACACCGCCACCGGTTTTTTGTCGATGACGGCCATGTACTCGGCAAGGTTCAGCAGGATGCTGGTTTTGCCCATTGACGGCCGGGCCGCGAGGATGATCATCTCGCCCTGCTGGAAGCCGCTGGTCATTTCGTCAAGCTGAGTGTACCCGGTGGCGAGACCCGTTATGAGCTTGCCCTCGTGGGCCTGAAGGTTCTCGAATGTCTGCTGCAGCAGCGACTTTAGCCCGACGCTTTCCTGGCCGATCTTCTTTTGTGCGATCTGGAAGACGCTGTTCTCGGCAGTGTCTATGATCTTCGGGGCCTCATCGGCGGCGTCGTAGGCCTGGCGGATCATCTCGTTGCCGGCGAGAATCAGCTCTCGCAGGAGCGCCTTATCCCGGACGATCTGGGCGTAGTATTCGGCATTGGCGGCGTCGGGCAGGCCGTCAACCAATGAGACGAGGTACTCGATTCCGCCCACCTGCTCGAGCTTCTTTCCCTTGACCAGCTCTTCTCGCAGCGTGACCAGATCGATGGGCCTGTTGAGCTGGCGCATGTCCACCAGGGTCTGGTAGATGCACTGGTGTGCGGGCCTGTAGAAGTATTCGGCCTCGACAATCTGAACAACGATGTCGATGGCGGCTGAATTGAGGATCATCGATCCAAGCACGCAGCTTTCGGCATAGATCGAATGCGGAGGAACACGTTGGGCGATGATTTCACTTGCGCTCGCGGTGGTCATGCCTTCCCTGGCCTCCTGAGCAATGCTCGCAGAATTGATCATCGGCCGTCCCGCAGCCATGCCACGGAACGGCCCGACGATAGAATCCTAAAGTACAACCGTGCTATTGCTGTGCCGACTCGGGCGCCGCCTGTGCTTCCTGCGTCGCCTCACCGCCCTCACGCAACGGCACAACCCAAACGCTGATCGCCGCGGTTATGTCGGCGTCGAAGACAACTCTGACATCATACTTATCCAACTGCCGGATGGCATTGTCAAGAATGATGTTGCTGGGCTCGACGAACATCCCGCCTTCGGCCAGGGCGGCGGTAATCTGCGCCGGCCCGATCGAGCCGTACAGATGGCCTTCTTCGTTGGCGCGGGCCGCGATCGTGATTTCCTTGCCGTCGACGAGCTTGGCCTTTTCCTTGAGTGCCGCCTTCTCTTTGGCCAGTTGCTCAAGATACCGCTGCTTGTCGGCCTCTACCCTTTTAAGGTTGCCCTTGGTGGGCATCAGCGCCAGTGCCTGGGGGAGAAGGTAGTTGCGGGCGTAGCCCGGCTTGACTTCCACCACATCGCCAATTATCCCCAGGTTGGCGACGTTTTTTTTCAATAGCAGTTTCATGCTGTTAGTCCTCTTAATACTTGTGCTAGCTGACGTAAGGCATAAGGGCCATGAACCGGGCGTACTTCACGGCGTCCTTGACCTTGCGCTGACAGGAGGCGCAGTTTCCGCTTCGCTTTCGCGAGAAAAGCTTACCATGCTGGGTGACCAGCTTCGACAGGACGGGCGTGTCCTTGTAGTCGATGCTCTCGCCTTTGTCGCGGCAGAAACGGCATTTTGCCTGTTCGCGGAAACGTGGTTTTCGCTTTCGCTTAGCCGGGCCCGAACGTGCACCAAATCTCTTGGCCATAATAGTTACCTCAGTTTTCCTTGCAGCCCGTAGCGGCTGCGGCTGTCATAGTGTTCCACACTCGCCGCGACTGATTTCAGGCCGTCGCGACAAGAACTTATCAGAACGGAATATCCTCGCCTGTCGGCGGCGGTTCACCTTCGTCGCCCTGCTGGGAGTAGTCTTCCATGTTCGACGGGGCGGGCGCGCCTTGCCGCATGGGCGGCCTTTGCCGCGAGGGGCCTTGCCCGCCGGCGCCGCCTGGCGCTCCGAGAAACTGGAACTTCTCTACATGCACGCGATGCTTGCTTTGCTTCGTGCCGTCCTTGGCCTCCCAGCGCGACTGCACCAGCCTGCCCTCGACAAGCACCTGCTTGCCCTTGGCGAGATACTGATTGGCGGTCTCCGCCGGCTTGCCGTAGACGCGGCAGTCAACGTAGCACACATCATCTTTATTATTGCCCTGTGCATCGCGATAGCGATGGTTGACCGCGAGACCGAAGTCAACGGCAGCGGTCTGGTTGGGCAGGTACGACAACTGCGGATCTCGCGTCAGGTTGCCAATCAGTATGATCCTGTTGTAGTTAGCCATGCGTGCTCCCTGTTGTTGAGCTTCCAGGTTTCAGCGTTATTCCTCGGCGGTTTCATCGGGCACTGCGCCGGGGACTTCCTCGGCGTCGCCTTCGCCTTCGACTTCCGCCGGGGCGACTTCATCCGAGCCCTCTGAATCCTCGGTCCTGACGGGCGCCGAGGTTGCCGGGGTTTCGGCGTGTATCTTCGCCTCGGAGATTTTGTCCCGGCGAAGGATGATCACTCGCAGGATTCGCTCGTCGAGCTTGAAATCGTGCTCAACCTCGACGACCATGCGCGGATCGATGAGGAAATAGGTCAGGATATACAGTCCGCGTTTGCGGCCTCGAATTTCGTAAGCGAGCTTGCGCTCGTCCCACGGTTTGATCGAAAGAATCTCGGCGCCTCGCCGCTCAAGAACCGTGCGAATCGGCTCGCTGACGGCGTTGAAGTCGGGGTTGCCCGAGTCCAAGAGGAACATTGCTTCATAGGTTCTTTTGTTATCCATGCGCTTTCCCGTTCTGAAGATTACTCTTCCTGCCGCGTTACGCGGTTGTATTTGTCCATGACGGGAGCAATCCCGCCGCGGACCCAAAGCTCCACTGCGTGCGCCGCCTGCTCGACGGCATGCTTCATCACCGGCGCTTCATCCGGCGAAAAGGTAGACAACACATAATCAGCCGCGTCCATATAGGGCGGCGGCGGGCCGATGCCCACTCGAAGTCTGGGCGCCTGGCTGGTTCCGAGGGCTCTTATCACGTCGGCCAGACCTTTATGTCCGCCCGCGGAGCCTTCGGACCGAGCCCTGATCCGCCCTAGCGGCAGATCCAGATCGTCCATTATCACCAGCACGTCAATCGGTTCTATGCGGTGAAAGTTCACCGCCTGCGCCACCGCCTGGCCGGACAGATTCATATATGTCGCTGGCTCTAGCAGCAGCACCTTGCGGGCGCCTTCAACATTCCGCGCCTCGGTAAGCCGCCCGCCAAACGCCTGGCGCCCGGCGTCGAGCGACCAGAGGCGCCGCAACTGCTCAACAACCATAAACCCGACGTTATGCCGCGTTGACTCGTACGCCCTGCCAGGGTTTCCAAGCCCGACCACCAGCTTTGTCGACTCTTCTCGCACCAGCGCATCCATATTCCAGTCGGTGATCGGCCCAAGGCGGCAAGGCGACGGGCGCCTTGCGGTGCTCGTTTACTTGGCTTCCTCTTCCTCGGCCTCTTCCTTCTTCTCGCCGATGACTTCGGGCTCGGCAGCGCCGGCCTCCGCCGCGGGCGCCTCGGCTTCCTCGGCGACCACCGAGACGGTGCAGATCAGCACATCTTCCTCGACCAGAAGCGCGGCGCCCTGGGGCAGCGGAACGTCCTTGGCCTTGATGACGTCGCCGATCTTCATCTCGCCCACCGGAATGCGAATCTCGTCGGGGATGGACGTCACGAGGCACTCGATCTCGAGGTCGTTGGTCACCTGCGTGAGAACAGCGCCCACTTCCGTCGGCTTGCCGCGAAGAATGATCGGAACCGTAACGCTCACGCGTTCGTCCAGGTTCACCCGCGCGAAATCGACGTGCAGAAGCTTCGTTCCGAACGCGTCATACTGCACATCCTTAATAAGGACGTTCTCGGTATGACCTTCGACGTCCAAGGCCAGCAGCCTGCTGGCGTGAAGGGCAAGTTCGAGGTCGTGCCCCCCGAGGGCGACGGCTCTTGGCTCCACCTTATGCCCGTAGATGATGGCGGGAACCATGCCTTTCTGCCGCAGGTGACGGCTTAGTCTTGAGCCCCGACCTTCGCGGGCGACAGCTTTTAACGTTTGCATGCTCTTCTCCCGGCGCCGCAGTTATTCACACGCGGCTGCCTTATTTCAAAAACAGACTGCTGACGGATTCGTCATTGTGTATACGATAAATCGCCTCTCCGAGCAGCTTGGCGACCGATAGAACCGTTATCTTCGGGCATTGAGTAATCTTTTCATCGCCGACCGGAACCGTGTCGGTTACGACGACCTCGTCAATCGGCGCCGTGTTGAGGCGCTCAACGGCGGGCCCGCAGAGAACCGCGTGCGTGGCGCCGACCAGTATTTGCCTGGCGCCTTCGTCGCGGCATAACCGGGCAGCGCTGCTGATGGTTCCGGCAGTGCTGATCATGTCGTCCATCATCAACACGGTTTTGCCTTTGACGTCGCCGATGAGCCTGCCGACGCGCACGTCCTGCCCGCTGATTCTACGCTTGTCCACGATGGCAAGATCGCCGCCAAGGTGCTCGGCGTATATCCGCGCGCGCTTGGCGTTGCCGGGATCGGGACTGACAAGGACAAGATCGTCTACCTGCTTGCTCGACCAGTACCTGCTGAGCACCGGCTCGGCATAAAGATTGTCCACGGGGATGTCGAAGAAGCCCTGGATCTGGGCTGCGTGCAGGTCCATCGTGAGGACTCTGTCGGCGCCGGCGGTTGCTATCAGATTCGCCACCAGCTTTGCCGTGATCGGCACGCGTCCTTCATCCTTGCGATCCTGACGAGCGTAACCGAAGTAAGGAATAACGGCGGTGATTCGCTCGGCGGACGCCCTGCGGGCGCAATCGATGAACACCAGCAGCTCGACGAGGCTCTCGTTGACGTTTCCGCAAGTGGGCTGAATGATAAACGTGTCCCTGCCGCGAACATCCTCTTCAAGCTTGATCAGCAGCTCGCCGTCTGGGAACGGCTGAATCTTCACCTGGCCAAGGGGCATGTTCAGATAGTCGCTGACTTTCTGCGACAATGCCAGGTTTGATCTTCCGCTGAATATCTTCATTTTGCCATCCGTCACAATGCATCCGCCGGCCCGACAAACAGGCCGCTGTATCGCCGTAATCGCTGTTCTCGCCCCGCGGGGCGACAAATCTACCCGGCCAGGACTCGAACCTGGAATAGAAGGACCAAAACCTTCTGTGTTGCCAATTACACCACCGGGTAATGTGGCAAACCAACCGGCAGGGCTGGCGTCAAAAAAGCTGCCGGCGCAAGGAAAACGTGTCGCGGCTGAGGATCCTTTCGGAGGCCCGGGCAGTCGGCCGCAACCTCGCTGCCCGTTACCGCACTATGGCGGCGCGCCCCTTGCGAAAGGAAGACGCCAAGTCAAAGCGTCACAGTCTATACGTCGCACGACGATGTGTCAACCACCCAAAAGCGGTTTTTTCTTATGACTCGTTTGCCAGGCCCAGGCCCGCCGATATCCTGTCGAAATCGTCGAGGCTGTAGTATTCGACCATAATGCGGCCCGTATGCTTGGAGCGACCTGGGTATATCTTAACATGCGTGCCCACCGCGGCCGTGAGCCTCTCTTCAAGATCTCGCAGGTACGCCGGCTTGGCGCGAGACGACGCCGACGCGGCGACTTGATCATCCGCCGCCGTCTTTGCCGCCAGCGCCTCGAGCTGCCTGACGGAGAGGCCGTCGGCGACGGCCCTCTGCGCCAGCTGGGCCTGAAGATCCGGGCGGGATGCAAGACCCGCCAGCACCTTTGCGTGACCGAAGCTTAGCTTGTTCTGGCTGATCATATCCTGGATGTCAGATGATAAGTCAAGCAGGCGCAAATAGTTAGCTACTGTCGCCCTCGCCTGGCCCAACTGTTGCGCGGCGTCTTCCTGGGTGAGATGGAACCTGTCGAGGTACTGTCGATAGGCGCCCGCCTTTTCGATCGGGTTCAAGTCGGATCGCTGGATGTTCTCTATAAGGGCCCATTCGATCATCTGCTGCTGCGTGGCGTGACGTATGACGCATGGCACGGTGGCCAGGCCTGCAAGGCGGGCCGCCCTGAGCCGACGCTCGCCGGCAATCAATATATATGGAGGAGTTGCGCCAACGTCCGATAACCTCGCCACCAGCAGAGGCTGGAGAATCCCCTGCCGCTTGATGCTTTCGCTTAACTCCTGTAATTCACTGGGGTTAAACTCTTTGCGGGGCTGGTATGGGTTGGGGGAAATATCGTCAATTGGAACCTCATTGGGGGTGGCGTCCTGGCGTGAAGGGCCCACGGGGATCGCGACCTTGCCATGGTGAGTAGCCGGCGTTGTGGGCTCGCCGGGCGCATCTGCCGTAGCCGATGAGGTGCTGATGAGACTGGAAAGGCCCCTGCCGAGTCTCGGCCGGGCCACCGACGCCTTGTCCTTGGCGGTCATTGTGATCTCCATTCGGTACGTTCCACGTGGAACATTCTGGAGAATACAGGCGCATCCGCCAAATGCAAGATGAAAAACGATTAATAGACGCTGCCGTGTTCCACGTGGAACACTCGCTTACCTGAGCACACCGCTGGCCGCCAGCACCAGCAAGGCCCAAAGCCTGTGGCTGTGGTCGTCAGTCCCCTTTACATGATCATTCACAAGGCCATGCACCGCTTCCGGACGAAATATGCCCTGCCCCAGGAAGGACTTGTCCAGCAACCTGCCCTCAAGCTCCCCGCGAAGATCCTCCCTCAGCCATCGGGCAAGGGGAACACCAAAACCCTTCTTTGGGCCCTTAATAACGTGCTTCGGCATGATATCCGCGAAAACATGCCGCAATATCGCCTTGCCTACGCCACGATGCAGCTTCAATTCCTCAGGCATATGCAGGCCGATTTGAACAGTCTGATGATCCAGCAGTGGCGCGCGAAGCTCCAACGAGGACGCCATCGAGGCCAAATCGCTCTTCACCAGCAAATCGTCGGGCAGATACGTCCTCAAATCGTGATACTGGGCCCGCGCGACCTCCGAGTCTGTGTCCGCTTCCTCATACAAGTCCGTGAACCATCTTTGGGCGCATTCAACATCAACACTGCCGACAAACGGTTCGCAGAGCAGATACGCCAGATCGTCCGGCCTGAACAGGGCCCTGTGCATGAAATACTGCACGCCGAAGGGATATGGTAGCGCCTCTGTAAACCGGCACAGCAGACGCAGCCGATTCCGCTCGCGGTGGGGGGCTATCAAACCAGCGGCAGCGCCTGCAGCTCGGAGAATAAGATAGCCAAAACCGCCAATCCCGGCAGCCAACTGCATTGCCCGATAGCGTTCGTACCCGGCAAAGGCTTCGTCGCCTCCATCTCCCGTCAGGGCGACGGTGACGTGCTGTCGGGCGGCGGCACAGATCAGCGTTGTAGGCAGGGCGCTCGAATCAGCAAACGGCTCGGCAAAAACTCGGGTGACAAGAGCCAGAGCTTCAGATGCGGTGGGGCGGATGAGCAACTCAGTGTGATCCGTCCCCAGAAGCCGCGCGGTCTGGGCGGCCTGCCTGCTTTCGTCATACTCGACATCGTCAAACTTAGCTGTGAAACTTTTCACGCCGCCGGATTTGCCCACATGCTTGCACATCAATGCAGTGACTATTGTCGAATCCACCCCGCCGCTCAGCAGCGCGCCCAAGGCGACATCGCTGTTCATGTGAGATGCCACCGAAGCTGTAACTCTTTGTCGCACAAGCTCTTGCCAATCTCCGCCGACCGGCGGCAATTCCTCCGGATTCCAGTACCGCGTTGGCGCAGGGTCATTGGGCAGCAGCATGCAGCTTGCCGGAGGCAGCTTGTTGACGCCTGACCAAAATGACATCGGCGCCGGGACATAACCCACACTCAGATAATGACAAAGGGCTTCGTGGGATACCGCCTTCGAGACCTGCGGATGCAAAAGCAGGGCCTGCGCCTCTGATGCAAATACCACTCCGCCCGGGACTTGCGCCCACCATAGCGGTTTCTGGCCCAGCCTGTCCCTGGCAAGAAAGAGCGAGTGCTCCTGTGAATCGTAAACGGCCAGGGCAAACATCCCCTCCAACTCGGTGAGCATGCCCCGGCCGAACTGGGCGTACATCTGAAGAAGCACTTCAGTATCGCCGGCGGTGGTGAAGTTGACGCCAGCACGCAACAGCCGCTCACGCAAGACATTATAGTTGTAAACCTCCCCATTGAAGGCGATGGTGTATCTGCCGTCGGAGGTCTGCATTGGTTGGCGGGAGCCGGCGATATCAAGCACTGCCAGGCGATGGAAGGATATAGCACATCGGCCCGTGGGGCACTGAAAGAAGCCTTGCTGATCGGGGCCGCGGTGGGCGACCTTTGCGGCCATGGCCGAAACTAACCCTAAGTCGCAGCGTGAACTGGAGTTACAGCGGAACTCTCCGGCGAAACCACACATTTGGTCCAGCCTTGTCTATTTCAAAAAGGCTTGCCGTCGCCCCAAAAGCCGGCTAACGCCAGTCTGCCGCGGAGAACTTGCTCTTGAACTCGGCATTGACCGGGTCGTTAAGAAGCGCCTCGAATTCAGAGGTTGCCATCGAGCGGGACTCTCCGTTGGCAAAGAGAACCACTCGGCTTTTCTGGTTATACTTGTGCGAGAACTCGCATGCTCGCAGCCTTGTGGTGGGGACGGAACGCTCTACGGGCAGCCCCGGAAAGTAGAAAAAGCCGATCGCCTTGTCTTTTCTGGCGTACAGCTGCACCACTTCCGGGCCAATGTTGCCCTGGGCCACGACCTCCTCAAGCGTCTGGGGCGGCGTGGGGCTGTTTCTGAGAACCATGTCGATTACCTGAATCTGCTGCTTGGCGAATTCCCTGTTGCGAATTTCGGTCACCACTCCGCGCATGGGCACGAAGATGGCTATGCAGACGGCAGCGGTAACGCACCCGCCAATAAGCAGCGGAACAGCGCCAATGCGCAACGCCGTCATGAACGGCATGTCGTAAAAAGCGAACAACACCAGGCACGCCGTGAAAAACGCGCCGATTGCGCCGGGGGCAACCGCCACTATGCGAAGATCCGCGTTTGAAGAAGCCCCAATGTAGTAAGTGATCAGGAAAAGAATGCCGCCGCCCACCATGCCGCCGATCGCGGCGAGCATCGCTGCAATAACGCCCTTGGGGTACTGGATGTGCCGTTGCTCTTTGAACCTGGCGTAGCGCGCCGCCAGCAGATATCCTCCACCAAACAACCATGCGCCGAGAACGGCGACCATAGGCCCCAGCTGCCATGGCCGGAGATAGTCCTGGATGTTTTCCACCGCACACTCCTCAATGAGTCAAGAAAGTGAATAGGTTATTCAGCATACCGAGACAGTTGTCGCCAAGCAAGCCTCGAAAGCGCTAATCCGGGGCTGTTGCCGCCTCTGTTCATTTGCTACAATCGCGCCAAAGGAAAACGCATGGAAGAGACTTCGCTTACACTTGATGAAATATGGCGGCTTCAGGCGGAACTGAATCGTCGCGCCGGCTTTGACACCGAAGCGATTGGCCTGGAGCTTGCATCGCTGGAATCATCCGGCCAGCTTCCGCCCGAGGGCGGCCAGCGAGTCGTGGCGGGGCGGGCGCTGAAGAACTACATAGACGCCATGTCATCGGAATGTCATGAGCTGCTCAACTGCCTCTCGTGGAAGCACTGGTATAAGGAAGCGCGCGAAGGCCGCCAGCATGAGCTTCAGGACATCCAGAACGCCCGGGTGGAGGTGGTTGACATGTTGTTCTTCTGGATCAGCATGTGCCAGCTGCTGGGCATGGACATGACAACGGTCCTTGACCTTTACGCCAAAAAGCTGAAGATAAACCACAGGCGACAAGACGAGGATCGCACGCAGGCGCAGCATTCCCTGCACGAAGATGAGAATCGCCAGGTCGTATAGCTACTGCAAACAACCCACTCACAACGGAGTAAACAATGCCGGAACTTAAGGGCAGCAAGACCGAGAAATGTCTTTGGGAAGCTTTCGCGGGCGAATCGCAGGCGCGCAACAAGTACACGTACTTCGCATCAGTGGCCAAAAAAGAAGGTTACGAGCAGATGGCCGCGATTTTCATGGAAACCGCGGAGAACGAAAAAGAACACGCCAAGCTGCACTTCAAGCTTCTGTCGGGTATAGGCGACACTGCCGCCAATCTCAAATCCGCCGCCGAAGGCGAAAACGAGGAATGGACATGCATGTATCCACGCATGGCCAAGGTCGCCCGCGAGGAAGGCTTTGACGATATCGCCCGCCTGTTCGACGGCCTGGCGAAAATCGAAAAGGAACACGAGGAACGCTACAAGCGACTGCTGGAGAATCTCAAGTCCGGCAAGGTCTTCGCAAAGGGCGCAAAGGTGAAATGGCGCTGCCGTAACTGCGGCTTCACGTACGAAGGCGACAAGGCGTTGGATTCCTGCCCGGTCTGCAAGCATCCACAGGCGCATTTCGAGGTTGCGGCGGAAAACTTCTGATCGAAGGATTGGAAAGTCTGAACAGCCGAGCAGGTGAACAGGAGACCGCGCCCGGCGTGCACGCACGAGTTCGAGGAGTTCTCGCTTTAGGCCGCGGTGACTATCTGCGCTTGGCGGGCATCTTCCTGCGCACGTAGGCCACGTGGCTCATGATGTTGTCCTGCAGGTCGCGGTAGGCGGGGGTGTCCCAGTCGTTGCTTCGCGGCAGCATCATCTGGAGCGAATTCCAACGCATAAGCGACTCTCGCCACTTCTGTGCCTGCTGGCTGATCCAGGCCTGGCTGTACTCGTCCTGCACCCTGCTTATGAGCTCGTCGCGTGCCTGGATGAACATGCCGTGCACGTTCGGGTCGTCAAAATCCACCGAGTTCGCATACGCCAGGTGCAGCTTGAAGGCCATCACGCACGCCTGAAGGTCGGCGCGTCGGAAGTTGCGTTTGGGCCACAGCGCCCGGGCCTGTTCAAGCATCTCGGCTGCGATATTGAGATTCTGGTGCCGCTCGATGGGCTGGTAGAAAGCCTCGGATATGTCGCGTTCGCTCAAACGGGCGGGCTGGTTCGCCTTGGCGTCGCTCTTTTTGAGGCTCGCAAGGAATATGATCAGCACGACCATCGCCGCCAGATAAGCGCCGCCGAAGATGATGTACTTGCGGTATTTCTTCAGCGCGTCGCTGCCGCTTGCGGCGGCCTCTGACGCTACGGGCGAGGCCGGTTCGTCTGTGGGGGGCTGTTCGGGCAACGGTTCCTGCACTTGCGGGGGTTGTTGCTGCTTCTGGGTCTGCACCCTCATGCTTCTGTATGCGGCGATGGCGCCCGACGCGTCAGCTCCGGGTGCGATGAACAGGATTTCGGTTTCCGCGCCCGTGCCTAAAACATCGCCCGTGTCCAGAAGCACTCGCTTGCCGTGCTTGAACTTCTTGCCGTTGATGAGGGTTCCCCTGTCCGAGAGATTCTCGACAAGCCAACCCTCTGCCGTGAGATCGAGCTGAAAATGTTTCCGCGAGGCGTACGCCTCCTGCAGCACCAGTGCGCACTGCGGGTCGCGCCCGACGACAAGCTGGTTGTGCCGCAGTTGAACCCGCGCGCCCTGTTGAGGCCCTTGCATGAATATCAGTTCGGCCCACTGCGCCATCAGAACAGGCCTCCTCGAATCGCCTTGAGAATCATCGGCCCGAAGACCGTAAGCACCACGGCCATGACAAGCAGCAGGCAGGGCAGCAGTATTCGAACGCTGGCTACCGCGGCTGCGTTTTCGGCTCGCACGTACCTCGCCTGCCTCAGCAAAGTCGCCTGGTCGTGAAGAACGTCGCCAAGCGGCGTGCCAAGCTCCTCGGCCTGCACCACGCTGGAGATAATGCCCTGGAGCGAGTCGAGCGGAATGCGCTGCGCCAGATTCGCCAGCGCCTTGGGGCGCGTTGAGCCCAACTCCATTTCGGCAAGCATCGTTCGCAGCTCTACGTTGAACGGGTCGTCGCCCTGCTCTCGCACGACGGTCTTGACTGCCTCGGTGAAGGTGGCGCCGGCGCCCATCGCCAGCGAGATGAGATCCATGGCGTACGGCACTCGGCGGGCGATGCAACTGATGCGTTTGTGGGCGCGATCGTAAAGCTGGTAGATTGCCAGGCCCGCGCCAACTGTTGCGCCCATGAAAAACGCGAAGGCGCTGAACTGCCGATTGATCAGCAGGCTGCCCGCCTCGAACAGCACGCCCAGAATGAACCCGCAAAGCAGGGCAAGCGCCAGGTATTCCTCAGCCGTGTAGTAATTGGGGCTTCCGGCGGCGACAAGTTGCTTTCTGATCCATCGCTTGAGGCCGGGCATCGCCAGGCGGTGCGTCAGCAGAAGCAGTAGCCACATGAGCGGGCGGCAGAGGGGGTTCTCGAAGATGGTCTTTCTGTCTTCGTGGCCGGTTGCTATTGCCGCCTCGCGCTGGGACGACATGCTGATTTCGCCCGGCTGGCTGAATACCGACACGATGAGCAGGCTTATCGCCAGGAAACCCATCGCGCTTATCGCCACTCTGGACCATGCCGCGCCGGTGGCGGCCACGCCCACGGCGACCAGAACCGCCACGACAACCAGAATCGCCAGGACTATGAAGGTTTGCCTGTTCATTGATCAGATGTCCACCGACATGATCTTGCGAATCCAGACGAAGCCCAGCACGTTCAGCAGCAGCACCAGCATGATAAGCAGTTTGCCCAGGCCGTCGGCGAACATGGCTTCGAGCCCGGCCGGATCGATCATGAAATAGTAAATGCCGATGACGACTATCGGCATCGCGCCCAGCCAGCGCGACGTGGCCCTGCCTTCGGCGGTGAGGGTTTTGACGCGATTCTCAAGCCGCTGTATTTCGCGTATGGAGTTGCCGATGCGTTCGAGGGTCTCGCCAAGATCGCCGCCGCGGTGGCGGTGGGTCTGCAGGGCCGCGAACAGCAGGCGATAGTCGCTGGAGCCGATTCGCAGGGCCGAGTTTTCCATGGCTTCTTCAAGCGGCACGCCGTATTCGTACTCTCGCAGAAGGTGGGCCACCTCGTGCTTCAGCGGCGTCGGGCCGTCGCGTGCAAGAAGCCCAAGCGACTGGACAAGATTCAATCCCGCCCGCACGCCGCTGGTAAGCGTGTGAATTCCGCCGACAAGCTGCTTCTCAAGGCGATGAAGGTGGCGTTTTCGCAAGGCGTGCAGGGCAACCGTCGGAATGACCATCCCCACGGCAGCGCCGAGCAGGGCGCCCATGCCGCTGTCGGCCACTTGCATGCCTATCAGCGCCAAAAGGCCCATGCCCACCAGCGTAAGAATCGTGACCATGCGCGGGCTGATGTTCAGCAGCAGCTTCTTTTGCAGTATCGTGGCGTACAGATGTTCCTGCCGGCGGATGATTTCCTTGACGGGCCTGTACGCCAGCACCGCGCCCGCTGCCGAAAGCACAAAGACCACCGCCGAGGTGATGACAATCTGCGTGGCTGATTCGGGCAGTATCATGCGAACACCTCGATGCTCAGGAAGCCTTGTTCGATAAGCTCTTCGCTGAAGGAGGGGATGTAGCCCGTGTGCCTCAGCCGAGCCTTTTCGCCGATCCCGCGCATCACGAAGACATCTTCGACGGTAACCCTGGTGGTTTCGGGGTCTATGCCCGTGATCTCGCTGATGTGCGTCACCCGCCGCCGGCCGTCGGGCAGACGGGCCATCTGGACGATGACGTGCATCGCGGCCGCGATCTGCTCGCGGATCGCCCTGACTGGCATTTCAACCGCCATGAGCACCATCGTTTCGAGTCTCATGACCGCGTCGATGGGACTGTTGGCGTGCAGCGTGCTCATCGAGCCGTCGTGTCCGGTGTTCATTGCCTGAAGCATGTCGAGGGCCTCAGCTCCGCGGCACTCGCCGACGATGAGGCGGTCGGGCCGCATTCGAAGGGCGTTCTTCACCAGGTCGCGAATGGCGTACGCGCCTCTGCCCTCGATGTTCGCCGGGCGGGTTTCAAGCCGCACGAGGTGTTCCTGAGGCAGTTGAAGCTCGGCGGAGTCTTCAATAGTGATGATTCGCTCTTGCGGAGGAATGAAGTTGCTCAGCACGTTCAACGTGGTGGTTTTCCCGCTGGCGGTTCCGCCAGAGATGATGATGTTCTTGCGTCCCATCACGCACGCGCGGAAGAAGTTCGCAGCCGGCTCGGTCATTGTGCCGCGCTCCACCAGGTCGTCCACGGTGAAGGGGATTCGCGCGAACTTTCGTATCGTGAGCACCGGCCCGCAGAGGCTCAGCGGGTTGATAACGGCATTGACGCGCGAGCCGTCGGGCAGGCGGGCGTCGACAAGAGGCGTAGACCGGTCGATCCTTCTGCCGACGGGCGTGATGATCCGCTCGATGATGCTCTGGACGATCTCGTCGTTGAAGAAGCTCCGGCCGGTGTTCTGCACGCTGCCGTCCTTCTCGATGTAGATCTTGTCCTTGCCCACCACCATGATCTCGTTGACGTTGGGCATTTCAAGCAGATCCTGAAGCGGGCCGTAGCCCAGCACGACGTCCTCGATTTCCTTCGAGAGCATCCGCCGCACGACATACAGGCGCAGGTCGGCGTTGACTCGCTGGGCGGCCTTCTGGCTGTGATCGGGCCAGCCTTTTTCCACCATCGCCACATCTTCGCGAACCGTGTGCCGGCGCAGCTTCAGTGGAAAGCTGCTGATGGTGTCGCCGATCAGGCGGTTGAGCACATCCTCGTGCTTCGCTGAAAGCAGGTCAGTTTTCTCGTAGCCGTAGCTGTACATCAGCTTTCCGGTGGCGCGCCGGGCGATTTCCGTCACGACACTGCGCCAGAGGAATTCGCCCAGCAGGTAATCGGCCATCTGGTCGTCAACCTCGGCCTGGTGCGCGGCGATGATCTCGGCGAGCTTGCGCTTGATCAGTACGACGTGCTCTTCGTCGGCGCTTCCGCGCTGGCCGGTGACTCGCAGATTAAGCTTTTCGAGCAGCTCGGCATGCATGCGGTGTTCGAGTTCGATCACGCGCTTGCGTGGAGACACCACCTTCTGCGCCGCGCCGATGCGCCGGGCTGCCGGTTCCATCATGAAAAGGCTGAATTCGCCAACGCGGATTTCGTCGCCGTACTCTATCTTGCACTTCTGGCGGCAGGGAATGGTGTTGTTGGCGACTGTAACGCCGTTAAGACCCAGCGATTCAAGCCAGAACGAGCCGTTCTGATGGATGATCCTGGCGTGCCTGCGGGAGACAAACGGGCTGCGCAGCGTGACGCTGTTTCCGTCGTCCCTGCCGATGCTGATCTCCTCGCCGTCGGCCTTGACCACTTCCCGCTGATCGTTGTACTGGTTGTAGACCCAGATCTCCAAGGTAGTCTCCGTCAATCTCGCTGAGTCACTGGAATTCCCGGCAATGCGCGAAGAAGGTCGGGGTTTACCTTGCCGGCATCGGGCACAATTGCGCTGTGCGGCAGCACCTCGATCTCCAGGCCAAGCGATGCGTGAGCAAGGATCGCCTCCATTTGAAGCGAAGCTTCCCTGCTGAGTTCAATGGTGATCTCACGATAGCTGGTGAGGCCCTCATCCCTTCGGGCGTAACTATCGCTCAGCGGGCTTTCATTGATAGTCTTTCCGCCAACGCCAACCACCTTAACGCCCTCGATAATCCGGTATGGCTGAACTACGCCGTTCACCGGAAATCTGCCCAACAGGTTGACAAGATCGCCGGGGCGCAGGATGTCGCCCGGCGCTTTTTGCAGGCGTATCGCCTTGGCCACCATTCCCGGCGTTATAAGCGACGAAGGCGGTGGATCGGCCTGATGCTGAATGTGGCTCCAGAGCAGCGTTTCACCAGCCCGCATCGAACGGTTAATGGTGTAGCCGTTGAAGTTGTTCTTCTCTTCCGGCCGGCGCAGAACGACAACCGGTCCAAGGCCCTTGGCATGGTGGGCGGCAACTTCATTCACTTCCAGTCGCCTGGCGTCCAGAGCAGTGCCCTGCTTGTAGTCAACGGCCACGCGAAGCAGGTAAACCGTTTCGCCCTTGGCCTCATCTCGCACCTGGGTGATCTGCCAGTTGTACACCAGCACCACCAGCACCCCCAGCACCAGGGCTACGATGAGCATTCCCTTGTTCTGCACAGCAGGTGTCTCGTCCGCCATGGGTTCTCCTATACTCTATTGCGACATCTGTTACGTGCGAACAGATGCGGAATCGCAAGAACCGATTCTAACGTGTTGCTTTCAAAACTGTGAGAGTTATGTCCAGTTCGCCGCCGTTGTCGGCGGGCTTTATCACAAGAATCATGTCGCCCTGATTGCCGGCATATATCAGCCTGTGCATTTCCCCGGCGGCATCCTGGGCGATCTTTCGGCAGTTGAGGGCCTCGAAGCCCGATTCGTAGTGGGCAATGGCGTCGCTGATCGCGCCGGCGTAGCGGTACTTGCCAACCAAAGCTTCATCTCGAACCGTCCGCACATACACTTGCCTGGCGCCGGGCGGCGGGGCGGGTTCCAGCTCTTCGGTGGACGGCCTCACCGGTGAATCAATCAGTTGTTCGATGGAATCCAGCGCGGCAAGCGGTCTGTCGGGCTGGGGCTTGTAGGCTTTCACGTCGATGGGGCGAGTTTGTTCTTCAACCTGCCTGGGGCCAACGAACGCCTTGTGGGCTTCCAGAGCGCAGAACACCAGCGATACCGCCAGCGCCGCCCAAAGTATGGCTCGCGCCAGTCGAGTCTTCTTGCGTGCATTGTCCACTTCGCCGCCGGCCAATGCTACCAGCCCCCCAGGTACAGGTCGCGAAAGGCGGCGCCGAAATTCTGCGATTGTGGGGGAAGCGTTGTCAGCATTTCGTTCAGGCGGCTGAGGAACATCTCGTTAAGAGCCGACTCGCACCGCACCTCGGACCTTCGCCACTGCACGCCGTCGCGGACATGTCTGCCGGCGATAGGCCCGTTGAACCGCTGCCACAAGCGGACGTTCGAAGGGAACTCCGCCCGCAGCTCGATTCGCAGCCCGCGCGGGAACCTTGCAAGAACAAGCTCGTTCGCCAGCGTGCCCGCGGCGTCGCCCTGCGAAGATGCGATGTCCACATACGATTGAAGCACTGTCGCCGGGCCGGAATCGGATGTTGTGTAAACGTCCGTTCCTTTGCTTGCCAGTAAACCCTCGTTGATCTGCTGGTTCGACGGCATGCCTTTTTGCGACAAAACTCGCCAAACCGCGTAGCGATCGGCCATGCGGACGTGTTGCTGGTTGACCATGGACCAGCCGAACCAGAAGGTCAGCGCCAATACCGTCGCCAGCAATGGAATGACCATCACGAATTCCACCATGGCGGCGCCGCATCGGCGGCGGGGCTGGCGCAAGCGGCGGTATGATCTCAAAGCGTTCATCTTAATGATTCGTATACGTATTCAATATCGGCAGGAGTCGTTGAAAGTACTCGCTGGAATTCAGCACTTCGTTAGGATGCACGAGGTTGTCCACCAGCGGGGCCTGGTTTTGGGCGGCTTCCAGGCGGTCCGCCCAGTCGTCCCACATTGTCACCGGCGCCAGGCTTGCCCGCCAGTCCTGCGTCCACAGATCCCAGCTTGTCCGGTTGAACACCTTGGCCTGCGCCACGGCGTACATCGAACCTGACGGGTTGATAGACGAGAACCGGCTGCCCCAGACGTCGGCGGCTGGAGAACCGCGCGCCACGCCAAGGTATGAGAAGTGCGACCGGCGCACGCCTTTGTCGTTGTGAGGGTCGATCTGGTCGTAGTCGCCCACGTTGGTGTCAAGAAGATACGGCGCGGGCAGATCCTGCTCGTTGCTCCAGTTGGCCGGGTTTGTAACCTCGACTTCTTCGCCCACGTTAATGCCGCCCCATATGAACCACTGCACGACGTAGACCTCGTGCCATACAGGTTCGCTGTTGGGATCGTCGGGGTTTTCTAGCTGAAGATGCAGGCCAAGATCCCAATCCTCGGTCGTTTCGTAGGTCCAGGTATCTTTCCAGATGTGTTCTGCGATTTTGGGCGCGGGCCATCCCTGCGGATCGACCCATCCGTCGAGCCAGATTGCCATGGGCTCATCGCTGTTGGCGCGATACGTTCCCGGACTCAACCACCCTGGCCCATCGGGCGGAACCGACGAGCAGACCTCCACCAGGTAGAACATCGTGGAGTGCACATTCTGCGGGGCAGGAATCGCCACGGCCCTGGCCTGATTGTAGTCGGTGATCCAGTCGGGGTAGACGACGGTTACGGGGCTGGGGGACACGAACATGTAGTCGAGCTTGATGCGGCTAAGGAGACGCATGTAATAGTCGAAAAACGTGTCGCTCAACTCGCGGTAGGCGTACCTGTCAATGTGCCGCAGAGCCCATTCCACGGGTCCATACGTGCGGTAGCCCATAAGCTCGTATTGTGTCGCGCGGTAGCCGCCGCCTCCGGAGCGATCCCTCGCCCCGGCGCCTCGCGTCCTGCCGCCAATGGCGATCTGCCCGCCGCCGCCTCGTTCATCGCCACGTCCCGGAGTCGGCTCAACCCACTCCCACGCGGTGGGGCTGGAATAGTAGATACGCCACTGAAACAGATTCGCCCACGGTCCCAGCCGGCGCCAGAAACCGGCATCCGGAATGCCGCCTCCCCGACCACCTTCATCTTCAAGGCTGCAACTCTGGCCGTCCACGCGGAAATCGCCCATCATCACAGGCTTGAAATGGTCGAATCGCCCCCGGACGGCGGGAAGCTCCGGAACCAGCGGCGCAATGAACGAGGCGTCAGCGCCGTTGGCCTGGCCGAAAGTCACCGCGTCCGCCTGGGCCAGATAACCCGCCGACTGCACCGTCGCCGTTGAAAGATCGTCCAGAGTTGCCGCCGCCTGCCACAGCGCGCCTTCGCCCCGACCGGTATTCCAGTGCGTGATGGATGACATGTCGAATCCACCGCGATTCAACAGGGTGTCCACTGGCGTGAGGATATCCCTTTGCGTCGCAAGCCTGGCCCGAATGGCTTCGAGTCCATCACGCAGCAACTGCCCGCTTCGCCCCGATTCGTTGATTCCTCGCGCCAACTGGGCAGCAATGCAGCCTTCCCATTGAGTTGCTTCCTTCAGGCTCATGCCGGTCGCCAGCGGAAGCGAGTCGAGCACCGGCGCAAGGGCTATCATCCGGGCCTGGGCGCAGTTGTTCATGGCCACGACGTTCATCGATCTGGCCATCCATCCCGCGCCGCTGATGGCTGCCGAGTCGGCTGAGTGCTGCGCCGACATGCGCCGGTTGACCACGTCGCCAAGGTTGTAAACGTAGAATACCAGCCCCACCAGGATCGAAAGCGCCAGCAGCGTGATGATAAGCACTTGTCCGCTTCTGGCGTGCAATCGCACCCGCTTGCGCGGCAAACATCGCATGAATGGGTGCATACTGTTACCTCGTAGCATCAAGCCTGCTATTCTGAAGAATCGTTCAGTTGCTGCTCGACCTGCGCGATAAGCTCATCGATCTCGCTGTTGTCAATTCCGGCGTCGCGTTGCTTGCTTTTGGCCGTCTTGAGGTGGGCCATGGCCGCGTTCCAGTTCTTCAGTTGGATGTATTCCTTGCCGTTCTCGAGGTTTTCCTGATAAATGGAGAAGGCTATCTTCTTGTTCGCCAGTTCCGGCGACTCGGCCTTCGTCCTGGCCTGCGCGTAAGCCTCTCGCGCCTTGCCATAGTGCCTGGCGGCCAGATGCTCATCTCCCTTTCGCAGGAGGCCTTGATACTCCTCTTCCAGGGTGGTCGCCGCCTGGCGGGCGGTGATCAGGTCGCCCTCGGAGGGGCGAACCTCGCGGGCCTTTTCGTAGGCCTCAATCGCCTCACGATGCTTGTTCTCCTTCCGCAAGCGGTCGCCTTCAGCAATCAGCAGGCCAAAGCGGCATTGGGAGACTCGTTCATCCATCGGCGGCTCTCCGACAATCGCGGCCGCCTGGGAGAACTTCTCCAGAGCCTCGGCCAGCTTGTCCTGAAGCACCAGAGAGTCGCCTTCGGCGACAAGCGTTCTTCTTCGCTCGCTCATGTCAAGCAGCGCGATCTGCTCGGTAGCCTGCTGGTTGTCGGGATTGTGTTCGAGGGCCTTGGCGAAAAGCCTTCTGGCATTCGCAAGATCGCCCTGGTCAACGGCCTGCTGGCCTTGCTCAAAAGCCAGTTGTGACTGAAGCATGGCGATTCGCTGCGTCAGTGCATCGGAAGCGACTATGCCCGCGGCGTCTGTCAGGGCGGACAACTCCGCGCGCCTGTCGCCGGCGTCACTGGCGGCGTCAGCGCGAGCGATCGCCTCGAAATACTTCTGCCGGCCTGCAAGATCCGGGGCCTTTTGCCCAATGGCGGCCTTGGTCTGCTGAATCGCGGCCTCGATTTCCTGGGCCTTCTGCGTCATCGTTCGAGGGGGCGGGAGCTTGTTGGACGGCGCCATGTTGATCGCCCGCTCATAGGCGGCGGATGCGCCGGCGAAATCCTGGCGCGACGCCAGCTCGTCTCCGGTGCTGACCGCCTGGAGAACCCTCTGGTTCAGGATCGCCAACTCGATCTCGTGCCACAGCGCATGTTTCATTTCGATCTTATCCGGCGGCATCGCCCCTGCAAGTTGTTGTTCAAGGCGGGTCTGCGCCTCGGTGAACCTGCCCTGTTCGTAGTCATACCGGGCCTCGGCGATGGTCATGCGGAACTTGCGCTCAAGCGTGCGTTCCGTCTCGAAGCGTTCAGTTTCGTCAATTATTCCGCTGCACCATTCGACAAGATTCTTCCTGGAAGCCTGAATCTCTTTAGCGTTTTCGCGGGCCTTGCTTGCGAGCGTAGCGACGTTGTCCCAGTCTTCGTCGCTTTGCGCTGTCAGGAGTCCTGCCCTTGCGGCGGCCAGCGGCGCCATTACCGATGCCTTCGCCGCAGCCTCAAAGGATCTGGGTTTTGCCGCCACCAGCTCGAATTCATGCGCAGCCTCTGCGAATCTCGCGGCCTTGTAGTGATCGTCAGCGCTGCGGTAGGCGGCAAGGACTTCACGCCGGGCCTGATCCTGACTACTGCTGTTGCTGATCATCAGGGCGACGGCTGTCACAATCAGCAGCACAAAGGCCGCCGAGGCGGCGATAATCTTGGTCTTGAGGCTGAGCTTCTGCCTCGGAATCTCGGCAGTGGGGGGAATAATAAGCTCAAGGTCCGTGGAAGACGGGCTGGAAACGGCACTGGCAACCTGCTGGAGCCTCGGGGCGACAGGCGCCGCTTCCGCAGCGCGGGCCTTTGGCGAGAACGTCTGCTTGATGGCCCTGCCGAGGGCCTCCATGTTGGCGAACCTGTCGTTGGGATTCTTCGCCAGCATCTTCATGACGATGTCGGATAATGGCGCGGGAACCCCCGGCGAGATTTCGCCAAGCGGCGGGGCGGATACGCTCATGTTTCCGTGCCACTTCATCCACCGCATGGCCTCGCTGTGCGGATCGCGCACCAGATCGGCGAAGACCTCGTTGAACTTGGGCCTGCCTGCCAGCAGCTCGTATGCGACCATGCCAAGGCTGTACATGTCGGCCCTGCCGTCGATATCGGCGCCCTCGAACATTTCCGGGGCCATGTACTTCGTGGTTCCCAGAAGCATTGATGTTTGGGCCGAGAGGCTGGCCGCGACGCCAAAGTCGGTAATCTTGGGCCTTAGCCCATCTTCTACGATGATGTTGGCGGGCTTGATGTCCCTATGGATAATTCCCGCCTGATGCACGTCATGCAGGGCAGCGGCAAGACGCCACAGTATCTGGAGGGCGGCCTTGGGCTCGGAAGGCCCGGCAGTCTCTCTAATAATCGTTTCAAGGCTGTGGCCGTTGAGGAACTCCATTACGATGAACAGGCCGTGCTGCTCGGCCACCAGTTCGTGAATAGTGACTATCGCGGGCTGCTGCGCGCCCAGACGGGCAAGAATGCGAGCTTCCCTGCGGAATCGTTCGAGAAACTTTTCGTTCTCGGCCAGATGCGACGAGATCTGCTTGATTGCCACGTGGCGATCAAGCAGTGAATCGTAGCCTTTGTACACAATGGCCTGACCGCCGATCGCTCGACGTTCGACTATCTCATACTTCCCGATGGTAGTGCCTATTGGCAACCCCACCTGACCGTTGTCTGACGAGTTTGACATCTGGTCCTCTTCCACTCGGCGACGCGCCGGATTGAAATATCCGCAAACGCCTGCCGAACATCAGCATAACGTTTAACACGCAACATGTTCAAGAAAGCCGGACTTATCCGCCGTTGTTCATCGAGCGCGCGGAAAAACCTCGCGAACTATGTAATCCTGCTGTCCTTCATTCGTCAGGGTGCAGGTGGCGTAAATCTCGGCGCCGTATTCACCCGCGCCGAAAGGCAGGTCAACGCCGCCGTCCGCCAACGAGCGGAACACCTTCGAGGCGTACGGAACCGACAGATAGAATTTGTGATTCACGTGAGCCACGATGTCTTCGCCCGGATCATATGAACTTCCATTGGCGGGGGGGGCTATCCACACCCTCGTGTAGTTCCGCGCGTAGCCCATGCGGTTGGGCCACGATCGCATCATGTTGCCCAGTTGCGTGCGGCCATAGGCTTCGAAAAAATCCTGCACGCCGTTCTGCAACTCCGTCACGTCGGCCTGCGGGGCGCTGGGCGACGACGACGAGATCGGAAAAATCGCCCACAGCGCGGCATTCTCGATCGCGCGCATCTTCGCGCCGCCTTCGTGCGCCTGAACGATGTTTCGCGGCTCGCTGTCTGTCTCCGTGGGAATCTGCACCACAGCGCTCCTGGCGGCGCAGAAGGCTGCGTAATTCACGCAGATGTTGCCGCCCAGCAGAAGCGACGACTGGGTCATGACCAGCACAATCATCAGGGCGATGGGCATGACCAGCGCGAATTCGAGTATTGCCGAGCCTTCCTGCCTGCCCATGCGGCCCTGCGCCCTGCCCGCATGAAGCAACACAACAATTATTGCGCCAAGAACCACGGCGCACACGAATGTCACCGCCGCCATTGTGATGAAGATGGGGCTCTGGACCGCTCGCCCAAGCCAGCCCGAGCCGTTGAACATGACCGAAGCGCCGCCGGCCCATGCCACGCAAACCGCAGCCGACAGCGAGGCCAGAGTCGCCCACAACAGCGACAGGCTTGTTGCCGTCTTTGATGATGTGGCTGAGGTTTTCATGCCGGTTTCATAATCCAAGCAGACTGCCGCTGCCCCGCCAGATCGCCTCTACAATTGCGGCAGCGGAACCTATGCAAAACGCCACTGCTAATGGCGCCTTCGGACTGTCGGCAACTGCTGGATCTATGGTCTTGCGAAACGCCAGGGCCAGCATCAGGCAGTGCCATACCCTGCCCAAAGTCTTCCTGATAACGCCGGCGCGCGCCATGACGATAATAGCCATGATCGCGGCAGCGATAAGCCCGAAAAACAAGGCGGACAGCGCGAATCGCCAACCCGTCAAGGCCCCGACCGCCGCCATCAGTTTGACATCTCCACCGCCGACGCCGCCCATGCGCCACGCCACGAACATGGGCGCGAATCCGACCGCCAGGCCGGCAAGTGAACCGGACAGGCCAAGCGCATGCTCCGAGCCCCACATCCCGCCGACAAGGGCGTGTCCGACCAGCCCCGCCAAAGCCGCCGGTAGCGTAATGTAATTCGGCGCCAGGCCCTTGCGCAGATCGACCACCGCCGCCCAGGGCAGTGCAACGGCAAGAAGAACATACGCCCACAGAATACTTACAGGCGGCATGCAATCGCCCTGCGGAAACAACATCAGGGAGTAACCGGATCGTCAACGCCGCGGATGTCGTTCCATTTTTCGCTGGCCCATTCGGAGATTTCGTTTCGATACCACAGCACGACGGCCAGCAGCGGCAGCGCCACGGCTGCGATGATCAGGATGTACTCGACCATGTTGGCGCCTTGCTCGTCCCGGTACAGGGATTTCGCCACCGCCGCGAACTTCCGAATAGCGTTACTCATGTTGTTCTCGATTCCGGGTCAGACTGCTCGATTCCGCCGGTGCTGACCTTTCACGGCAGCGGAAGTGTCTGCAAAAATGTGACCATTTGGTAGTACGAGCTCAGTGCGTTCAGCAGCGTCGTGAAGACATACACCATCGGCAGGCCGATGCCCGCCAGTAACAGCGTATATTCGACCGACGTCTGCCCAGCCTGATCGCCCGCCAGACCGGCTCGGCGTATATACTCAATCCCTTGCCTGGGTTGTGGATGCATAGCGCCTCCTATCAATCATCGGCAAGGAAGATAGTTTGTGTTAAGCCCCAACTGTCGCGTAACACGCGAACCTTGGGCTCGTCACGGAACGACGACCTGGCCCCGGTGTGCGCCAGCTTGCCCACGCCCAGCCTGCCGGCCTGACCCTCGAGCAGCTTATAAACGAACATGTCCTGAAGCCTGTAACGCCCGTCCTCGCCCAGCGGAAGAACCTCTGACACCTGCGTCAGGGCCCGCCTTCCGTCGGTGAATCGAGTCACCTGGACGATTACGTCAATCGCCGAGGCGATCTGCGACCGAAGAGCATGAAGCGGCAACTCGACCTTGTTCATCATCGCCATGGTCTCGAGCCGGTTCAATGCGTCCAACGCCATGTTGGCGTGAAGCGTTGACATGCTTCCGGCGTGACCGGACGTCATGGCCTGAATGACATCCAGCGCCTCGCCGCCGCGAACCTCGCCGATGATGATTCTGTCGGGCCTCAGCCGCAGCGATCCCCTGAACAGCTGGCTTATTCCGACCGCTCCCCGGCCCCATCTGTCGGGCTGGCGGGTCTCAAGCGATATCACGTGATCCTGCTGAAGCTCAAGTTCGCTGCTGTCCTCGATGGTCACAATTCGCTGGTGCGCCGGAATGAACCCGCTCAGCACGTTCAACAGGCTGGTCTTGCCGCTGCTCGTGCCGCCGGTGACGAGAATGTTTTTCTCGGCAAGCACGCACGTCTTGATGTATTCCATCACCTGCGGCGTCCAGGCGCCAAGCTCCAGCAGATGCTGCGCTGAGAAGTTGACTTTGGCGAACTTGCGAATGGTCATGCACACGCCGCGCCGGCTCAGCGGAGGAAGAATCACGTGAACCCTGCTGCCGTCGGGCAGGCGCGAGTCAACCAGCGGATTCTCGTTCGTCAGACGCTTGCCTGTGAACTGAAGCACGTTGTTCACGGCAGACATCAGCGAATCGGCGTCCTCAAACCGGGCCTCCGTGCGCTCGAGCCTTCCGCCTCGCTCGACATAGATTTCGTCGTGCGAGTTGACCATGATCTCCGAAACCGCCGAATCGCGAAGAAACGACAGTATCGGGGCCAGGAAGTGATCGACAGTCCGCTCGTAAATGTTGACAGTGCTCATCGTGATCCCGTTGCCGGAGGGCCCAAGCCCGATGCCGCCCTGGCGCCGCTGCCGGACTAAAACGACAGTATACATACTAACGCTCGGCGGACAAAAAGATATTGCGGCCCAAGCCGCACTCCGCGCGGTGTTGAGCTTGCATGAAATCCGACCCGGCAGTATGCTGCTTCATCCATTGCAGGCGTATGCCTGAATCAGAACCTCCGGAGACCGCACTTGAGACTTTCCACCCGTATATCGTCGGTTGGCGAAAGCACAACCATAGCAATCACCGCACAGGCGAGGAAGATGCAGTCGCAGGGACTTGACGTCGTGAGTTTCGCCGCGGGCGAACCTGACTTTGAGACCCCGGCGTTTATCAAGGACGCCGCCAAGGCGGCCCTCGACGCAGGCGACACCAAGTACACGCCACGAAGCGGCGAGAAGCTTCGCCAGGCGATATCCGCCAAGCTCGCTTCCGAGAACAAGCTGGCGTACCCGCCCGAACGCATCATCGTGACCTTCGGCGGCAAGCACGCCCTGTACGCCGCGTTCCAGTGCCTGGTGAATCCCGGCGACAAGGTGCTGATACCCGCGCCATACTGGGTCAGCTACACCGAAATGGTGAAGCTTGCCGGCGGCGAGCCGGTGATCGTCAAGGCTTCAAGCGAGCAGGGTTTCAAGATAACCCCACAGCAGGTGCTTGAAGCCGCGAGTACCGGCGCGAAGATTCTCGTAATGAATTCGCCCAGCAACCCCACGAGCGTGACCTATTCGCCGGACGAGCTCGCGGCTATCGCCCAGGCGGTGCTCAAGACCAACCTGATCGTTTTCAGCGACGAGATATACGAGAAGCTCATTTACGGCGACACGAAGTTCGTGTCGTTTGCCGCCCTCGACCCCGCCCTGATGGACAGGACTGTCACGTTCAACGGCCTGGCCAAGACGTTCTCCATGCCGGGCTGGCGCATCGGCTGGGCAGCGGGCCCGGGCGATATCATCACTGCAATGCGCAATCTGCTGAGCCACGAGACGACCAACCCCGTGAGCTTCGCCCAGGCGGGGGCGCTTGCTGCCTACACCGATCCTCGCTCGGCGCAGACTATCGAATCGATGCGGGTGGAGTTCGAGAAACGCGGGCGGCACATGGCCCAAAGACTCAGCGCGATGCCCGGCGTCACATGCGTCCGGCCTACCGGCGCGTTTTACTGCTTCCCCAACGTCAGCGCGCATTACGGCAGAAGCATCGGCCAGACCGCTGTCACCAACTCAACAACGTTCGCAAAGGCAGCCTTGAATGAAGCACGGGTGGCCCTTGTTCCCGGTGTTGAATTCGGCGACGACGATTGCGTCCGCCTGACGTTCGCCACAAGCCTCCAGCAGATAGACAAGGGGCTCGATGCCCTGGAGAAGATGCTCAAGTAGAACGGCATAAAAAACTCGGGCGTCCTTTATGGGCGCCCGAGTCAGTCCGCGTCACCCGCTTTAGCGAAGTTCAGTTTATCTGTCTGTGGAGGGTCGCGGAACTAATATATTATATCGGACAAAAAACTGTCCGGCGACAGTCAACTTGATAAAGCAAAAAGATTCCTCTTGACCTGCCGACGGCACCTTCTCGCAAGTGCTTTATCTGCAAGCTGATATGAAGCAAACGCCAGGAATCATTTTCGGCGAAGAAACTCAAATCTGCGCCTGCCCAGAACCCTTGGACGCCACAGAGAATCAAGCGCGGGAGTAAGCGTGTTCATCGCAAGCACCGCCATGAAGGCTGGTATGGGCGTGTTGACGTAGAGTTGCAGCAGCATCGCAAGCGAGCCGATTCCAGCGCCAAAGATAACCTGGCCGCCCGCACCAGTGGGTCTGGAGGTTGACTCGCCGGCAAGGAAAAACGCGCTGAGAACAATTCCGCCCGACAGCAGCCTGTACATGACGTACGTCAGCGCCACCTCGCCCTCCTGGTGCAGTACGGGCCACCACACCTCGATGGCCACGTCGTCCGGTCCGGCGAGGTACACAGGCGCCGCTGCGGCAACGGCCGCCGCGGAACACAGCACCGCCACAGGAAGCTGCCATTTCAGATAGTTGCGATAGATAAGATACAACCCCGCGACAACGATTACGATTGCGCAGGTCTCGCCAATGTTGCCGGGCACTGTTCCCATGAGCATCTCGCCCATAGAGGGCAGTTGGCCCAGGGCGGCAGGCGGGGCCTTAGGCAGTTCATTGGGCGGCGGAAGATAGGCCAGCGCGCTGTACGACGCCTTTGATGGACGAAGCCCGGACAGCACAACGTCGCTTCTACGAGACACAAAGGCATCGGCGTTTTCCGGTGCGCAACTGCCATGCCATTTTCGCCAATCATCAACAATCCTGCCCTTGTCCGCATCGCCCCACAGGAGGCGGTCCTGGGCAAGCACCGGCCAGTATTCGGGGTTCATCGCGCCGGCGAACAGCACTGCCGCCGCCAGCCTGCCCACCAACGCGGGCTGCCAGAGAAAATGCCCCACGCCCCCGAACACCGCCTTGCCCACAATAATCGCAAAGGCCGAGGCGACAACGGGAACATACCACGGCGCCGTGGGCGGAAGGGTAAGCGCAAGCAACACGCCCGTAAGGTATGCATGCGATCGGCCCATCAGCGCCGGCATGCGGGTGACGCGGTAGTACAGGCGCTCTATGTTCGCGCAGGAGCCTATGCAAATGGCGGCAACAACCGCCGCCCGCCAACCGAACAGGACTATGCCCGCGCAAAGCGGGGCGCTCGCAGCCGCCAGCGTGACGATAAACACGGTGCGAATGCTCTCCGGCGCGCAAATAAGCGGGCCGCGAACATCCATTCCGATCTGTGTGGCGTGATGCGCCTGTGGTTGGCCGGTCAACAGGCTCATGGGCGCGCCTCGGGGTGCAGTTCCTGGGGCCGGACCTGTTGGGGGCGCTGTTGAAGGAGCCGTTTTATCCAAACAACCCGCTCGCAAAGGCCCAGTCGGGCCGGGCAAACGTATGAGCAGACGCCGCACTCTATGCACGCTCCAGCGTGCAGGCGCCGCGCGCGGTCGATTTTGCCCAGTTCGTATGCGTCGCTGATCCCCTTGACGTTGAGTCTTGCGGGACAATGATCAGTGCACCATCCACAGCGAATGCAGGGCGTTGCTGTTGTCGCCGGCGGCGTCTTGAGGTTCAGCACCGCATCGGTCGCGGCGCAGACCACCGCGTTATCGGCTTGATAGGACGGCGCCATAGGCCCCCCGATGACCATCGTGCCCCGCGCTTCCTGAAGCATCGATTGGCAATCGGCGCCGTATGGCGTCCAGAAATTGCCCCTGGGCATTGTTCCCTGGCCGCTGACGGTCACAACCCTTGCCGTCTGGGGTGATTGGCATGCAACCCATCTGTACGCGGCGAAGCAGGTGGAGGCGTCGATAACTGCAGCGCCGACGTCAAACGTCTCTTTGCCAATCGGCGTTTCGCGCCGGTGGAGCACCTTGACCAGCAGCGTGTCGTTGCCGGCGGGATACTTTGCGGGAAGGGCCACCATGGCGACGTTGCATGCGCGGGCAGCGCCAACGAGCCCGCGATACTGGTCCACGCGCCGCTGGTCCACAGCCAGCAGCATCTGGCCCACCTCCAGGGCCTTTGCGATGATCATCAGGCCGCGGATGACCTCCGCGCCGTTCTCGACAAGCATTCGGTGGTCGGAAGTGACATACGGCTGAGGCTCGACCACGTTTGCGATAATGCATTTGCAGCAGGCCCTGAGCCCTCGTTCGACCCATATGTTGAGCGGTTCGATATGGCCTTTGGCGGTGGTCAGGCCGCCGCCGGCAAGACTGGTCCTGATTTCCCGGCTTGAGGCGGCCCGCCAGTCGAAAACCGGAACAAGCAAACGAATGGGGGCCATCTGCCCCACGGCGACAAGCTCTATAGCGGGCGAGTGTTTCACCCCAACGGCCGAAACCACCTGCACGTCAACTGTCTTTCCGATTCGGCCTTCACATGGCGCGTAAACATCCACGCCGCCGCAGGCGGCTGCGATTCTCTCGCCTGCCGAGACTCTTGTTCCTTCCGGCACCAGCATGCGGGCGGGAGGGCCGGCGCATGGCGCAAGAGGAACTCGCAGCACACCCTGGCGCGCAGCGGGTTCAATCGGCATGCCAAGAGTGGAATGCTTTTCGTCAGGCAGATCGATGCCGCCGGCAAACGAGCCGTATTGTCGCAAAAGCATTCCCATCCTTTCGTGGCGGCGAAGCCTTAGCGAAGCTTGTTCCTGTCGGCGGCGTCAAGCTCTTTCATCAGCGGGTCAACGTACTCGTAACTGGCGTTGCGCATGAGCTCGATCAGCAGCCTCTGCTGTGCTCCGGTGGCGATCTTCTGCCTGACGGCGGCGTCCAGCGATTCGCGAACGTCCTCCAACGCCACATCTTTGGCGGGCACAACCTTTTCCAGCCGGAGGATGTGGAAGGCGTATCCCAGCTTCACCGGCGCGCTGAGTTCGCCCGGGCGAACCATCGCCAGCGCCACCTGCCTCAGGGCCGGGGGAATGTCAGAGGCGGCGCTTATTGGCGGCAGTATTCCGCCGTTGGCAGCGGAAGGATTCTTGGAGTGTTTCTGGGCAAGCTCGATAAAATCGGCCCCGTCACGAAGCATGTCCAGCATGCGTTGTGCTTCATTCAGCGATTCGACTTCAATGTGCCGCACCTGCACTCGTCTGCCGTACGTTTCTGTTAGCTCCGCCTGCAGCATCTCATCAGAAACCTTGAGGTCGGGCAGCACCATCTTGCGGAGCAGGGCGTTTCGCTCGACGGCCATGTCCCACGTCAGCCGGGGCATCTGCTTTTCCTGAAGAAACTGCGCCAGCAGCCTTTCGCGCTGCTGAGGTTCATCAACGCTGCTGAAAGTGTCGGCCAGCATGCGCTGGTGCTCGAATTCCAGATCTTTGTCATCAATAGTCGCGTTGCGTTTGGCGGCCTCCTGCTTGACAATGGCGGTTACGATAAGCTGCTGGCCCATGCCGACGCCTTGTCCGCGGATGAGCGCCTCGTGCAGCTGCTTCATGTATATCGCCTCGCCGTTGACGATGGCCATGACCGGGCCGCCTTCAGCTTGTACCTCTTGCGACGGGGGGGCAAGGATCGGAGCGGGGGGCTGGGGATCAACAGGCGGCGGGGGCGTGCAACCCTGCAACAGGATAAGGCCCGTCAGCATCGCGTAAACAACAAGGTGGCGCATGGCTTGTGCCTTTCTTTGATCGTCATAGAGTAGCCTCTGGCCAAGGGGCGAGTCAACCTGCCCGTGTTGCACGTATAACCCGCTGAAGTATCATAAGAGCGGCAATGAGTAATGGAATAACCAGGCTGGCGCCTTCGCCGACCGGCGCGCTGCACGTCGGTAACGCAAGGACGTTTGTAATCAACCACCTGTTGGCGCGGCAGAACGGGTGGCGCGTTTTGCTGCGCATCGAAGACCTTGACGGTCCGAGGATCAAGGGCGACTCGTCGGCCATGATCGACGAACTCTCGTGGCTTGGGCTCGAATGGGAAGGTCCTGTCGTGCGCCAATCCGAGCGGGGCGAGCTTTATCGCCAGGCGCTGAATCGTCTCTGGTCGGAGCGCTGGGCCTATCCATGCATTTGCAGCCGGCGGGACATCGAAATAGCCGCCAGCGCGCCCAATCTGGGTCAGGCATCGGCAGCATATCCCGGCACGTGCCGCGGAAGATTCGCTGATGAATCGCAGGCTCGCCAAGGCGGCAGACCCGTTGCGTGGCGGGTAATTGCCCCGCTGGCGCCCATGTTGTTTGACGACCGCTTCGCCGGGCCGCAGAGCGTAGATCTTGCCTCGGCTGGGGGCGATTTCGTGGTCTTCAAGAACGATAGCCAGGCTGCCTATCAACTGGCCGTTGTTGTTGACGACTCGGCCGCCGGAGTGAACAGGATTGTGCGCGGCGATGATCTGCTCGAATCGTGCGCCCGCCAGATTCATCTTCGCCGCCTCCTTGGCTTTGACGAACCAATCGAATACTGGCACCTGCCCCTGGTAATAGGTCCCGATGGGCGGCGCCTGGCGAAGCGTCACGGCGACAGCAGGCTTTGCTACTATCGCCGGCTGGGATGCACTCCCCAAAGAATACTAGGACTGATTGGCTTCATGTGCGGCGCCTTCGGCTCTCGGCGCGAGGCGGACATGAATGATCTGATGGAAGCCTTTGACATCGAGCGTATGTCCAGATCTCCCGTGGTTTTCGGCCCGGATGACGACGCGTTTCTCGCCGGCCGAAAGGCATGACGGAGGAGACGACTACTCTTCTGATTTTAGCGGGCGGGCCATCAGTTCGTTTATGGCCTGCGACGGGGACATGTTGTTGAACAGCACGTCGTAGACGCCCTGCGTGATGGGCATTTCAACCTGATGACGCCGGGCAAGCTCCACAACGCCACTGGTTGTCGCAACGCCCTCGACAACGGAATTCGTTGCCGAAAGGGCATCTTCGACCTTCTGTCCTTTTCCGACAGCCTCGCCGAAAGAGCGGTTCCTGCCGATTGGCGAAAAACATGTAGTGACCAAATCGCCCATTCCCGCCAACCCCGCGAAGGTCTGTGGCTTTGCGCCCATCGCCACGCCCAGCCTGGATATTTCGACCAGGCCGCGGGTCAACAGGGCCGCCTTCGCGTTGTCTCCCGCGCCCAACCCGTCGAGAATGCCCGCAGCTATGGCGATAACGTTTTTTGTCGCGCCGGCAACCTCAACGCCGATAACGTCGCTGTTGGTGTAAACACGGAAGTACGGCCGGGTGATTATTTCCTGAACCTGCCTGGCGAACTCTTCGTGCTCGCTGGCGGCCGCAACGGTCGCCGGAAGGTGGCGGGCTATTTCGGGTGCGATTGACGGACCCGAAAGCGCCGCCAGCGGCCGGTCGCCTCCAAGCACATCCGCCAGCACCTGGGTGGGTCGAAGCAGGGTTGCGACTTCTATGCCCTTGGCCACGCTGCAAATGCCAAGATTTGGCGGCACATGCGCGCAGAGGCGCTGCCAGACGCCGCGGATATACTGAGTAGGCACTGCCGAGACGGCAAGCTGGGCATGCTCGAATGCCTGATCGTCCCGCGATGTGATCTCAACGCCTTTCGCCAGCGGCACACCGGGAAGAAATCGCCTGTTCTCGCCCAGCCGGCGCATTTCCTCGGCCGCGTCGGGAAAGGCCGACCAAAGACGCACCTGCATGCCGTTTTCGGCAAGCATGTTGGCGCAAAGCGTGCCCATAGCGCCGTCGCCGATCATCGTTATTCTCATGGTCATTTCGGTACACTAATGAAAGACGCCAGAGTTGTCCAGCGAGGGTCATCTTCTCAACTGGTCGAGGAGCTTGCGCAACATCACGTGAGGCATTCTCAGTTCCACCGGCAGCCGCCAGTATATCGTGCGCTCGTCGCTCAGCCGCACGGTGCCCTCAGCCGTCTCAAACAACCGTTTCACCCGGCCCTGGTTGCTAACCTTCAAGACAATATCCGGGTCGATGCGCACAATGCTTTCTATGCCCATAGCCCCAGCCCTTACTCGCACCTCTGCCATGTCAAGCATCGTCTCGACGGTCTCTCCGGGCTGGCCGAACGCGTCGATCATGTCGCCGCGGAGCTGCTTAAGGTCGTCCACCGAAGCGCAACTGACGACCCTCCTGTAGATCTCCATTCGCTGACGCTCGGAAGTGATGTAGGATTTTGGTATCAGCGCCTCGATGCCTAACTCAACATGCACCTCTTTGCGAGCGGGAGCCTTCTTTCCCTTTATGGCGTTCACCGCCTGCTCAAGCAGTTGGCAGTACAGTTCGTAACCGACGGCTGCAATGTGCCCGCTCTGCTCCCTGCCAAGAATGTTGCCGGCGCCGCGAATCTCAAGATCACGCATGGCGATCTGGAAACCAGCGCCCAGGTCGCTGAATTCCTCCACTGCCTTGAGCCTCTTGGCGGCGTCGGAATTAACCGGGCGGTGCTGGGGCAGAAGAAGATAGCAGTACGCGCGGTATTTGTATCGCCCCACCCTGCCGCGAAGCTGGTGCAGCTCGGCCAGGCCAAACCTGTCGGCGTTGTGAATGATGATCGTGTTGGCTGTTGGGATGTCCAGCCCGCTTTCGATGATCGTCGTGCATAGAAGCAGGTCCACGCGGCGTTCGACGAACTTGAGCATGACCTTCTCTAGCTCGCCCTCGGGCATCTGGCCGTGACCAACGTCGATGCGGGCCTCGGGAACAAGCCCCCGAAGATGCTGGGCAAGAACGTCGATGTCCATCACGCGATTGTGGACGAAGAAGACCTGGCCCTTCCTGTCCAACTCGCGAAGAATGATCGACCGGATAAGCTGATCATCATAGTGAGTCACCTCTGTATGGATGCTTCGCCGATCCAGGGGCGGCGTGGAAAGCGAACTGATGTCCCTGAGACCCAGCAGCGCCAGGTGCAGTGTGCGTGGAATGGGCGTTGCCGTCAGCGTCAGCACGTCCACCTCGGCGCGCATGTGCTTGAGCTTCTCCTTGTGCTCGACGCCGAAACGCTGCTCTTCATCTATTACCACAAGCCCAAGGTTCTGGAACCGCACATCGGAACTCAGCAGGCGATGCGTTCCTATCAGTATGTCGATGCCGCCTTGGGCGACTCTCTTGGTGATCTGCGCCTGTTGGGTGTGGGTCCGGAACCGGCTGATCATGTCAACTGTCACTGGAAAATCGGCGAATCGCTCGCGAAATGTGTTGAGATGCTGCGCCGCAAGGACGGTTGTGGGAACCAGCACCGCTACCTGCTTGCCGGCCTCGACAACCTTGAACGCAGCCCTCATGGCAAGCTCGGTCTTGCCGAAGCCAACGTCGCCGCACAGCAGGCGGTCCATCGGCCGGGCCTTGAACATGTCCTGGGCGATCTGGTCCATCGCCGAAATCTGGTCGGGCGTCTCGGTATATATGAACTGCGAGGCGAATTGATTCTGCCACTCCGTCTGCTGAGGGTAACTGAACCCCGGGCTATTGGCCCTGAATGCCTGCACCCGCAGCATCTCGGCGGCGAGGTCTTCAACCGCCTCGGCTGCCCGCTCTTTCTGCCGCTGCCACAGTGTGCCGCCAAGCTTGCTCAGCGGTGGGCGAATTCTCCCGGCGCCAACGTACTTCTGCACGAGATTGATTTGCGAAGCAGGCACGTGCAACACGGCGTTGTCGGCGAACCTCAGCGAAAGAAACTCCTCGCCCGCGCCGTGCCGCTCGATGGTCTTGAGCCCTTCGAACCTGGCGATGCCGTGCGCGACGTGCACGACGTAGTCGCCCTCTCTGAGATCGATCAGCGATTCGATGGGCCGGCCCGAGCGTATCGCCCGCACCTTACGCACCTTGGCGTAGCGGTGATATATCTGATGATGGCCGATCGCCAACAGCTTTCGGCCGGGCCAGTAGAATCCGCTGTTAAGATGGCCTATCTCAAGATTGGCCTTCTGGGCAAGAAACGGATGTGTCTGGTTAAGCTGGCTGCGAAAATGCTCGCGTTCGGGCTGGTTCTCGCAATAAATCCACACCTTTGCGGTGTGCGCGAACTCCTGAAGCTCGCCCAGCGCCTCGGGGGCGTTCAACGAGAGGGTTTCCAGCGACCTTATGCCCACAGACAGGTTTCGCTTTGCCTCGCCTGATGCAAACTGGCGAAGCTCGAGGCGGGCGAGATTCTGTGTTACCGCCATAGCTTCTGCCGGGTCGAGCAGCCATTTGCCCCCGGCCAGCGGCCCGCCGACGGCCGTCTCTGATGCACGCCGGTGCAACTGCTCGGCCAGTTCGTCTATCTCGCGGCGATTGGTCCGGCAGATGATGGTGTCCGCCGGCAGATAGCTCATGAAAGACGCGTGCCTGCCGCTGGGCTCAGGCAGCTTGAGGCCCACGATATCGACAGACTGGACGCTCTCGACGCTTCGTTGGCTGTCAAGATCGGTCAGGCGGATCGAATCCACCTCGTCGCCGAAGAACTCGATGCGAATAGCCGCCATTTCCCCCGGCGGCAGTATGTCCACTATGCCCCCGCGGTGCGCGAACTCTCCCTGCTGATCGACCTGCTCGACTCGCTCAAAGCCCCAGTCCACCAACCATTGCAGCAGGCGGTCGATGGACATGTCCATCCGCACCTTCAAGGTGAGTCTCGACGATTCCAGAGTTCGGCGGTCCGGCGCCGGTTGAAGCAGCGCCATCACCCCCGCGGCGATAATGACGCCCGGACCTGCGCCATGTCGCGCCAGATGATTGCACAGCCTGAGGCGGTCAGCGGTGACGTCATCGTTAAGATGCTCCGCGCCCAGGTCAACCTCCCAGGGCGGCAGGACCATCGCCCGCGCGCCGGTCAGCACCTCCAGATCGTCGGCGAAGTCATCGGCGTCCTCACCGTGAGGGGCGATGAAGAGCAGCGGCCTACCGGAGATCGCCGATATGCCAGCTGCACAAAGGGCAGCCGCGGACCCCCATACGCCGTCGATCTCGACTTCCTTTGCGGGCGCAAGACGAGCGGCGGCGGCTTTGAGCCCCGCGTCAGTCATTGCTTTGGCCACAAGAGAATTGTGTTTGGTCGAGACAGGCATTAACGCTTCCGGAGGCCGCACCGTTTCAAGGGTAGGCTCACCATATCTAATATACGACGGCCTGTTGGACGTCGATCAAATTCCGCCTGCGTGCAACCCCCTCCGTCCGTGCTGGGACCTATGGAAAACAATTGCAGCGCTCCGCGGCAGGCTTATAATACGTGAGAATTCACAAGTCCTGTTCGCAAGGCCCCTAAGGCAAGGGACTTGGCGTTCGCGGATGGAGATAGTGAATCCACCGGCAGGCAAGAAGGAAAGGAAATTCCGATGGCCCAGGAGCAGCAAGAAGTTCGAGGCGTCAATTGGAACGAGGTCTTCAGCTTCACGCAGATATTCAAGTGCTTCCGCATGGCGATTCACCCGAGCAAGCTCGCGCTGGCCACCATGGCGCTTGTGACGGTGCTCCTGACGGTGTTGGTGATGGACCTTCTGTGGGGGGCAGCGGGCCAATACGTCCAGCCTCAGGAGATTGCCGCACACGCGACGATGTCTCCGGCGCAGTTTGACCGACTGGAAAGCCAATGGGAAAAGGCGCAGGTGGACAGAGCCGCCGCGCTAAAGGCCGACTCGGCCGGCCAACGGCAAACGCTGGCCCGCTACCAGGTGCTTTTTGCTCAGGCCGCCGATGAAAGAGGAATTGACCCAGCACCTCTGCGCCAGACAATTCGCCAGGCGGCTGAAGCGCGCACGGTTTCACAGGTTGACCTTCAGCGGCGTGATTCCGCATCCAAACTGCTTGACGAAGCCGAGGATCTCTTCGACGAGGAAGCAGACGCCATCGAGCGCATCATCGACGACGCCAAAGGCGACGCGGAATCCGCCGCCAGGCAGGCGCTGTCGCTGCGCAGGCTGGAGTTCCGCCAAGCCTACCTCGCCGTTCGCGGCCAGAGAGTGGGCGAAGGGTTCATCTCCTACCAACGAAACTGCCTTGTCGGCGCGGTGCAGGCGGTAGGCAATCTTAACTTCCTGGGCAACCTGAGCAGGTACAACGATCTGCTTCAGCGCCGCATGCCCGGCCCGGTGGCGGTCGACCCGCTTGCCCTTCAGATTCCAAGTCTGGACGGACCGGGCGGCAGACAGCTTCAACAGATGCCCGCCCTGCCCGCACAGACCGACAACCGCGGCCCGGGTCTGGCGATCTGGCTGCTGCTGAGCTATCGCGGCTTCGTGTGGCTTATAGCCCAGCACTGGGTGTATGCGCTGCTGTTCCTGGTGGTGTCGCTGGCGACGGTTGCCTTGTTCGGCGGCGCCGTCAACCGCATCGCCGCACTGCACTTCGCCCGTGAAGAAAAGATATCGATAGTGCAGTCGCTGAAGTTCGCGATAAGCAAATTCTTCAGCTTCTTCGCCGCGCCGCTCATCCCGATCGGCGTGATCTTTGCGGTGGGGGCGCTTCTGGTTCTTTCGGGCCTGATTCTGAACCTGCCGATAGTCGGCGAACTGATCATCGGCATCCTGTTCTTCCTGTCCATCCTTGGCGGCTTCGCCATTGCGTTTCTCACGGTTGGCCTTGTCGCAGGCTCGCCATTGATGTATCCGACGATTGCGGTGGAGGGCTCGGATGCATTCGACGCCATTTCCCGCAGCTACAACTACGTTTACGCCCGGCCGTGGCGAGCGATCATCTATGGCATTGTTGCAGCCGTGTACGGCGTGGCCACCTATCTGTTCGTACGCCTTTTCGCGTTCCTTGCTCTTCGAAGCACACACATGTTCGTCAAGTGGGGCGTGTGGAGCGATGGCGCAAGCGTCTCGCCCGCCGCTGACAAGGTTGACGTGATCTGGCCCGAACCAACCTTCTGGTCATTTGTCGGACCATTCAACTGGGATGCGATGACGGCCTGGCGGCAGTACATCGGCACGGTGCTGGTGAACTTCTGGGTGTTGCTGGTGGCATTGGTCGTCCTGGCGTACCTGCTGACATACGCAGCCTCCGCCGGAACCGTGATCTACTGCCTGCTTCGGCGCAAAGTTGACGCCACCGATTACGATGATGTCTATGTTGAAGAGCCGCAGGAGGCGATCGAAGCTTCGCAGCCCGCTGCCGGGGAGCAGTCCCAGAGCGACGCCACCGAGGCCCCCAAGCCCGAGGAACCCCCAGCATCCGGCGGCGAAGCCCAGTAGAAGCGTGTGTGGAATCTTCCGCCCGTCCGATGCCAACGGACGGGCGTTTTTTTTGCTAACGCAGTGCCTCTCGCATTTGCGTGAGGAACCCCTTGAGCACCTTGGGCGGAATATCATCCAGGGCTGGTTCGATATATCGCCCAAGCATGAAGTCTTCGACGGCGGTCATTCCCAGCGCCTTGTTGTTTTTAAGCCTGGAGACATAGACATCTAGCTTATCCAGCCGGCTGTTGGCCAGATCAAGACAGTAGTTCATGACATCCGACCGGCACTGCTCGATCGTGACTCTGGGGGCCTGCTTTGGGGCCGGGGCAGGTTCGTCCGGCCCAGGCGATGACTCCGAAAGCTCGCGCAGCAAAAGCTTCTCTTTGCTGCGCAGATAGTCTATCTCCTGTTGGCGACGTCGCTCCTCATTCTCATCGATGGGAGCAAGCGGAATGAGATCATCTTCGTCAACTGGCATAGGGATGTTGTTGCCCTGCCCGCAGTAGGGACACTTGCCCTGTTTTCCCGCATAGGAATCCGGCGCCTTGATCTCCTTGCCGCACTTGATGCAGTTGAAGCTAATGGCCATCGTTTTCTCCATGCCCAGGGGGCAGACCCTGCCCCGCGTACGTATCTTACTCTATCCTTTGGCGACGATTTGAGCAATCAGCTTGAACCGCGGATGTGAAGAAGGCAATGCAAACTCCCGACGATACCGTCGGCGAAATCGGAGAGGGCGGGATTCGAACCCGCGGTGCCTAAAAGGCACACCGGTTTTCGAGACCGGCCCATTCAGCCGCTCTGGCACCTCTCCAGCAGGCGTGGCATTGTACACATTGCGCGCCGCAGCCACAAGGGGCCTGCCTGAGCGGCGCCAACTGTTCTCGCCGAATCACTGGGGCCTCACTTTGGTGAAGTCGATAGGCTGACCGTCGAGGTCTGGGGGAACCGGCTCGCCCAGGAGTTGCAGCAAGGTTGGCGTCAAGTCAACGCTTCTGACATTGGACATCCTGCCGCGCGGCACGCCCGGACCGGCGATGATGAAAGGAACCTGCATGTCCACCGCGCGCGGGCCGCCATGTGCAGCCACATTGTTGTCGCGGAAGTCGTAACCATCGGCGGCAAAAAGGACGAGATCTCCCAATCGATGGCTCTCAAACAACGTGGTGATCTGCTGCGGCAGATCGGGATATTCTGTCTCGCTTGTCGCGGCAAGCCATTGTCTGCCCGACATAGGCTGGCCCAGGAGCGCCTCCGCCGGCACGTGCCCGTTCCAGCCGAAGGGATCGTCTCCACTTACAAGTCGATAGGATATCAGGTTCCCCTCGTGGACCTTGAACTCCGCCTCGCCGTCACATCTTCGAACACGGACGGCGCCATCCTCGCATCTGTATGCCAGACTGTCCACAGCCGGATGCCCCAAGAGCTGAGTAGGAAGGTCAACAGTGCGTTCCAGATGTTCGCCGGCGGGATAGTTC
>JAAYCO010000186.1 GCA_012729725.1 Planctomycetota bacterium
CGCCGACGTCCTGCGAACGGCGGACGAGTTGGGCGTGTCCCGCCTTGATAAGCCTTTCCTGATTTCGGACCTCCTTGCCTTGGCTTGCGGCCTTGTGACGGGAGAAACCACCGCTGCATGAAACAGACCGGAGGATCATCATGAACCTGCGACAGAACACCGAATGCGAGGCTGACACACTGACGTTGCTGTGGCGCAAATGCCGTGCCGGCGATGAGGGTTGCAGAAACGCACTTGTCGAAAGGTTCCTGCCTCTGGCAAAGGCGGTGGCGCGCCGCATGCACGCCAAGCTGCTTGGGCAGGTGGATATCGAGGATCTAACTTCAGCGGGCATCTTCGGCCTGATGGACGCCGTCAGGGCCTACGATCCTCGCCGCGGGGTCAGGTTCGAAACCTTCGGAGTGTCGAGAATCCGCGGCGCTATGCTTGACGATCTCAGGGCCATGGATTGGCTTCCCCGGCTGGCCCGCGCTCGACAGCGGCAACTGGCGAACCTGGTGCAGTCGTTTACGTCAACTCTGGGCAGAACACCCACGGAGGGCGAGGTCGCCCGCGAGATGCACGTCCGGCCGTGCCAGGCCCGCCGGCTGATGCGGGAATGCAACGTTACTATGACCGTCTCGCTTGAGCAGAACGTGCTCAGCCCGCACGACAGCCTGTGCAAACTGGCCGAGACGCTCACGAGCGACAGGGAAGACAACCCCTACCTCCAGGCGTGCAGGCAGGACATGAAGGAATACGTCCAGCGCAACTGCACGAAGGAAGAACAACTCATCGTGATGCTGTACTACTACGAAGGCATGACCATGAAGGAGATCGGCCAGACGATGGACATCTCCGAGAGCCGCGTCTCGCAGATTCACGGAGTCCTGATGGGGCGGCTCAGGGAACGGCTTCGCTCGGCTGCAAAGGATCTTCAGGAGTCGTAAGCACGCGTTCGTTAGTCGGCAGGCTGATTCAACAGGCGCGAGTACAGGTCTTCTATTTGCCGGACCATCACTCGCCAGTCGAACAGGTCGCGGCACAGATCGCGCCCGGCCCGGCCGAGCCTGTTACGCAGCGATTCGTCGGTTCCAAGTCGCACAATCGCGCTGACCAGGGCGGGAACATCGCCGCCCGGCAGCAGAATGCCCGTTTCATCGGTGACAACCTCCCTCGCGCCGTCGATGTCGAATGACGCCACCGGCCGGGCGGCAAGCATTGCCTGGGGTATCGCGCGGGCAAGCCCTTCGCGAAGCGAGCAATGTATCACCACGTCGCTTGCGTGCATCACGGCGGGCATCATGTCCGGCGGCAGCAAACCCGTCATGTGCACGCGGCCGGAGAGCCCAAGCTCATCAACGCGACGAGCCACTTGCGCACTGATGGGACCGTCGCCGACAAAGCAGAAATGAATGTTGTTTGGAACCTGCGCTGCCGCCGAGAGAATGAAGTCGTGCCCTTTTAGCGGCGCGATCCTTGAGACCTGCGAGAAGAGCACCGCCCCGTCGGGCAGATTGAGGCCGCGGCGGAACTCGTCGGCCTGTGGCGGGCGGTTGAGAAAGCTTTCGGTTTCCATGCCGCTGCGAATCGTGACGTATTGGGCGGGCGAGCCTATGCCTGCCGCCAGCGCTTTTGCCGTCATGGCGTCCGCCACCGAGATTATCGCCCCGCTGTGCCGGGCACAGCGGCGCTCGAGCATTATGTACAACCTGTTTAGCCACCACGGCTGGTAAGGATGAAACGGAAGGCCGTGAATTGTGTGAACCACCAGCGGCGTCGCCAGATCCCAGGCCGCCTGGCGGGCGAGTATTCCGGCCTTGGACGAATGCGAGTGCATCACGTCAGGCTTGCGGGCGGCGAAAATCGCTCGCAGCTTCTTAAGCGATCGCCAGTCGCGCAGCGGGTTAATCTCCCTGCGCAGGTCGTCTGTGACGATGACCTCGTAGCCGCCGTTGCGGGCGCGTGTCAGCAGTTCGCCTTCGGGGCCAAGGGCCGGGCCGGTCACAAGCGTCACGTTGTGCCCGGCCTGGTGAAGACCTTCGCAGGTGAGAATAGTGTTTTCCTGTGCTCCGCCCAGGATCAGCCTGGTAATAACGTGACAGATGTTCATCAGGTCA